>JAEKKK010000215.1 GCA_019510405.1 Gemmatimonadota bacterium | reverse complement strand
TTTCGTGTTCGCAGCCCCTCAGCCCCTCAGCCCCGCATCACCGCCCCAGCGTCTCGTGCCCGATGTCCACATCCTTCGTCTCGTGCACGAACAGCAGGCCGATGACGAGCGTGATGACGGCGACGACGATCGGATACCAGAGTCCAGAGTAGATGCTCCCTGTTGCTGCCACGATCGCGAACGCGATCGGCGGGAGGAAGCCGCCGAACCAGCCGTTGCCGATGTGATAGGGCAATGACATCGACGTGTAGCGGATCCGCGTCGGGAACAGCTCGACCAGCATCGCCGCGATCGGGCCGTAGACCATCGTCACGTAGATCACGAGGATCCAGAGCAGCAGCGTGACCATCGGCTTGTTGATCTGCTCCGGGGCGGCCTTCGCCGGATATCCTGCCGTCTTCAGCGCGCCGTCGAGGGATTTGTCGAATGCCGCGCCCTGCTTCTTCGCGTCGGGGGCGGTGGCATCGTACGAACGGATGAGCGTAGTCCCGACGGTGATACCCGCTTCACGCGTCGGGCCCGAAGCCGGATTGGGGTTCCCTGCGTCGACGGCGTTGACGAATCCGCTGTTCGAGTAGGGCACGCCGCGCTTCACGAGCGCGGCCTTCGCCACGTCGCACGGCGACGTGAACTTCGACGTGCCGACGGGATTGAACTGCACCGAGCAGGTGCTCTTGTCCGCGGTCACCGTCACCGGCGCCCGCTCCTGTGCCGCCGCCAGTGCCGGATTCGCGTAGTGCGTGATCGCGCGGAAGATCGGGAAGTACGTCACCGCCGCGAGCAGCAACCCCGCCATGATGATCGGCTTCCGCCCGATCCGGTCCGACAGGGCCCCGAACACGAGGAAGAACGGCGTCGCCAGCAGCAATGACGCGGCGATCAGCAGGTTCGCCGTCTGCGGATCCACCTTCAGCGTCTGCGTCAGGAAGAACAGCGTGTAGAACTGGCCCGTGTACCACACCACCGCCTGCCCCGCCGTCAGCCCGAACAGCGCGATCAGCACGTACTTGGCATTCGGCCAGTGCGCGAACGACTCTCGCAGCGGCGCCTTCGACGACTTCCCCTCCGCCTTCATCGCCTGGAACAGCGGCGACTCGTTGAGCTTGAGCCGGATCCACACCGACACGCCGAGCAGCACGAGCGAGACGAGGAACGGGATGCGCCATCCCCACGCCTCGAACTTCTCCGTACCGAGCCAGAGCCGGCAGCCGAGGATCACGAGCAGCGAGAGGAAGAGCCCGAGCGTCGCCGTGGTCTGGATCCACGACGTGTACGCGCCGCGCTTCCCGTCCGGCGCATGCTCGGCCACGTAGGTCGCCGCGCCGCCGTACTCACCGCCCAGCGCGAGACCCTGCAGCAGCCGCAGCAGGATGAGGATCACGGGCGCCGCGATCCCGATCCGCGCGTAGCTCGGCAGCACGCCGACGATGAACGTCGACATGCCCATGATCAGGATCGTGACGAGGAAGGTGTACTTCCGGCCGACCAGATCGCCCAGCCGGCCGAACACCAGCGCGCCGAACGGCCGCACGGCGAATCCCGCCGCGAAGGCCAGCAGCGCGAAGATGAACGCCGCCGTCGGGTTCACGAGGGAGAAGAACTGCTTGCTGATGATCGCCGCGAGCGAGCCGTACAGGTAGAAGTCGTACCACTCGAACACGGTGCCGAGCGACGACGCGAAAATGACGCGCCGGACATCCGCGACGCTCAGCGCATTGTCGTAGCGGGCCGAACTCGCGAGGGGGCTCGCGGCTGTGCCAGTCATCCGTCCTCCGGAAGGTTTGTGGTGGCGAGGGGTAGGCTACAGCCCGACGCACCCGCGTCAATGGCGATTGTCGCTTGCCTCGCGCGCGACCACTGGGCAGAATGCTTGGGCTGGACGGCGAGTTTGCGCGATCGCTCCTCCCTGCGGCGCTTCGCGCCTTCGGTCGGAGTGCCGCAGGTCCAGCAAATCACCTACTCGACCGCACATGTCTTCCGACATCGAAGCCCTGCTGCAGGAGCACCGGAAGTTCGAGCCCCCCGAGGCCTTCCGCGCCGCCGCCCAGCCCAACGACCCGGGCATCTACGAGCGCGCCGCCGCGGACCCCGAGGCGTACTGGGCCGAGCAGGCCGCGAAGCTGGAGTGGATGACTCCCTACGAGCGTGTGCTCGACTGGAAGCCGCCCCACGCGCAGTGGTTCGTCGGCGGCAAGCTCAACGTGTCGGTCAATTGCCTCGACCGCCACATCCGCACGGCGCGGCGCAACAAGGCCGCGCTGGTGTTCGAGGGAGAGCCGGGCGACAAGCGCACCCTCACCTACTGGGACCTCTACGTCGCCGTCAATCAGTTCGGCAACGTGCTCCGCTCGCTCGGCGTGAAGAAGGGGGATCGCGTCGCGATCTACCTGCCGATGATCCCCGAGGCGGTGATCGCGATGCTCGGCTGCGCACGCATCGGCGCGATCCACTCCGTGGTGTTCGGCGGCTTCTCTCCCGAATCGTTGCGCGACCGGATCAACGACTCACAGTGCAAGGTCCTCATCACCTCCGACGGCGGCTACCGCCGCGGACAGGTCGTGCCCCTCAAGCGCAACGCCGACAAGGCGCTCGAGGAAACGCCGTCGATCGAGCACGTCGTCGTCGTGCAGCGCCGCCCTGGCATCACGAGCGGCGAGGCGTTCGACGAGATCAAGGAAGGACGCGATCACTGGTGGCATCGCCTCATGCGGCACGCGCCGATCTGGTGCGAGCCGGAGACGATGGACGCCGAGGACATCCTCTTCGTGCTCTACACGTCGGGCACGACGGGCAAGCCGAAGGGGATCGTCCACACCACCGCGGGCTACCTCGTCGGCGCGGAGACGTCGTCGCGCATCGTGTTCGACCTCAAGGAGGACGACGTCTTCTGGTGCACCGCCGACGTCGGCTGGGTGACCGGACACACGTATCTCGCCTACGGCCCCCTCGCCAACGGCGCGACGTGCGTGATGTACGAGGGCGCCCCCGACTGGCCGGAGAAGGATCGCTTCTGGGAGATCTGCGAGAAGTACGGCGTGACGATCCTCTACACGGCGCCCACCGCCATCCGCGCGTTCATGAAGTGGGGCGCGCACTGGCCGGCGAAGCATGACCTCTCGCGCCTGCGCCTCCTCGGCTCCGTGGGTGAGCCGATCAATCCGGAAGCTTGGATGTGGTATCGCGAGCACATCGGCCACAACCGTTGCCCGATCGTCGACACCTGGTGGCAGACGGAGACGGGCTCGATCGTCATCTCCCCCCTGCCCGGCATCACCGCGACCACACCGGGCAGCGCGACGACGCCGCTCCCCGGCTACAGCGCGTCACTCCTCCACGCCGATGGCACCGAGATCGGCGTCGGCGGCGGGCTGCTCGCGCTGACGCGCCCCTGGCCCTCGATGCTGCGCACGATCTGGGGCGACGACGAGCGCTACGTGCAGACGTACTTCGCGAAGTGGAAGGATCGCCCCGACCTCTACTTCCCCGGCGACGGCGCCAAGCGCGATGAGGACGGCTACTTCTGGATCCTCGGCCGCGTGGACGACGTGCTCAACGTCGCCGGCCACCGCATCGGCACGATGGAAGTCGAGAGCGCGCTCGTCGAGCATCCCGCCGTGGCCGAAGCCGCGGTGGTCGGCAAGGCGCACGACCTCAAGGGTCAGGCGATCGCCGCCTTCGTCACGCTGCGCGAGGGATTCAAGTACGACATCTCCCTGCGCGACGAGCTGCGCCAGTTCGTCGGCGACAAGATCGGCGCCATCGCCCGCCCGGACGACATTCTGTTCTCGGCGGATCTCCCCAAGACGCGCTCGGGCAAGATCATGCGCCGCCTCCTGCGCGACATCGCCGAAGGCCGCGCCCTCGGCGACACGACGACGCTCGCGGACCCGAACGTCGTCAACTCACTGAAGGAGATGTACGAGAGTCAGGAGAGCTGACGCGCACACCGAAATCACACGCTGGGGTCAGACCCTGGGGCGCGCAGCGCCACAGGCTCTGACCCCTTTGTCATGGCAGGTTGCCCTTCTGACTGTGGCACTCTGGCGTCGGAGTCCGCCAACGCCGCCCCCACCAACTCCGACCCTGATCTGGTGGGCGGGAAGAACGCATTCTCCGACCGCGCAATCACCAGCGTCGCCGCCCCATTCCCGATCAGGTTCGTGATCGCCCGCGCCTCGCTCATGAACCGGTCCACCCCCAGCAGGATCGCCACTCCTTCCACTGGCACCACGCGCATCGCGCCCAGCGTGCTCGCCAGCACGATGAAGCCGGAGCCCGTCACGCCGGCGGCGCCCTTCGACGTCAGCATCAGCACGCCGAGCACGCTCAATTGCTGCGCGATGCTCAGGTGGACGTTGAACGCCTGCGCGACGAACAGCGCCGCCATCGAGAGGTAGATCGACGTGCCGTCGAGGTTGAACGAGTAGCCGGCGGGGATCACCAGCCCCACCACCGACTTCGCGCACCCATACCGCTCCATCTTCTCCAGCATCCTCGGCAGCGCCGCCTCCGAGGACGACGTGCCGAGCACGAGCACGATCTCCTCGCGGATGTGCTTCAGGTAATGCCAGAGCGAGAAGCCGTAGATCCGCAGGATGATGTTGAGGACGATGAAGATGAACAGCGCCATCGTCAGGTAGACGTCGAGCATCAGCCGCCCGAGCGGGAGCAGCGCGTTGACTCCGAAGGTGCCGATCGTGTACGCCATCGCCCCGAACGCGCCGATCGGGGCAACGGTCATCACCATCGCCACGATCTTGAAGATCACGCTCGACAGCGACTCGAGCACCGTCGTGAGCGGCCGGCCCGTCTCACCGATCGATGCGAGCGCGCTGCCGAACATCACGGCGAAGAAGACGATCTGCAGCACGTCGCCTTTGGCGAACGCGTCCACCGCGCTGGACGGCACGACGTGCGTGAGGATCTCGACGAAGCTGAACGCCTTCCCCGCCTCGGCGTACTTGCTGACGTCCCCCTTGGCGAGGGCGCTGACGTCGAGCCCGGCGCCCGGCTTCGTGACGTTCACGACGATCAGCCCGATCGCCAGCGCGAACGTCGTCACGATCTCGAAGTAGAGGAGCGCCTTTCCACCTACCCGCCCGACCTTCTTCA
>JAEKKK010000214.1 GCA_019510405.1 Gemmatimonadota bacterium | reverse complement strand
CATACCGCGCCGAAATCGACGCCACCGGATTCGGCGGCGCGGTCGAGAGCCGGGCCGTGCGGCACACCCTGGCCTGTCTCCTGGCCCGCGTCGACGGACGGTCGCCGCTGGAATACCTCGATGAAGGCGCGCGACGGCGTCAGCGCGCCGCCGCTGTCGCGTTGATGCACGCACCGCCGGCGTCCATGCCGGCACTCGTCAGGGCGTGGCAGGAAGCACTACGGGAGCATGATGTCGCGGATTGAGCGGCTGGAAGGGCTCGAGATCCTCGACAGCCGAGGACGTCCGACGATCCGGGTGACCTGCGTGCTGGCTGGAGGCGCGACGGGGACTGCCTCGGTGCCCTCGGGCGCGTCGACCGGAACGGCCGAAGCACTCGAGCTGCGGGACGGGGACGCGCGCCGCTACGCCGGCCTCGGATGCCGCCGAGCGGTCGGGCTCGTGCACGGGGAGGTCCAGGCCGCGCTCGCCGGCCGCGAGCTGGCGAGCGGACCAGATCTCGATCGGGCACTGATCGCGCTCGACGGCACGGCGAACAAGTCTCGCCTCGGCGCCAACACCGTACTCGGCGTCTCGCTCGCGTTCGCGCGCGCGCAGGCGATAGAGCGCGGGATTCCGTTGTACCGGTATTTCGCCGAGTTGCTCGACCGTCCGGTCGCGTCGATCCCGCGCCCGATGATCAACCTGTTCAGCGGGGGGAAGCACGCCGGAGGACAGGTCGAGATCCAGGACGTACTCGTCGTGCCGCTCCTGGCGGGGAGCGTGGACGATGCGCTGGCGACCACGTTCGACGTGTACCGCGCGGCGGCGGAATTGAGCGCGGCGCGGTACGGCATGCGCGCGCTCACCGCCGACGAGGGCGGGCTGGCGCCGCCGTTCGGCTCCCCGGAGGAGATGCTGGCGCTCGCCGTGGAGTCGATCCGGCGCGCGGGGCGGGAGCCGGGGGTGGACGTCGCGCTGGCCGTGGACGTCGCGTCGACGCATTTCCATTCGCGCGGCCGGTACTGCGTCGGAGGCCGAGAGCTCGACGGCGCGGGGATGGTGGAGCTGATCCTGGAGTGGATCGACCGCTACCCGATCGTGAGTGTGGAAGACCCGCTGGCGGAGGACGACTGGCCGCACTGGAGCGAGCTGCGACGCCGGGCCGGCGCGTCGGTCCGCGTCCTTGGCGACGATCTCCTGTGCACCCGCCCCGACCGGATCCGTCAGGCGGTGGAGTCAGGCGCGGCGGACGCCCTGCTGCTCAAGGTGAACCAGGTCGGCACCCTCCTCGAGGCGGCGGACGCCTGCCGCGCCGCGCGCTCGGCGGGATGGAGCGTGACCGTCAGCGCGCGCAGCGGGGAGACGGAAGACGACTGGCTCGCGGATCTCGCGGTCGGCTGGTCGGCGGACCACATCAAGGTCGGGTCGATCACGCAATCGGAGCGGCTCGCGAAGTACAACCGCCTGCTGGCAATCGAAGCGGAGACGGGGCTCGGACTGGCGGGGATGCGGGGATGAGGGAATGCGGGAATGCGGGAATGCGGGAATGCGGGAATGCGGGAATGCGAAGGTGCAGATCCCTCGACTCGCTTCGCTCGCTCGGGATGACAGCTGAACGGCCTCGCGAAGCTTCTGCTTCGCGAGGCCGACCGACAACCGACAACCGAGAGCGTTTCAGTCCACGAACTCGACCGTCACCGGCTTCTTCACGAGGCCGGCCTCGACCCCGCGCTGGAGGAAGAGGCGCACGGCCTGGCGGCCGCGGTCACCGTAGTCGAGGGTCCAGTCGTTGACGTACATGCCGACGAAGGTGTCGGCCTTGGAGCGGTCGAGCCCACGCGCGTACTGCATGGCGTGATCGAGCGCGCCGACCCGGTGCTGCAGTCCGTAGGCGATGCTGTCGCGCAGGTGGCGCGAAATCTTCTGGGTCAGATCGGGACCAAGGTCCTTCCGAACTACGTTCCCGCCGAGTGGCAGCGGGAGCCCAGTTTCCTGGAACCACCATTCGCCCATGTCGGCCACGAGGTGGAGACCCCGCTCCGCGAACGTCAGCTGACCCTCGTGGATGAGCAGCCCCATGTCCACTTCGCCGTTTACCACGGCGTCCTCGATCGCATCGAACGGGGTGAAGACGGGGGTGAAGTCGGGCTCGTAGAGCTGGAGCGCGAGGTAGGCGCTGGTGAGCGGGCCGGGGATGGCGATGCGCTTCCCCTTCACCTCGGATCGGTCGGCCGGCTCCCGGGCGACGAGGCGCGGTCCATAGCGATCGCCCATCGAGGCGCCATGGGGCAGGAGCGAGTAGCGGTCGCTCAGGTACGCGTAGGCATGGATCGAGACGGCAGTGACCTCGAGCTCACCGCGCATGGCGCGCTGGTTCAAGCTCTCGATGTCCTGCAGCTCGTGGACGTAGGTGAGCCCTTCGGTGTCGATCTTTCCGGCGGCGAGCGCATAGAACATGAACGCGTCGTCGGAATCCGGGCTGTGGGCGACGTGGATCGTGGTCATCAAGTCACTTCGCGGGAGAGCGAACCGCGGCGAGCGCGGCATCGATGTCGTTCTTATGGAGGAGGTACTCGGGGAGCGCGACGGAGCGCTCGGCTGGCACCGCCGCGACCAGCCGGGCATCGAGTGTCCGGGCTCGCGCGTCGTCCTTCTCCAGTCGCGCGATGCGCGCGGCGAGGATCAGCCCGAGGAGGTGGGTCGGGCGCTTCTGCAGGATGGTGTCGGCCTGGGCGCGCGCGAGCGCGGTGTCGCCCCCCACCTCGCCCAGCCGACCGAGGTCGTACCGCTGGTCGAGATTGAGCGAGTCGAGCATCTGGTACGCGGCACGGGCCATCGGGAGGAAGGAGCGAACGGCGTCCTGCCGTCCCGCTTCGTGCTCCGTCATGATGCGATCGTAGAGCCGCTCGGCGCGCTGCTCAGGGCTGAGCTGGCTGATGTCGGGCGCCCGCGGCATCCCACCGCCGGGAGCACCGGTGGCTCCCGCCGCGTCGCCCACTGCGCCGGGTCCGATCGGGGTCGCTCCCTGCATGTTCGCGCCATCAAGCACGTCGGCGTTCGCTGCAGGGGTCGACCGCGCGCCGAAGCGCTGGCCGACGACGAGCGCGGTGAGGGAGACGAGCGCCAGCGCGGCAACCGCCCAGGGGAGTGCGCTGGCGAAGCCGCGCGACGGCGCCGCGGACGGGGCGCCTGACGGGGTGCCGCAGCGATGGCAGAACCGTGCGCCGGGCGTGAGGGTCGCCGAACAGGTGGAGCAGGTGGCGCCGGCGAGCGCCGTTCCGCAGCTCGAGCAGAAGCGCCCGGTGGCCGCCGCACCACAGTTGGGACAGCGCGACGTGCTCGTGCCGTCGGGGATGGGGGTGGGCGCAGCCGGTGGAGCGGGCGGGTTCGTCATCGCGTCAAAGCTACATCGCGGCAACGGCCCCTGGCAGCGGAGGCGCGGGCGGTCACCCGCGCCTCGCGCGCGCGATCAGGTCTGGTGACTGCCGCCCGGCTGCGAGATCTGCTCGACCGTCTTCTCCGCCTGACGGTCCTTGCCCGAGATGCGCACGAGATCGGCCTGGGCGACGACGCCGACCAGCGAGCCGCGCTCGTCGACGATGGGGAGGCGGCGCACTTGTTCGCGCCCCATGAGCGCCATCGCGTCCTCGACCGAATCGTCCGGGCTGCAGGTCTTCACGCCGCCCGACATCACCTCGCTCACCGGCGCATCGGAGGCGCGTCCTTCGGCCACGTGACGGATGGCGATGTCGCGATCGGTCACCACGCCGACGAGCCGGCCGCGGGTCTCGGCACCACCGACGCGCTCGACCACCGGCACGAGCCCGACGTCCTCCTCCTTCATCAGGCGCGCCGCCTCCGACACGGGCGTGTCCGGGGACACGGAGCGCGGATTCTTCGACATGATCTCCGAGATCTTCATCGTGGTCCTCGTTGTATGAGGGACGTGGTCTGGCTCGCGCCGGCGAGTCGGGGCAGACCACCGGGCAATGCGCGTGCCGGGCGCCGCCGCGATGAATTGACACCGCGCGAGTCGGCGGCGACCATTGTCCCGTGCCTGAATCACGCGCGCTGTTACCAGACTTGAAGGGCGCCACCGCCAAGGACGTCCTCGAGGTTGCCCGGAAGCACAACGTCCGCTTCCTGCGGCTTCAGTTCACCGACATTCTCGGCGTCAACAAGAACGTCGAGATCCCCGCCTCGCAGTTCGAGAAGGCGCTCACCGGCGACATCATGTTCGACGGGTCGAGCATCGAAGGGTTCGTGCGGATCGAGGAGAGCGACATGCTGCTCGCGCCCGATCTCTCGACCTTCCGGATCTTCCCGTGGGGGGATCCCGACTCACGCGTCGGCCGGTTGATCTGCGACATCAACATGCCGGACGGCTCGCCCTTCCCGGGCGATCCCCGCGGTGCGTTGAAGCGCGTGATCGCCGACGCGGCCGAGCTCGGCTTCACGATGAACGCGGGGATGGAAGCCGAGTTCTTCATGTTCAAGCGTGGGCCGAACGGGGAGCCGTCCACGGTGACGCACGACGTCGGCTCGTACTTCGACCTCGCGCCGGTGGATCTCGGCGAGGACGCGCGGCGCGCGATCGTGGACGACCTCGAGCAGATGGGGTTCGAGGTCGAGACGGCGCACCACGAAGTGGCGCACGGGCAGCACGAGATCGACTTCCGCTACGCGGATGCGCTCACGACGGCGGACAACATCGCGACGTTCCGTTTCGTCGTGAAGGCGGTGGCGCAGCGGTTCGGACTGGCGGCGTCGTTCATGCCGAAGCCGATCTTCGGCCAGAACGGCAGCGGGATGCACACCCACCAGTCGCTGTTCCGCGGCAAGACGAACGCGTTCTGGGATCCGAAGGCCTCCTGGGAGCTGAGCGAGACCGCGCTGCACTACATCGGTGGGTTGCTGCGCCACGCGCGCGGCTGCTGCGCCATCACGAACCCGCTCGTCAATTCGTACAAGCGGCTCGTGCCCGGCTATGAGGCGCCGGTGAACGTCGCGTGGAGCATGCGCAACCGCTCGCCGATGCTCCGCATCCCCGAGCGTCGGGGGCTCGGCACTCGTGTCGAGCACCGGGTGCCGGACCCGGCGGCGAACCCGTACCTTGCGCTCGCGGTGATGCTCGCGGCGGG
>JAEKKK010000213.1 GCA_019510405.1 Gemmatimonadota bacterium | reverse complement strand
CATGAGGAACAGCGTGGTGAAGTTGCCCATGCCGTACGTGATCATCTGCGTCGCACCGCTGCCGAGTGCCGCGATCAGCAGCGTCTTGCGGCGGAAGAACATGCGCAGCGTCTCGCCGAACCCGGACCTGGCGACGCGCGCGGTGCCCGCGTCGAAGCGGCCGCGCTCGGGCTCGCGGACGAACAGCCGTACCGCCGCCGCCGTGATCAGGCCGAGGATGCCGATCGCGATGAAGGCGTAGCGCCAGTCGAACGCCGCCGCGATCGACGCGCCGAACGCGATGCCGCACGCGATCCCGATCGACGGGCCCAGGTTGTAGATCCCGAACGCGGTGCCGCGTCGTCCGGGAGGGAACAGGTCGGTGATCAGCGCATAGGACGGCGGCACGCCGCCCGCCTCGCCGAAGCCGACCGTCATCCGCGCGACGACGAGCTGCGGGTAGGTCCTCGCGAAGCCGCAGGCCATCGTCGCCGCGCTCCAGATGGCGCAGGCGAGCGACAGCACGCCGACGCGATTGGTCCGGTCGGCGAACCAGCCGACTGGAACGGCGATGAAGCAGTAGAAGAAGGCGAAGTACAAACCACCGATCAGGCCGAGCTGGCCGTCGGTGACGTGGAGCGAGTCCTGGATCGGCTTGGCGAGGATCGACAGGAGCTGTCGATCGACGAAGTTGAGCGCGTAGACGAAGCAGAGCACCGCCAGCACGCTCCAGCTCCGTGCGTCCACCGTGGGCTGGGCGAGCGATTCTCCCGGGGCGGACGATTCGGAGGCCGCGGTCAACGATGGGGCAGGGGCGCTGTCGGCGTGCGACACGGGCTGGGTCACGCGGCTTCCTCTCGTCGGCGACGATGCGGCGGTGGCGCCCAGCATGCGGCCAAGTGCACGGCGGTGTCAATGCGCGCCAGCAGGACTACGGCCGTTTGGCGGATGTGGTGTCCCCGGCGACGCGAGCGGCGAGGTCGGCTCGCCGCGTTCGTCCGCGATCAACATATTGCTCCATTCCCGGATAGAGGCCATCGCGATGAAGAATCTCTTCGAACCAGTGCATGCGACGGAATTGACCGAGCGAGTCGGCCGCCTGCGCACGGACAGTGCTCGACTCTGGGGGAAGATGACGGCGCCCCAAGCGATGGCGCACTGCTCCGTAGCGCTCGAGTGGGCAGTCGGCGACACGGTTTCCCCACGTATGCTGGTCGGCCGGCTCTTCGGCGGTTTCGTCAAGAACATGGCGGTCCGCAACGATGATCCGATGAAGCGCAATGCACCGACCGCACCAGACCTCCGGATCACCGATGAGCGCGAGCTGGCCACCGAACAGGCGCGGCTCATTCGGCTGATCGACCGCTTCAGCGCCGGTGGGCCGACGGCGTGCACGACGAATCCTCACGCCTTTTTCGGACCCATGACACCCGACGAGTGGGCAGTGTTGATGTACAAGCACGTGGATCACCACCTGCGGCAGTTCGGTGTCTAGCTCACGCTTGTCGATAGGAGAGTGTTCATGGCTCTAGAGGGTCGTGTCGCGATCGTGACCGGTTCCGGGGGCGGCCTGGGCCGCGCCCACGTGCGCTATCTGGCGAGCAAGGGCGCGCGCGTCGTCGTCAACGACCTCGCGCAGGACGCCGCCGACCGCGTCGCGGCGGAAGTCGTTGCGGACGGCGGCACCGCGCTGGCGATCGCCGGCTCCGTCACCGACGAGCGCGCGATGGCGGCCATGGTCGCACGCGCCGTCGACGCGTGGGGGCGCGTGGACATCCTCGTCAACAACGCCGGCATCCTGCGCGACAAGAGCTTCGCCAAGATGACGCTGGACGACTTCCGGCTCGTCGTGGACGTCCATCTGATGGGCAGCGTGATCTGCACCAAGGCGGTGTGGGAGCTGATGCGCACGCAGAAGTACGGCCGCATCGTCATGACCACGTCGTCGTCGGGGCTCTACGGCAACTTCGGGCAGGCGAACTACGGCGCGGCGAAGATGGCGGTCGTCGGCCTGATGCAGACGCTGGCAATCGAAGGGGAGAAGTACGGCATCCGCGTGAACTGTCTCGCGCCGACGGCGGCGACGCAGATGACGGAAGGGGTGCTCTCGCCGGAGAGCCTGCGGCTGCTCGACCCGGCGCGCGTCAGCCCGGGCCTGCTCGCGCTGGTGAGCGACGACGCCCCGACGCGCACGATCCTCTGCGCCGGCGCGGGCAACTTCGCCGCCGCCCACGTCACGCTCACCCACGGCTACCACGCCGGCGCAGGTGAAAACGCCGGCGAGCAGGTGATCGCGCATTGGGGCGACGTCACCGACCGCGCCGGCGAGATCGTGCCCGCCTACGGCTTCACCCAGGCGGAGCGCGAGGTGGCGAGCGCGGGACACACCGCGCCCGTCCTCGAGCGGACTACTTAGGCGACAGTTTGCTCGCCTTCTCCTTCGCCGCGCTCACCAGACTGTCGGCGCGCTGATCGGCCTCGCGGACGAGCTTCGCCGCCTTGTCGTCCGCTTCCTTGCGCAGCTTGTCGCCCGCCGGCTTCGCCGCGACCTTGAGCAGCGGATTCGTGGCGCGAGCGACGAGGGAATCTGCCTGGCGGTACGCTTTCGCCTTCACCGTGTCGGCCAGGGTGCGCGCGTCCTGCTTGATGTTCGCCGCCTGCTGCTCCGCTTCCTGCACCATCCGCGTCGCCTCGGCTGACGCTTTCTCCTTCGCCGCGGACACCTTCTCGTCCGCCGCCTTCTGCACCGCCGTCGTCACCGCGGACGTCGCCGACGACGCCGCGCCGCCGAGATCCGCCGTCACCTGCGGCTTCGTCACGGTACCCGACACCTTGATCGCGAAGGGGAGCTCCGGCGCCGCCGCGAGATCGACGCGGGCTCGTCCCGCCTGCTGCACCAGTCCGTCGAACGCCTGATTCGCCGCGCCCCCCGCCAGCGCGCGCGGCACATGGAGATCGAGCGTGTAGGCGAGCGACTGATCGAGCCCGTTGGAGCCGGACACTTTCATCGTGGCGCCGCCGAGCTTCGCGTCGAACGGCTTCACGAACAGGCGGCCGTCGCGGATGTCGAACGCCGCCTTGAGTGGCTGCAGCGTCGGATCGTTCAGGAAGGCGAGCTTCGTCTTCTCGGCGATCTTGTTCATCACGGGGAAGTCGTGCACCGCCAGCTGCGACGTCTCCATCGTGCCGCCGCCGCTCAGGCTCGCGAACAACGGGAGCATGTTCTTCCCGAGCGCGCCGCTGAGCTTCATGTCGGTCGTGACGTTCCCCGCCGCGTAGCGCGCCGCAGGGGCGAGTGTCTGCACCGTGACCAGCGCCTTGAACGCGGACGGGATGTCCACCTTCGTCAGCTTCAGCGCCACGTCGAAGGTGGGCTTGTCGGGGTGGGTGGTCTCGTAGAAGCCGTCCACGCCGATCTGCCCGCCGAGGGTCGTGACCTGGAATCCTTCGAGCGTCGCGCGCTGGTTCTTCACGCGCACGCGTCCGTGCGCGTCGGACATCTTCAGGGTGCCGTACGCCAGTGATGCCACCGTCGCGTCGAGGGTGAGGTCGAGCTTCGGCGGCACGGGAATGATCTCGAGCTCGCTGTCGTCCGACTTCCACTCGTTCAGGTCGAAGTGGTTGCTGCGCACCGTCGCCGTCCCCTGCAGGGTGTCGCCGCGCAGGGCGAAGGCGAGCAGGTTGTCGAGCGTGCCCGATGCCTGGATGTCACTGCTGCCGATCGTGCCGGCGAACGACTTCAGCTGCGCGCGCTGCGGTGCGAGGGCGAGCGACGCCTTCTGGATCGCGAGGGGATGCGGCAATGCCTTTCCCTTCACGGTGAGATTGGCGATGTCCAGCGTGCCGGACGCGCCGACCTTGTCGTACTGCTTCTTCTGCACCGCCGACAGGCGCGTCTGCACCGCCGCGTCGGCGGCGAGCGTCCCGCTCAGCTCATCGACACCCTCGAGCTTGACGGTGCGCTTGAGGTCGGCGAGATCGAGCCGGCCGGTGACGCGCGCATCGACGTCGGGATCGGACACAGGGGTGCGCATCGACATGCGCGCCTCGATCGGATTGTTGCCGACGACGAGCCTGAAGCGATCGAGCTTGACGACGGTGTTGTCGGCGCTGCCGCCCGGATTGGTGAGCGAGAGGTCGAGGAAGATGGACCGCGCCGCGAGCGGCAGGTCATCGTACTTGAACGCGGCGTCGTTCACCTTGGCGTTGATCGCGAACGCGGGGAAGGCGCCGTCTCCGTACTCGCCCTTCACCCGCCCGTCGACGCCGATGACCCCCGAGGTGTGCACCTTGTCGAAGTCGTGCGCGTACACCGCCGGCACGAGCGACAGGATGCTGCGGAAGTTCTGGAGCGCGTAGCTCTTCGCGACGAAGTCGGCGTTCACCTCGGTCGCGAGCGCGACCCTGACGCGGTTGAGGTAGGGGACGCCGGCGAAGGTGACGCTCGCGGTGTCGATGCTGCTCCGGCTCGCGAGGGTGACGCGGTCCTGGGAGAGATCGCCCTCGAGCGATTGATCGTAGCCGGCCAGCGTCGCCTTCAGCTTCGACTGCCGGTCGTCGTACAGGACGTGCGCGTCGGCGATGCCGAACTTCTTCAAGCTCACCGCGAACGGCTTCGGTCCCGGGTCCTGCTGAGGAGGCGTAACCTTCTTCACGATGTCCCAGTTCGTCGCGCCGTCCTCGAGGGTGATGAGGGCGAGCCGAGGGCGGTCGAGCTGGACGGCCCGGACGACGAGTGTCGCATTACCCGTCACGTTCCGGAGTACGCTGCCGAGGTCCAGCACCACCCGCAGGTGCGGAACGGCGGCGAGGGTGTCGTGTTGGAACCGACCGACTCCGGCGATCGAGAGATCGTCGAGGGTGAGGCTGAGGTTGGGGAAGTGCCGGAAGAACGAGAGGCCGGCGTGCCGCCAGCTCACGCGCGCGTTCACGTTGCGGTTCACTTCCACCTGGACCCGCTGCGCGATCCGGTCCCCGAACACGAGCGGAAGCGCGGCGAGCAGCACGAGCACGGCCGCGACCGACGACGCGGCCACGGCGGCGATTCTGGTTGATCGTTTCATCATCTCGGAACGACAGGTGGGATCGGTCTCCTGTAACAGGCTGCCGCCCTGAAGACCCCGCGAATCGGGGTTCGTTCGGCGGCTGTTCGGCTGCGCTGGTTGCCCGGCCGTTGGGATCGCCGTCGTAAGCGCGATGAGAAACCATCCGCGGTCTCGAGAGTTCATGGTCTCCGCCAAGGCGGCGGGCCTGCTCTATGTGACGGACGCGCTCCCCGGCATCAGCCGGCGGCGCGTCGGCCGCGGCTTCTCGTACGTCGATCCGGACGGCCGGGTGATCCGTGAGCGGGAGCACATTCGCCGCTTTCGCTCGCTCGTGATCCCGCCGGCGTGGAGCGACGTGTGGATCTGCCCGGATCCGGACGGACATCTCCAGGTGACGGCGCGCGACGCGCGTGGCCGGAAGCAGTACCGCTACCATCCGAGCTTTCGCGCCCATCGCGACCACGCGAAGTTCGACAAGATGGTCGAGCTGAGCGACGTGCTCTGGCAGGTGCGCGAGCGCGTCGAGCGCGACATCGCGCTCCCGGGGCTTCAGCGCGACAAGGTGATGGCGACGCTGGTCTGGCTGCTCGAGCGCACGCTGATCCGCGTCGGCAGCCACGAGCTGGCGAAGGAGAACAACTCCTTCGGCCTCACGACGCTGCGACGCCGCCACGTGTCGATCGAGGGCGCGACGCTCCACTTCGAGTTCCGCGGCAAGAGCGGTGTGGCGCACGCCGTGGCCGTAACGGACCGGCGGATCGCGCGCATCGTGCAGCGCTGTCGCGAGCTGCCGGGCCGCGAGCTCTTCCAGTACGTGGATGCACGCGGGCGTCGCCAGATCGTCTACGCCGACGACGTGAACACCTACCTCCGCGAGATCACCGGCCGCGACGTCACGGCAAAGGACTTCCGCACCTGGATGGGCACGATGCTCGCCGCGGCGGCGCTGCGCGATATGGGTCCCGCGCCGACGAAGCGCGCCGCCGAGCGGAACATCCTCGCCGCAGTCGATAGCACCGCAACCCGACTCGGCAACACGCGCGCGGTCTGTCGCAAGTACTACATCCACCCGGCGCTGATCGAGGCGTACCTCGAGGGCGCTATCCTGCCGCCGCTGCCGGAGAAGGTGTGGCAGGAGCGCCGGACCCACGGGCCCGCACTGCGCCGCCACGAAGCGGAGGTGCTGGCCTTCCTCAAGGAGCGCGTCGGCACCCGACGCGCCATGGCGACGGAACCCTCGTAGCGACGCTGGTCGCTCAGACTTCCGGGTCTCCTTTCCGCAGGAACTCGCTGAAGGCGAGGATGAGAATGACCCCCGCCTGAAGGAGCAGCCACATCACGCCGACGGCGTACGGCCCGACGCTCCATCGCAGGGTGGGCGTGAGCGCGTTGAGCCACAGCGCCATGTCGACCAGCGCCGTCACGACGGTGATCCACACGGCGCGCGTCGGCATCGGGCCCGGCTTGGCGCGACGTCGCCGGCGTATGTAATGAAAGGGAGCCAGCACGCCGAATACGCCCAGCGCGCCGCTGGAGAGTCGCCAGAGCACTGGCGCCGCGAAGCCGACGAGCGCGAGCAGCACCGGCAATAAGGCGTAGAACGTCGCCGCGAGCCCGCACTCGATGACGAAGCGCACGAGCAACGTCTGGTACGCGTCGAACGGCGCGCGCACCACCTCGCGCAGGACGACGGCGATCGTCGAGAAGGCGACGAAGCCGATGGCGACCTGAGCGAGCGCGAGGAAAAAATCGGAGGCGAAGAGTGGCATCGTTCGTCCGCCGTGACGCGGGCCGAAGTCTCGCCACTCGTCCACCACATCGCGTGTTGGACCATGTGTGTGCGCGACGGAATCGAGAACGGCCCATGCAGTTGTGGCGAGCATGGAGTGGTTCCGAGCGCACGCGCTCGCCCTGCCTCTGCTCGTGAAGTTCGCGCTGGGGCTCGGGCTCATTGTCATCGTCCCGCAGATCTGTCAGCGGCTGCGCATCCCCGCCGTCGTCGGCCTGCTGTTGAGCGGTGCGATCATCGGACCATACGGGCTGGAGATCTTCGGACACACGAGACCGATCATCGACTTCTTCGGCGAGATCGGAAAGATCCTGCTCATGTTCATGGCCGGCCTCGAGATCGACCTGGCCCTGTTCCGCCGCGTGCAGAGGAAGGCGATCACCTTCGGCGTGATCACCACCTCGTTTCCTCTGATACTCGGCACGCTGGTCGGCTTCGTGTTCGGCTACTCGGTGCTGCCGGCGATCGTCATCGGCTCGCTGCTCGCGTCACATACGTTGCTCGCCTCGTCGACGATCACGCGCCTGGGCGCGACGAAGCTCGAGCCGATCACGATCACGTACGGCGCGACGGTCTTCTCCGACACGAGCTCGCTCATCGTCTTCGCGATCTGCGTCTCCACCTTCCAGCGCGGATTCGCCATCGGGAGCCTCGCGCTGCTGCTCGTCGAGATCGCGGCGTTCGTGCCGCTGATCCTCTTCGGCCTGAGCCGCGTCGGCGCAGCCGTGCTGCGACGGCTGGAAGGCAACGAGGGCGCCTACTTCGCCGTCATGATCGCCATCGTGGCGGTCGCGAGCTCGCTGGCGCAGCTCATCCAGCTTCCCGACATCGTCGGCGCATTCCTTTCCGGCCTCGCACTGAACGCCGCCGTCAGGGAGAAGGAGGCGAAGAAGGAGCTGGAGTTCATCGGCACCGCGCTCTTCATTCCGGCCTTCTTCGTCACGACCGGCTTTCTCATCGATCCGCGCGCCCTCGCGCACAGCATCGCGACCGATCTCCCGCTCGTGCTGTCGATCATCGGCGCGCTGCTCATCGGGAAGTTCGCCGCCGCCGAGCTGGTGGGGCGCATGTACCACTACTCGCGCGACGAACGCCTCACCATGTGGTCGCTCACGCTTCCGCAGGTCGCCGCCACACTCGCGGCGACGCTCGTTGCGTACCGGACGCTCGACCGCACCGGTGCCCACCTGCTCGACGACCGGATGCTCAACGTCGTCCTCGCGCTGATGCTCTGCACGGCGATCCTCGGTCCCGTGCTGACCGAACGCTTCGCGCCGCGCCTCGTGCAGAAGGAGTCACCGGGTGGCGGACAGAAGCAGCCCATGCGGACGGCCGCCTGACGGTATCCGCGCGGCCACGAGCGACCCGTGCAGGCCGCGCTCGAACGCGGCCATGTCGTCCGTCGCGAGCACCGAGTGGAGCGCGTACCGGTCGGCACCGGTGTTCGCGATGCCGTCGCCGAGCGCACGAGCGGCCCGATAGCCGGCGCCCTGCACGACCGCCGCCACGCGCTTGTTCCAGCACCCATAGGGATACGCGAACAGGTCCGTGGTCACGCCGAGCAGCTTCTGGAGATCCTGCCGGCTGCCGGCCACCTCGTCGCGGAGCTGTGACGCGCTGACCTTGGTGAGGTCGGGGTGCGTCCGCGAGTGCGACGCGAGCGTCATCCCCGCGCGCTGCAGTGCCTTCAGCTCTCCGACGCCCATGAACTTGGGGCCGATCTGGCGCGTGATGATGAAGAACGTGGCGGTGAGGTGAAGCTGCTCGAGGATCGGGAGCGCATTGTCGAACTGCGTGAGCCAGCCGTCGTCGAACGTGATCGCCACGGCATTCGCCGGGAGAGTGCCGCGCCCCTGGAGGGCGTCGACCACCGCGCTGAGCGGGACCACGGCGTACCTGTTCGCGACCAGATAGTACATCTGCTGGCGGAACATCGCCGTGTCGACGTCGAGCAAACGCTGCTCCCGATTCTGTCCCGCGTGCGTCGGTGCCACGCTGTGGTACACCAGGATCGGGACGACGACGGAAGCCGCACTCGCCGGAAGGACGATGGATCGCAGGCGAGTCGCCGCGCTCCAGAGCGGCACGGAGAAGACGAGCAGCACGAGCAGTGGCCCCAAGGTCCAACGCGCGCGCCGATCGAGTCGCGCCACGGTCTGCCGCAACCGGGTGACGGATCGTGTCGCGATGTACTTCGGCGTGTACTTCACTCGGCCCTCGATGCACCCTGTGCCTTCGATGGCTTGTGGGCAAGCGATGTTCCATGTTCCGCGATCGAACGGCGGTCGCGGCACATCCGCCGCCGAGCCCACTAAGGACTGTCGTCGAGCCGACGACGGGTTTTCCCGGGAGGCAGGCGCGGCCCGAGGCTGTTTCGCATTCCCGCGTTCCCTCATGTACCCCGGCGCGCTGGTGCAACCCGAGAGATGCACCGCATATTGCTTCGGCCGCTGCGGTCGGACGCGCCTGGAGGCTGGGGCGATCGCGCGGCGGCCCTACTCCCTGACATCATCCGACGAGGTGCTCGTGGACCGACGTGAATTTCTCGCCGCGACGGCTGTTGCCGCCGCCGCTCCGATACCGAAGCTCGACAAGGTCGACACGCTCGCTCAGGCCGCCAACCGCCAGTTCATCGAGCTGCG
>JAEKKK010000212.1 GCA_019510405.1 Gemmatimonadota bacterium | reverse complement strand
GTCCGCACATCGCTGTGTCCGAGAAGTTCCTGAACGGTGCGAATGTCGGCCCCCGACTCGAGTAAGTGCGTCGCAAACGAGTGGCGCAGCGAGTGGCACGTAGCCCGTTTGGTGATTCCACTCGCTACGACCGCTGCCCGGAGGGCGCGCTGGAGTACGGTCTCGTGCAAGTGGTGTCTGCGCCTGATTCCGTCGGGTGCCATGAAGGTGCGCGACGCGGCGAAGAGGTATCGCCAGCGCCAGTCGTGATCGATATCGCGATACTTCCGACGCAGAGACTCGGAAAGACCGGTGGTCCCGATATGTTCGCACCGATCGTGTGCAGCCAGGGTGGACACATGGGCCAGGCGTGCGCGCAGAGGAACGACGCACGCCCGGGCGAGTGGCGTACGCCGATCCTTGCCCCCCTTTCCTTCACGCACGACGATCTCGCGCCGCTCCAGGTCGATGTCTTTCACGCGCAGCCGCACGCACTCGAGCACGCGCAACCCGCTGCCGTACATCAGGCGGACCGCCAATGCGTACGGCTCGTCGAGCCGGGCCAGGACGGTACGGATCTCATTCGGCGAGAGTACGACCGGCAAGTGTCGCGAGCGACGTGCCGGCGCGATGTCATCGACCGACGCGAGGGGCCGCCGAACGACGTGCGCATAAAGGAACGAGAGGGCTGCGAGGGCCTGATTCTGCGTCGACGCCGAGACGCGCTCTCGCACGGCGAGGTCGGAGAGAAAGGCGCGAATCTCATCCGCGCCGAGCTCCGCCGGATGCCGACGCCCATTGGAGAGGATGAACCGCCGGATCCAGTAGACGTACGCCTGCTCCGTCCGGACGCTATATCGTCGCTCGCGCAGCACGCGGCGCACGATCTCCATGAGGCGGAAGCGACGTTCGGGATCGGACGGGCCGGTCAGCTGGGACAGCGGAATGGGAGGGCGGGGCGACACCGGAGGCACTCCTGAGGAAAGCGCAAAGCTCTCCTACCACGCGACGCCCGACCACATCGTCTTGCCGCTCGCACGACCAGAATCGCGCCGCACGCTGAGCGACCCGCGCGTACCGGCCTAGAGTGGCTTCACCCCACCGAACACCGCCAGCTCGCGCCACTTCCAGAAGCAGTCCACCTGCGTGAACCCGATCTCGCGCAGCCACCCGACCTGCGTCTCCACGTCGAGCAGCTGGTTCGACCGGTCCTCGTCCGCCAGCGTCATCCCGAGCGCGGCAAAGAACGCCTCGTGCAGCTCCGGTGTCGGCGACGCGACGTGCTCGAGATTGTAGAACACCCCGCCCGGCGCGAGCAGCGCGAACACCTCGGCGTACAGCGCGCGCTTGCGCGCGTGCGAGCAGTGGTGGATCGCAAAGCACGACACCACCGCGTCGAACGCCCCCGTGTCGCCGAGCACGTCCAGCGGCGCATCCAGGTCGTGCGCGACGACCTGCACCGCCGCATCGCCGGCGAACCGCGCCCGCGCCGCGTCGAGCATCGTCGGCGAGAGATCGGTCGCCACACCATGCGCATCGGGCCGATCGATCTTCAGCAGCGCGAGCAGCCGCCCGTCACCGGCGCCGAGATCGAGCATGCGACGCGCCGTACGCGGCACGAGCTCCAACACCACCGCTTCGCCCGCGGTCCGATGTGCGATCTTGTCGGCCCGCGCCAGATACTGCAGCGCATGCTCGGCCGAGTTGTACTCCTTCAGAATCGTCATTGTCATCCCGAGCGAGCGTAGGCGAGTCGCGGGATCTGCACTCATAGATCGCTGCGCAATGGATTTCGCGCGGAGGCGCGGAGCGATGCGCCAAATAGTGGCCACTCACCACTGCGGCCCGCGGAGGCGCGGAGCGCGGCGGAGAGATCTCTCCCCGGACCATCAAAACATTTGAGATGGTGGATGGAGAGGAGCGGTGCGCCAGTGCCGAGTGTCCAATCCCGCAGTCAGTCCTCCGCGCCTCCGCGATCCTCCGCGTCCTCCGCGTGAACCCGACCGCTGGCGCAGCGATCCGTAAGTGCAGATCCCTCGACTTCGCTCGGGATGACGACTCACCATCCCGAGCGCACTCCAAACCGGTTACGCCGCGGTGGTCTCGCGTGCGAGCCGCGACAACACCTCGTCCGCCGCCGCGACGGTGCTCAGCGAACCGCCGAGATCCTTCGTCCGCGCCCCGTCCTTCACCGCGTCCGCGACCGCGCGCTCCACCGCCTTCGCCTCGGCCTCGAGCCCGAGCGAGTGTCGGAGCAGCATCGCTGCGCTGAGGATCGTACCGACCGGGTTCGCGATCCCTTTGCCTGCAATGTCGGGAGCCGACCCATGAATGGGCTCGTACAACCCGACACGGGTCGCGCCACCCGCCGCCACGGCACCGAGCGACGCCGACGGGAGCAGACCGATCGACCCGGTGAGCACCGCCGCCTCGTCGGTGAGGATGTCGCCGAACATGTTCTCCGTCACGATCACGTCGAACCGCGCCGGGTTGGTCACGAGCACCATCGCGCACGAATCGACCAGCACGTGCTCGACCTGCAGATCCGGAAATTCCTCCGCGAGCACTTTCGTGGCGATGCGCCGCCAGAGCCGCGACGTCTCGAGCACGTTCGCCTTGTCGACCGATGTCACCTTGCCGCGCCGCCCGCGCGCCAGCTCGCCCGCCATGCGGACGATGCGCGTCACTTCCTCCGTGTCGTACGTGCAGAGATCGCGCGCCCGCTCGCCGCCGCCCGGTAACTGCTCCAGACCCTTTTCACCGAAGTAAATCCCACCCGTCAGCTCGCGCACGACGAGCAGATCGACGCCCGCCAGCCGCTCCGGCCTGAGCGGCGATGCGTCCACCAGCGACGCATGCGGTGCGACGGGACGCAGATTCGCGTAGAGACCGAGCGCTTTCCGAATCGCCAGCAGGCCCTGCTCGGGCCGCACCTTCGCCGATGGGTTGTCCCACTTCGGGCCACCGACGGCGCCGAGCAGCACGGCGTCGGCGCGCTTGCACATCGCCGTCGTGTCGTCGGGGAGCGCGGTGCCGGTCGCGTCGATCGCCGCGCCGCCGATCAATCCTTCCTCGAAGCTGAATTTCACCCCCGCCAGCTCCGCCGCGGCGACGAGCACGCGCCGCGCCTGCTCGACGATCTCCGGGCCGATGCCGTCGCCCGGCAGCAGCGCGATGGAGTACTCGCTCTTCCGCGCCACGCTCATGCCGCACCTGCCGCGGCGAGGGTGCTGAACGACGAGCGATGCGCGGCCTCGTACTGCGCCGTGTCGTCCGCCGTCTTGAGCAGGAAGCCCATCTCGTCGATCCCGTTCAGCAGGCAGTACTTCGAGAACGGCGGCACCGGGAAGGTGACCTTCTCGCCATCGGGCAGCGTGAGCGTCGACGTCTCGAGGTCCACCGTCACCTTCGACGCCGGCGTGTGCGACGCCATCAGCTTGGCCAGCGTTTCGGGCGACACCTGGATCGGCAGCAGCCCGTTGCCGAGCGCGTTGCCGCGAAAGATGTCGGCGAAGGTGGAGCTCACCACGGCCCGGAACCCTGCACCGGCGAGCGCCCACACGGCGTGCTCGCGCGACGAGCCGCATCCGAAGTTGTGGCCCGCGACGAGCACCTCGGCCCCCTGCGACTCCGGCTTGTTCAGCACGAAATCAGGATTGGGCGAGCCATCCGCGAGATAGCGCCAGTCGTTGAACGCGTTCGGGCCGAGTCCCGCGCGGCTCGTCGTCGTCAGGAACCGCGCCGGGATGATCTGGTCGGTGTCGACGTTCTCCGTCGGCAGCACGACGTACGTCGCGCTGAACTTCCACTGCGTGTCGGCAGACGTGCCGGTCATACGGCGACCTCGAGCAGGGTGCGGGGATCGGTGATCACGCCGGTGACGGCGGCGGCGGCGGCGGTGAGCGGACTGGCGAGCAGCGTGCGACCGCCGCTCCCCTGCCGCCCCTCGAAGTTGCGGTTGCTCGTCGAGACGGCGAGCTGGCCGGGTCGCAGCTGATCGCCGTTCATCGCGATGCACATCGAGCAGCCGGCCTCGCGCCACTCGGCGCCCGCCTCCTTGAAGATCACATCCAACCCTTCGGCCTCGGCCTGGCGCTTCACCTGCTGCGAGCCCGGGACGACGAGCACGCGCACGTTCGGCGCGACGTGCCGGCCGCGCAGCACCTTGGCCGCGTCGCGCAGGTCGGAGATGCGCGCGTTGGTGCAGCTGCCGAAGAAGACGACGTCCACCGCCGTGCCGGCCAGCGCCTGGCCCGCGGTGAGCCCCATGTACTTGAGCGCCTTCGCCGCGCTGTCGCGCTCACTCCGGTCGGCGAGCGACGCGGGATCGGGCACCGGCTGGTTGATCGACATCCCCATGCCCGGGTTCGTGCCGTAGGTGATCCACGGCTCGAGCGCGCTGCCGTCGATGACGATCGTCTGGTCGTACGTCGCCCCCGCGTCGGTGCGCAGCGTCTTCCAGTCGGCGACCGCCGCGTCCCACTCGGCGCCCTTCGGCGCGTGTGGCTTACCCTTCAGATACTCGAACGTCGTCTCGTCCGGCGCGATCATGCCGGCGCGGGCACCCGCCTCGATCGACATGTTGCACACCGTCATGCGCTCTTCCATCGAGAGCGCGCGGATGACGGAGCCGGTGTACTCGATCACGTGACCCGTCGCGCCGCCGATACCCAGTCGCGTGCAGACGGCAAGGATCACGTCCTTCGCCGACACGCCCGGGCGCAGCTTCCCGTCCACGCGCACCTCGAGCGTCTTCGGACGCGTCTGCAGCAGGCACTGCGACGCAAGCACGTGCGCCACCTGCGACGTGCCGATCCCGAACGCGAGCGCGCCGAACGCGCCGTGCGTGCTGGTGTGACTGTCGCCGCACACCACCGTCATGCCCGGCTGCGTGAGCCCGAGCTCGGGGCCGATCACGTGCACGATCCCCTGCCGCTTGTCTCCCAGCGCCAGCAGCGGGATGCCGAACTCCTCGCAGTTCTTCGCCAGCTGGTCGAGCTGCGCCTTGCGCGACTGCGCGCTCTGGTCGAGCACGGGCATCGCCTTGAAGCCGCCCGGCGTCGTCGGCGTGGAGTGGTCCATCGTCGCGATGGTGCGCTGCGGCGCGCGCACCTTGAGGCCGCGGTTGCGCAGCTCGGTGAACGCCTGGGCAGACGTCACCTCGTGCACGAGATGGAGATCGATGTAGAGGACCGCGGG
>JAEKKK010000211.1 GCA_019510405.1 Gemmatimonadota bacterium | reverse complement strand
GTGCTTGTACGCCAGCACGGCGCTCGCCCAACCACCGCCCAGTTGGAACGGGTACGCCACCCCCACGTGATACCCGTTCGCGAGGTAGAACCCGCCGCCGCCCCCGTCGAAGAGGCCGAGCCCGCCCGAATACTCGCCGAGCAGGTAGACGGGCGCCTTCCAGAAGCGCACCGTCTGCGATACTTCGAGGTAGCCCTGCGAGACGTTGTGCTGCCTCCCGTCGAGGTTCGCTTCCAGCTTGAGCAGGAAGGAGCCGAACTCCAGCGACTTGAAGCTCTTGAAGGTCAGCGCCGGAAAGTTGCGCGCGTTGTTGCGCGGATCGACGGTGTGTCGCCAATCATAGTGGAGCTGCAGGTCCTGCGCGTGCGCGGCCCGCGTGGTCATCGTGACCGCGCCGCCGAGCAGCAGGAGCCGGAGGAATCGATTCGTCATGGTGTCACCAGGTTCGAGGTGACACCCATTCTTTGATCGATGGCGGGCCGTCGCCACAAATGGATCGGAAATCGGACGGAATTGTCGAGTCAACGGATCGCGATCCGAAGGAATCCGACGCCGAGGCCTTCGCTCGGCTCTTTCGCGACGCCTATCGGAAATGCTTCGCGTCCCCGTTCACCACGCCGCTCACGGAGACGGAGAGCCACCGGCTCAGCGTCGAGATCGCCGAGAGCACGGGGCTCGAGATCGGCTGGAAGAGCCTGAAGAACTACTCGTCCTTTCTCGTGGGCCGCTCAGGGCGGGTCGAGAACCCGTCGGTCGCCACCCTGGACACCCTGGCGCGCTACGTCGCCGGCGCGCCGCCCACCGACGAGGCGCGGCGCCGCGCGGGCGAGCGTCACTATCCCTACTGGTTCCGCTATCGCGACGCGCTCCGCTCCGAAACGCTCGGCGAGGCGCGTGACACCGCGGCCGAAGCGTCGGACCAGCCACCTCCTCCGGTGGCGCGGGGGAGCGACGACCGGCCGCCGGTGCCGCCCCGCTCCGCCAGACGGAGCATCGTTGCCAATGGCGCCGTCGCGCTTGCCGCCCTGCTCGCGCTCCTCTTCGTCGCCATCCGCCACCACCACGGGCGCGCCGAGCCGTTCATGGACGACTTCGCCGACGTCTCCACCGCGGCGCTCGCCGCACGCGGCTGGTCCGTCCACGCCACCGACTCGGTGTACTGGAGTCGTCGCGGCGAGCGGGCCGGACACCTCACCCTCTTCACCCTCGAGGGCGACAACTGGCCGCAGCCCGGACGCGAGCCGGTCATCCGGAACCTCCTCGTGCGCCCACTGCCGTCCGACTGCTTCGACGTCGACGTGCGCATCACGTCGTTCTTCCCGCGCCAGAACTGGCAGCAGGCGGGGCTCCTCCTGCTCGAGGACACCACGCTCACCGGCCGCAGCGCGCGAATGTCCATCGGCTACAATGATTTCAGCGGTGGCTTTCCGCAGACGCGCGAGATCATCGTGCAGGCCATCACCTCACTCGGTCATGGCACGGGCAGGCCCGAGGAGTTCGTTCACCAACGGCTCTTCGTCGTGGACTCCACCATCGAGCCATTGGTGCGCCAGAATCTCGAGAGCTCGGCGCTGCGCATCGAGAAGCGCGGTGCGCACCTCCGCCTGCTCTACTCCGCCGGCCCGCTGAAGAACGGCGCGTTCAGGGAAGTCGGTCGCACGGACTTCGACTTCCGCCCGACCATCGTGGCGCTCTTCGCCATCAAGGGATTCGTGAGCCAGTCGGAGGTCGTGCCCGTGCACATCGACGCGTTCAGCCAGGCGGAGGTGGCGTGCACGCCGTGAGCTGTCGCGCATCGGCGCGAGGCCTCATACCGCGCGCGGCAAGGTCAACGTGAACACGCTCCCTTTCCCCTCCGCGCTCTCCACCGTGAGGTCGCCCCCCATGCCGCGCGCCAGGTCGCGGCTGATCGCGAGGCCGAGTCCCGTCCCCTCGCCCGGGCTGTTCAGCGACCGTCCGACCTGCACGAACGGCTCGAAGATCGCCTGGAGCTTGTCGGCGGGGATGCCGATGCCGGTGTCGGACACCCGGATCTGCGCCATCCCGCGCCGATCGGGCTCGGTCTGCAGCTCCAGCGTGATCTGCCCACCCTGCGGCGTGAACTTGACGGCGTTCGAGAGCAGGTTGATCAGGATCTGTTGCAGCTTGTCCTGGTCGGCGAGCACGTGGAACGGCGATCCCTCCACGACCTCCGGCTCTCGCATCTCGAGGGTGATGTTCTTGGCGACGCGCTGCGGCTCGACGAGCGCCGCCGCATTCGTCGCTGCGGTGGTCAGGAGCGTCGGCCGAACGGAGTACGTGATCGCGCCGCTCTCCAGGCGCGCATAGCTCAGCACTTCGTTGATCAGCGTGGTGAGGTGCGCCTGACTGCGCAGGATGCGCTCGAGATCCTCGTGCTGCGCGGGCGTCACCGGACCTCGTAGCTCCATGTCGAGGAGCTGCGTATACCCGGCGATCGCGTTGAGCGGCGTGCGCAGCTCATGCGACATCGTCGCCAGGAAATCGCTCTTGGCGCGACTCGCTTCGGCGGCCCGCGCCGCCTCCGCTTCCGCGGACTGGCGCGCGTCGTTGGCTTCGGCGAGCGCACGCTGCAGCTGGTCGTTCGCCTGCTCGAGCTCTTCCGAGAGCGTTTGCGCCTCCTCGCGCTGCTGCTCCAGCTCGATCGCCTGCTCCTCCAGCTGCTCGCTCAACAACGCGAGCTCCTCGCCGCGCCGTTCCGCTTCGGCGCGCGCGGCCTGCTCCGCCGCCAGGTTACGCGCCTGCTCCTCCGCCGCCCGACGCTCCGTGAGG
Organism: Gemmatimonadota bacterium; assembly: GCA_019510405.1. Taxonomy (GTDB): domain Bacteria; phylum Gemmatimonadota; class Gemmatimonadetes; order Gemmatimonadales; family Gemmatimonadaceae; genus AG11. The sequence goes on along the minus strand of JAEKKK010000211.1, from coordinate 2,401 downwards.
TCGCGCGTCACCTTCGCGAAGCCGACCAACGCTCCCGACTCGTCGCGGAGCGCCGTGATGATGACGTTCGCCCAGAAGCGCGAGCCGTCCTTGCGGATGCGCCATCCTTCGTCCTCGAAGCGTCCCTTGTGTGCCGCGACCTCGAGCTCGTGCTGCGGGAATCCCTCGGCGATGCGCTCCTCCGGATAGAAGACGGAGAAATGGCGCCCGATGATCTCCTCGGCGCGGTAGCCCTTGATGCGTTCCGCGCCGGCGTTCCATGTCGCGACGTTCCCCTCCGGGTCCAGCAGGAAGATCGCGTAGTCCTGCACGGTCTCCACGAGCAGTCGGAACCGCGCTTCGCTCTCGCGCAACGCTTCCGTCTCACTTCGCTGTTGGGTCAGGTCGCGCGTGACCTTCGCGAAGCCCACCAGCGTACCCAGTTCATCGTAGAGCGCGGTGATGACGACGCTGGCCCAGAAGCGCGTGCCGTCCTGTCGGACGCGCCAGCCCTGATCCTCCATCCTCCCTGTGCGGGCGGCCTCCTCGAGCTCGCGCGCGGACTTGCCCGCGGCGACGTCTTCTGGCGGATAGAACGCCGAGAAGTGACGACCGATGATCTCCGTGCGCGCGTACCCCTTGAGCCGCGCGGCACCCGCACTCCAGGTGAGGATGTGCCCCGACCGGTCGAGCGCGAAGATCGCGTAGTCCTGGATGCTCTCGACCAGGAGCTGGTAGAAGCGATCGGGCACCGGGAGATGAGACGCGGCACTCGGTGTCCCGTTCGTCGGCATGCCGTGCGGAGGCGTATCAGTCATGGAATCGATACCACACCGCATGATCTCTGCCCGCAGCGCTCCCCGCATGGATCGCATCCGCCCGCACGGAGCACCGCGACGTGGCGATCACGATCCCTTGGTTCACGGAGCGCCCCGGATGGGAAACGCGTAGACCCCCACGCTGATCGCCGGGATCACCAGCGGCTCCGCCGCGCTCGCCGCTCCGCGCTCGACCCGCACCTGCGGCTCACGCCCCACGAGGTTCGCCGCCGTCGCGCTGCCGGGCGCCAGCCGCCACACCGCACCGCCGCCGGCCACGGCAACGCCCTTGAGCTCGAGCCGCAGCGTCTGCGGCGTGTCGGACGGGTTGACCACCGAGACCGTCAGCGTCGTCCCATCGGCGCTGAGCGCGGCGGCGACGTCGAGCGGATAGGTCGGGCTGCCGGCGTTCACGTTCGGGATCTCACCGCCTACGCGCCCCGTACGCACGGGCTGCGGCGAGCTGCCCGAGACGCCGAGTGGGATCGTGCCGAAGTGGTCGCGATAGAGCTGGAACATCAACCCGATCGGATTCAGCACGGCATCCGTGCGCGACGCGCTCAACGTCGAGCCGGCGAAGGTGAAGCCGGCCATCGAGAACACGTCGCTGTGCCGGAATAGCTCGTTCAAGGCCCACGCGTACGCCGGCACGTTCTTGAACGAGCCTGGCGGCGACCCGGTGTACGCCCACTCGTCCAGTGCCACGGTGATCGGCTTCCGCTGCATCGCCGGGATCTTCTCGCGATACGTCTGGAAGTGCTCGTAGTCCACGCGCACCATGTTCGCCGGCTTGCGCGACCATTCCACGAACGACAGCGACGAATCGTCCGGCACCTGCTTCCCCTGCTCCAGATCGTAGTGCGTATTGCCATACACATAGAAATGCTGGCTCAGGATCTCGAAGTCGTTGATCGATCGCGAGAGCAACGCCGCGCTCCAGTCGGCCTTCCCCATCTCCTCGGCCACCACCTGGCCGGTGAGCTTCTTCGCCATCCCGGAGCCGGTCATCGCATCGGGCATTGCCCCCGGCGCAACCAGCACGATGTGGGGATCGGCCTTCCGCATCGCGCGCGCGAACTGCCCCTGCTTCGAGATCCACTGGTCGAGCGCCATGTAGCCGTACTGCCAATCGCCCCACATCTCGTTGCCGATCCCCCAGTACCTGATCGCGTACGGCTTCGCGTGCCCGTTGGCGGCGCGCAGCCGTCCCATCGGCGTCGTCGCGGCACCGTTCGCGTACTCCACCTCCTGCGCGGCGGAGAAGGCGTCGCCGAATCCGGCGTTCACCGTGATGTACGGCGCGACGTCGAGCAGTCCGCAGAGCGTCATGAACTCGTCGAGGCCGAAGTCGTTCGGCTGCAGCGCGCTCCACACCGGATCCCACCGCGGCGCGCGCCGATCGGGATCGCCGATCGCGTCGCGCCAGTCGTACGGCCCCGAGACGAAGTTGCCCCCCGGAAAGCGGTAGACGCCGGAGTGCAGTTTGGCGAGCGCCGTGACGACCTCGCGCCGGAACCCCTGCACGTTGTCGGCGGGCATGAGCGAGACGGCGCCGACGCGGAACGTGCCGCGCCCCGTCCCGGTGATCTCGAGCCGCGCCGAAT
>JAEKKK010000062.1 GCA_019510405.1 Gemmatimonadota bacterium | reverse complement strand
AGAGTCAGCGGTTCCATGACTCTGACCCCTTTCGTTGCGTTGCTGGAATGCGCCAAGGGGTCAGACACCTGCGGTATCTGACCCCGATATCCGGCCCCTCATTCCGGGAGCCCGTGTGCCAGTCCTGGTACTCGGTACCGCGTACTCAGAGCGCGTTTCAATACTGGCGTGAATGATGCGGCCCTGTACCGTGTCGTGTGCTGTGTAGGGCCGTATGCTGGTGCTCGTATCGGATGGGCTGTGGGCAGTGGTTGAGCCTTTGCTCCCGCCGCCACCGTCGCACGCGAAGGGGGGACGGCCCCGCGTGCCGGACCGTCTGGCGCTCAACGGGATTCTCTTCGTGCTCCGCACGGGCATTCCGTGGAACATGCTCCCTGCCGCGGGCCCGTGGGCGAGTGGGCCGACGTGCTGGCGTCGGTTGCGCGACTGGCAGCAGGCGGGCGTCTGGGCGCGGCTCCATCGCGTGCTGCTCGATCAACTCGGCCAGGCCGACCGTATCGACTGGCGCCGCGCCGCACTCGATTCGGCGAGCATTCCGGCGAAGGGGGTGAAAAAGGGGAGGCCGGAACCGGGCCCAACTCGACGGATCAAGGCAAACCGGGCACGAAGCGCCATGTTGTTTCGGACGCCACGGGGATCCCGCTGGCCGTAGTCTTAGGGCCCGCGAACCGGCACGACTCCATGGCGTTCGAGGCGGTGCTCGACGCGATCCCCGGCATTCGCACGCCTCAGCGCCATCGCCGGCGTCGGCCCGCCAAACTGCACGCCGACAAGGCGTACGACATTCCTCGGTGCTGGGCGGCGTGCTGGGCGGCGTGCCGGGTGCGCCGCAGCATGGGCCGTATCGCGCGGAAGCAGATTGACCCGAGCACCTCGCTCGGGCGCCATCGCTGGGTCGTTGAGCGCACGCATGCCTGGCTCAATCGCTTCCGCCGACTCACCATCCGCTATGAACGTCGATTAGCCCTGCACGAAGCGTTTGTCACACTGGCGTGCGCGCTCATATGCTGGAACTATCTCACCCGACGGTTTTGAAACGCGCTCTCAGTACTGGGAGTGGTAGTCCCGCCTAGGCGGACGCGCGGCGCGGTATCGTGGGCGGGCCGGTGGCGGCCGCCTCGCCGACGTTGCGCGGGTACAGCCCCGCGTCGATCAATGCGCGCAGACGGAAGGTGACGTGCGGCTCGGACCGCGTGAGGTTCGAGAGCCACGGCCAGAATCCGCGCGTGGACTCGGCCTGTTCGACGAACGCGGGCACGTCGATGAGCTTGTAGAGCGGACGCCCCGAAGCGTACACCGTCAGGCCCCGCACCGAATCGGGAGCCAGGTAGGCGGCGTAGCGGTCGTACGCATAGGCGCGGGCGTGCAGCAGCGGATTGCGCAGCAGCGGCAGCTTGACGACGTACGCGATGAGCAGCTCCTCCCACCACTGCGTGTGGCCGAGACGGATGCGGCCGAGCTCACGCCCGATCTCGAACTCGTAGATCGGACGCACCTCCTCGAGGGGTGCGATCAGGTAGATCGGCCGGATCACGATGTACTGGTGGTGCCACGCCGCGAAGGCCTCGGAGATCCCGTTTGCCTTGTCGGCGATGTAGAGCGCGGGGATCGGCTGGTGGCCGAGGCGCCCGCAGAACCGCACGAGGGTGTCGTGCAGCTCCGGGAGCTGCCTGGCGGAGATGCGCACACCGTTGCCGGCGGCATTGGCGCGCCTCCGGTGCCGGAGGAAGACGAGCGCGGGGGGCGACGCGAGCAGCGCGATGGCGAGTGCGCGGACGTCCTGTGCGCGCTTCGCGAGCCGAGGATACTGGTCGAGCCAGGCGCTCCCGTGCTCGATCAGGAAGATCGCCAGGGCGAAGAGCGCGAGGTTGACGAGCACGGTCGCAAGATAGACGACGCGGTCGCTTCGCCTGTGCAGATCGGATTCGTCGCGCACGGTCATGTTGCAAACTTCGGCGTGTGCGCGGCGCGAACGAGAGGACGTTGGGCTTAGCTGCTAGCAATGTCCGAGGCAAACGCGCCAAGGGGTCAGAGCCCGTGGGTGAGACCCCACGTACTCTGACCCCACCTACTCACGAGCCTGGTCGCGTCTTCGACACTCCGATCATTGGCTCGGGTGCTTGCTCGACATCTCCTTCACCTGCGCCATGACCTGGTCCAGGTTGTAGCTGCCTGGCTTCTGGAGCGGCGGGAAGGGCACGTAGGTCTCGAGCTCCTTCAGCCAGAGCGCCTGGCCGATGGGCAGCATGTTCCAGTCGTAGACGTAGCCCGTGACCGGACCAGCAAGCGCTCCGCCCATGCCGAACAGCGTCTTGCTGAAGCTGCCGATCGACGTCTCGAACGGATCCCGCTTGATGTTCACGACCTCCGTCCAGTGATAGGGCATGACGCCACCGATGAAGCCCTCCGGCGACTGCGACACCATCGCGAAATACATCTTCCAATTCTTGTACCGCACCGCCGACGGATCCTTGCCCGAATAGTAGAAGAAGTGATCGCGCGCCGACGTCGCGGTCTCGCCTTCCAGGTATTCGCGCTGGTTCACGCCGTCGAGCGTCGTCTTCACGATTCCGGGGTACTTGCCCTGCTCGATCTGCGCCTTCAGATCGTTCCCCTTGGGGCCGCCGGCGATGTCGACGAACGTCGGCAGCCAGTCGAGGGAGGCGAAGATCTCGGTCTTGATCGTGCCCGCCTGGATGTGCCCGGGCCACCGGATGACCATGGGAGCACGCATGCCACCTTCCCAAGTGGTCAGCTTGCCGCCCGCGAAGGGGGTGACGCCGCCGTCGGGATAGGTGATGGTCTCGGCGCCGTTGTCGGTCGTGAAGACCACGATGGTGTTGTTGGTCTGACCCATGTCATCGACCTTCTTCAGCACGGCGCCGATGTTGTCATCCATCTGCTTCATGCCGGCTTCGTTGACGCCCCAATCCTTTCCGCCCGGTTCACCGACCATGGCCATGTACTTTGGCGACAGCATGGTCGTGATGTGCATGCGAGCCGGATTGTACCAGATGAAGAAGGGCTTGTTGGTCTTCTTCGGATCGTTGCGGTCGAGGAAATCGATCACCTTCGCCGAAATCTCCTCGTCCACCGTCTCCGAGCGCTTCAGCGTCAGCGGACCCTCGTCATGACAACTCTGACTCTTCGACGTGCCGTCGACGGACTGGCAGTACAGCATGGGACGCGGCGGCGTGAGGCATATGGTCGTTTTCGGGTCCACGGCACCGGGGACGTCGCCCATCCCCGGAATCGGCGTGTTCTTGCACGGCGGCGCGACCGTCTGCTGCGTCGGCGTCTTGTTGATGTCCGGGAAGCTCACCCCCTGCATCGCGTCGAGGTGATACAGGTAGCCCCAGAATTCCTGAAAGCCGTGCGCGGTCGGCAGCGCGTCGGTCGCGTCGCCGAGGTGGTTCTTTCCGAACTCGCCCGTCGTGTAGCCGAGATTGAGCAGGAACCTGGCAAGTGTGGGAGTTCCTGGACGCAGGTACGATGGGCTTCCGGGGATCTCCGGCAGGAGCATGCCTGCCCGCAGCGGATTCATGCCCGTAAAGAATGCCGTGCGACCGGCCGTACAACTCTGCTCGGCATAGTAGTCGGTGAACATCGCGCCTTCGTGGCCGATGCGGTCGATGTTGGGCGTTTCCCCGACCATCAGGCCACGATGGTAGATGCTCGGCTGCATCCAGCCGATGTCGTCTCCCATGATGAAGAGGATGTTCGGTTTGCTGGCCTGTGCGACGCTCGTCACCGGATAGAGTGCGAGCGCGCCGAGCGCCGCGCAGAGCAACTTGCGGCAATTCATAAAACAGTCTCCTCGTGTTTTGAGACATGTCGGCCTGCGCCGTCGCCTGGAGGTCACGGGCGGGCGCGAGCGCTGAAACGAAACTCGGCTCTAAATAGAGGAAGCGGGCAGCGCCGAGCCCATTGGACCAACGGGCGTGTGGCGTTACAGCGCCTCTCGGCGATGCGCGACGGGTCAGCGATTCGCCGAGAGCTGCTGAAGACGAGCGGAGTAGTGCATCGCCTGCGCGCTGTCGCCGCGCTGGCGATAGAAGTCGGCGAGGGCGGAGATGATGTCGCCGTCCGTCTGATGGATGGCCAGAGCGGATCGAAGCTGCTCGATCGCCGCGTCGATCTTTCCACTCGAGTGCAGGGCGATGGCGTTGACGTAGGCGAAGCGGGCATTGCCGGGCTCCAGGCCGGCCGCGCGGGAGAACTCATTCAGCGCCGTATCGCTGCGCTTCAGGCGTGTCAGTACGAGCCCGAGTGCGTAGTGCAGCGCCCCACTGCGTGGCGCATGGCTGAGCCCCGTGCGCAGAATGCTCTCTCCCTCCGCATCGCGGCCGAGCAGGCGATACACGTCGGCGAGATTGACGTACGCCGGAACGGAGGAAGGCGCGAGGCGGATCGCTGATTGCAGCTCGCTCTCTGCCGCGGCGGCATTCCCCCGATCGGCGAAGAAGGTGCCGAGCGCGACGCGCGCCTCGACGCGATCGGCGTTGTACCGCTGCGTCTCGACGAACTCCGCTGCCGCGCGCTGGAACGCGTACTGTCGATCGGGGGCGAGCTGCTCCGTGGGCACGGCGGCCAGCAGCCGCACCGCCTCGATGCGGATGGAACGCAGCGGGTCGCCCAGGAGCGGTCCGGCGAGCTCGAGGCGAAGCGTGAGCGGCAACCGGCCGACGGCCTGGAGCGCCCCGAAGCGGATGAGCGCACTCGAATCGGCGAGCGCCACGCGAAGCGCATCGACCGACGGCCCCCCCGGTGGCGGCGTCAATTCCGCCAACGCCGTTGCGCGCGCGATGCGGGATTGCCCGGGGTCGGCGGCGAGCGCGCGCAACTGCGCCTGTGCGTCGAGCGCGCCCGCATCCGCGGCCGCGAGCGCCGACGCCAATCGCTCGTGCGGACCGGGCGCCGGTGCGGGCCCATACCACGCCTCCGCCTTCGCGGCGGCCCACTTCGCGTCGCGCGTCGTGTGACATGACGTGCAGGCGTTCGGCGTGCCGAGTGCGACCGAGAGCGCGGGACGCGGGATCCGCAGGCTGTGGTCGTGCCGTGGATCGACGACCATGTAGGTCGTCGTGGGCATGTGGCAGCCCGTGCAGGTCGCGCCCGTGCTACCGGCCTGATGATGCGTGTGCTGCGGCCCGTCGTACTTCGCCGGAAGATGACAGGTGGCGCACACCGCATTGCCATCCGCCTTCAGCTTGCCGGTGTGCGGGTTGTGGCAGTCGCTGCACGTCACGCCTTTCGCGTACATGCGGCTCTGGAGGAATCCGCCCCAGTCGTAGACCTCGTCGCGCTGCTGCCCATCGGCGTGGTAGAGCGGCCGACTGAGGAGGGCGGGGCGGTAGTAGTCGAGGTACGGTGTGCCGGCGACGTAGCCGTCGGCGATCTGCACGCGGCGCGAATGACACTGCGCGCACGTCTCGATCTCGCGATCGCTCGCGCGCGGCCGCGAGCGCGTGGAGTTCCCCGTGGCCGCGCTCGTCGTCCAGTGCACGCCGTTCCGTTCGTCGAGCCGCGCGACGAGTCCCTTGGTGGAGTCGGAAGCGCCGGCGCGCCGATCCGCTGCCCATGCCACGTGGCGCGAGCCTGGGCCGTGACAGGCCTCGCATCCCACGCTCACCTCCGACCAGCTCGTGCGGAACTGGTCGGACGAGGCGTCGTAGTTCTTGCGCAGGGCGGTGGAGTGGCAGTCGGCGCACATGTAATTCCAGTTCTGCGACGGCTGCGTCCAGTGCAGCTCGTCGGTGTGCGTCACCCGCTCACCCGCGCGCAGATGGAACCAGCGTTGGCCGTTCGCGCTCTTCGGGCGAGTGTCCCAGGCGATCGAGAACGCCTGCAGCCGACCGCGCGGCAGCTCGATGAGGTACTGCTGGAGCGGCTGCACGCCGAAGGTGTACTTCACCTCGAAGTCGGCGAGCTTGCCGTCCGGGCCGTCGGTGCGCACGAAGTACTTGCCGTCGCGCTTGAAGAAGCGCGTCGTGACCCCAGCATGGTCGAGGTGCGCATCGTTGAAGTCGCCGAGCACGGTGCGCTCGTTCGCGACGGCCATCGCCGCGCCATGCTGCGAGCCATTCCACTGCGCGTTCTCGGCCGCGTGGCACGACGCACACGTGCTCGTGCCGACGAACGACGGCAGCGGCGGCTCGACGGGCGCGGACGGCGGTGCCTTGGTGCGCGTGGCGAGTCCGAAAGCGGCCAACGCCACCGCGGCGATTCCGATGCCACTCGCGGCGATGAGCCGCGTACGCGAGCGGCGATTCGGCGCGGGGAGGACGGGCGCGGGCGTATCGCTGCGGCTGGAGCGCGTCGGACGCGAACGCTTCTTACTCACCAGGATCCAGTGGCGGAAGTCGACGAATGGGACGCAATCCTACCACGCGGGACGGTGCCAGGGATGAGACCAAGGTACAAGCAGCGCGCTGGTCGGCAGCGTTCTGGCGCTCGCTCGGGATGACACGCCCCGCAGTCTCGCGCTACTGCCGAGCGTCCTGTTCGAGCGCGAGACAGGCGACGCTCCAGACCAGCAGGACCGAGTGCAGCGTCCACGCCGGCCAGAGCAGGGGCGCCTCGACGCCGCGCAGGAGTGCGCTGGCGATCACTGCGACGGCGCAGCCATTGTAGACCACGAGGCCCGGCACCAGGTCGAGTGGACGGCTGCGCGGGATTCCGGTCTCCGAGAGTCGCCCGAGCAGGCACCAGGCGCCGATCAGGAGCGAGAAGCCTCCGGCGACCCGCAGCACCGCCGCGGTCTCGGGGTTCACCGCATCCACCCCCGCGAGGAGCTGCGCCGTCCACGACGGCGCCACGAGCAGTGCGACGCCGAGAGCCGTCTGAACGATGCTCGTCGCGATCAGCAGGTCACCGATGGCCCGCACACGCCGCCGCGGATCCTGGCGCGGAGTCTCCTGGGGGCTCGTGACCGACGTCATGAGACGAATGGTGGGGCGCGCCGACGCAGGCTCCGATTGGCCCTTGGGCCAGCCCCGGGGACCCTGCGAGTGGCCCGTAAATTTTCAGTGCCTTGGGTCACTGTTACGGATGGGCTCGGTAGCTACGATATCTGCGTTCCTCTGACGGTCGCACGTCCAGCGCCCGACGTACCCGAATCGCCGCGTGTGCCGATGTCGCATCTCCTCGCCCCTGTCGCACCCCCCAGGCGTACCACGCCGCGAGCGCAGCCGACGCTGCGTGCGGGGGAGCAACTGTGCACGCTGCTCCCCGGGGTTCACGCCCTGGGCGGCCGCGCCCCCGACGCGGTCCCGCTGCCTGGCCTGCAGAGCCAGCCCCGCGCCGCCACCCTCACCGTGTCCGCGGAAGGGGCAACCGTCCTGCAGCGCACGACGGCGTCCGTCGTGGTGCGCCTCGACGGTGAGCCGATCGGCATCGCCCCGATCGAGTTGCGGCAGGGGGCGCGAATCGAGTTCGGCGACTGCCGGCTCTGGTTCGATGCGGACGGATCGAACGCCGAGAGCTCGGCGAGCACGCGGCCGAGCGTGGCCGCGTGGGCGCCGAGGAATCCTCTGGCCGAGCCGGTGACCGACGCCGCGCTCGTCGAGGTGCGCACCGGGGCGCGCCATCCGCTGCCGATGCGACGCATCTCCATCGGCCGCGACGATTCGTGCGAGGTCATCGTGCGCGGCAACGCCGTGTCGCGCCGGCATGCGACGATCGCACCCGTCGCCGGGGGCTTCCTGCTGCGGGACGAGAGCGCGAACGGCACGATGGTGAACGGCATCCGGATCGTCGGCACCTACCTGCTCGCCAACGGCGACGTGGTACGCGTGCAGGACGAGGAGCTTCGGGTCGAGCTGGATGCGTCGGCGCCCGCGCCGATCGTGCGCGGCGACAAGACGACGCAGCTCGACCTGTCGCACATCACGCGCGGGGTGACGGAGGAGCAGGCGCGCGCCGCCGCCGCTCGGCCGGTCACGGCGAGCCTGGAGATCGTCCGCGGACCGTTCACCGGCGCGAGCTTCCAGGTGGACCGTGCCGTCTGCTCGATCGGCCGCGCGGACGACAACGACGTCCGCATCCACGACGACACCGTCTCACTGTCGCACGCCACGCTGCTCCGCAAGGCGGGCGTGTGGTTCGTCGTCGACCTGCGCTCGATGAACGGGACGTACGTCGACGGCTCGCGCGTGTCGGGCGAGCGCGAGCTGCATCCCGGTGCGTGTGTGCGGCTGGGCGCCGTGGAGCTGTTATTCCGCGCGATCGACTCGAGGGAGCGAAAGACGGAAGAAGCGCCGCGCACGGGGTTCTGGGCGAAGCTCAAAAGCTTGCTGCGTATCGTCACGCCGCCGGTGGAGTAGCGTCGGTCCACTGCGCAGGCTGGCTCGGCAGTGGGACAGCGCGCACATTTGCGAAGCATCGCAGCCACTGACCCGCGCTCAGCATGACGCGTGGCGCCAGCCGTTCTCCCACCGCAGCACGGATGCACCCAGCACGCAATTCACTCGGAGCATCGCTGGTCCGAGGCGCCCTCCTCTGGTCGGCGCTCGGCGCCGCCGCGTTCGTCCTGCTCGTCGCCGAAGCGGTGACGCACGGTGCCACCTCCGACGTGCTCGTCGCGCTGGGACTGCTCGCCTGCTTCGCGGTGGGAGGCGTGGCGGGCGCACTGGTTCACAGCCGGACGGCAGCGTTGCGCGAGCGGGGCTCGGCCGGGTTTGCGTGGGCCCTGGTCGGAGGGGCCGCGGCGCTGACCACGATGCTGGCCGCGCGGCTCCTCGCACGAACCGCCGCCATCCCGGAGATGGAGGCGGGCCGGATCGCCGTGGTCACCGACTGGCCCGCGATCGTGCGGCTCACGGTGGCGGCGACGCTGTTCGGCGTGCTGTGGGCGCGCACCGCCATGAGCAGGGAGCGGACGGCCGTCATCGCGGGCCTCACGGATGACGTGGGAAACGGGGTACTGCTCTTCTACCTCGCGATGCCGGCGATCGCCTCGTTCGCCTTCCTCTTCGAGAGCAAGCACATACCGCTCCCCGAGACGCCGGAGGATGCGCGCAAGGTGATCGTGGCGGCGGAACGGGAGGCACACGCTCGGCCACGCGACGCGCAGAGCCAGATGGTGCTCGCCGTGAGCTTCATGCGGCTGGGCCGCCTGGACGACGCCATTCCCGCGTTCGAGCGCGTCGTGCAACTGACGCCGGAGAATGCGTACGCGCACGACGCGCTCGGATGGGCGTTGAACCGGGAGCGGAAGTACGCCGAAGCCGTGCCGCATCTCGAGGAGGCGCTTCGGCTCGACGCGCGCTACGCGGACGCGCTGCACAACCTGGGCGTGTCGAACCTCGGGCTCAAGCACTACCAGGCGGCGGAGGTCGTACTCCGTGAGGCGGTGCGGCTCGATTCACACAAGCCCAGCCTCGCTGCCGATTACGCCGACGCACTGTACGAGCGGGGCCAGGTCCGGCTGGCCTTGCAGTACATCCAGCGCGCATCGCGCATGGCGCCCGACGAGGTGCGCTATCACGGCATCGCCGGAATGCTGCTCCGCGATCAGGGTCGCTTCGCCGAGGCGACGGCGCAGTTTGGCGAGATCATCCGGCTCGACCCGCACTCCTTCGGCGGCTGGGTGGATATCGGAATCACCCAGTATCTCGCGGGGAACGCATCCGCCGCAGTGGACGCGTTCACCGAAGGAAAGCGGCTCGATCCGCAGGCGTTCGAGCAGCATCAGATGGCCCAGGCGATGCTGCGCGACGCACTGCAGGGGCGCACCGATCGGGTACACGTGAGGCTGCGCGGCTCAGCGGCACCGGATTCCATTCGGACCGCAGGGCGATGAGCACGCACGCCAAGCCGAGATTCATCTTCCTCTATGGCGTGATCTGCGTCGGCGTCCCGCTCGCACTGGCGGCGAACGCGCTGGCGCTCTGGATGCGCGACGACCTGGACCTGGTGCTCTCGGTCCAGAACGGGTTCGAGCTCGCGTACACGCTCATGCTCGTCGCGCCGATCGTGGGAATGATCGCCGGCAATGCGCTCTGGACGTGGCGCACGCGTTCGGAGCCGTCGCGGGATGACGTCGCGCCGGAGCGCGCCGATGCGGCCGTCGAAGTGCGCATCGATGCCGAGCAGCGGCGGCTCTCACAGCTCCAGACGGAGCTCGATGGGCTCGCGCGTTCGTCGCCCGGTGCGCTGGGCAGACGCGCGCTCGCCTTCTCGCTGCTCGGGTACGCGTACGTGATCGCGGTGATCGCCCTCATCATCGCCGCCTTCTTCTGGCTGCAAGGGCATGACGTCGCCGGCTTCTCGCGACTTGGCGCGCAGATGCTCGCATGGTTCGTGATCTTCATCCTGAGTGCACTGTGGGTGCGCATCGCGGAGCCCACGGGCCGACGGGTGACTCGCACCGGCTCGCCGGAGCTGTTCGCCGCGCTGGATGAGATCCGTCGCACGCTCAACGCGCCGGCGCCGGACGTCGTCGTGCTGGATGGGCAGCTGAACGCGTCGGTGACGGAGATTCCGCGCTACGGCATCTTCGGCCTGCCGCGCCGCTACCTGACGATCGGCCTCCCGTTGCTCGAGGCGCTCCCCGCCGACGAATGCCGGGCGATCCTCGCGCACGAGATGGCGCACCTGTCCCGACGCCACGGCCGGCGGCTCGTCTGGACGGCGCGCCTGAGCGTGACGTGGCAGGCGCTCGCGCTCAACCTCGAGATGGGCCGGCATTGGGGACGCGCGTTGTTCGTGCCGTTCTTCCGATGGTACGCGCCGCGGCTGGCGCTGTATGCGCAGGCGGTGGCGCGGCGCGACGAGCACGAAGCAGACGCTCTCTCGGCGGAGTGTGTCGGCGCGGAGACCGCGTCGCGCGCCCTGCTGCGGCTGCATCTCGCCGGACGCTTCCTGAAGGATTCGATCATGCCGCGCGTGCTCCGCGAGTCGGCGACGACGGCCGAGCCGCCATCCGGCGTGTTCGAGTGGATGGGCAGCGCGCTCTGCACTGGCCCAACGCCGGAGGAGATCGACCGTTGGCTGCCGATGATGCTCGCCGAGCGAACGCTCGACGGGGACACGCATCCGTCGGTGGCCGAGCGCATCGCGCGGGTGAGCGGCGGCGTGGACGACGGTACGGCGGTGCAGCGCGCTGTCGAGGCGATGCGTACGCGCTCGGGCGCGAGCGGGGCGGAAGCGCTGTTCGGCGCGCGTCGCCTGCCGAAGCTGCGCCGGAACATCGAGGAGGATTGGCAGAAGGGTGTCCTGAACCAGTGGCGCCGCTGGCATACCGACGCACGCGTATTCGGTGCGGCGCCGAGCGCGGACGCGGCCGAGCCGTCGCTCGAGGTGCTGTGGGCGCACGCACGGTGGGCGACCGACTGCGAGCCGAGTGACGTCGCCTTGCCGTTGGTGCGCCAGGTGCTGGCGCGCGATCCGCGGCATCTCGAGGCAACCGTGTACCTCGGCCGACTGCTCGCCGAAGGGAGCGACGCGGGCGATCGGGACGACGGGATCCACATTCTCGAGAAGGCCGTCCTCTCGGAGGGCCAGCTGGCCATGCTCGCCTGCGAGACACTGGAAGGGCAGTACGCGCGGCTGGGGAATCGCGACGGTGTGCAGCGCGTGCAGGTCCGCCAGCGACAGCTCGCCGATGCGCTGCTCCGCGGGCTGCGCGAGCGCGTCGTGTTGCGTCCGCACGATCGGCTCACGGCGTACCCGCTGCCGGCGGCGACCCGCGCAGGCATCCAGCGATCGTGCGCGACGCAGCCGGACATCCGGCGCGTCTTCCTCGTCCGCAAGGAGACCGTCTATCTGCGGGATCAGCCGTGCGTCATTCTCGCCGTGGAGTGCGGCGTTCCCTGGTACCGGCCCTCGGACGGGACCAGCGCGCGGCAGACGGCGCTCGCGCTGCGGGAACGAGTCGTCCTTCCAGAGGCGGCGGACCTGATCGCATTTCCGGTCGCGCCGCGCAGCCGCATGCTGCGCAAGCTGCGCAAGCTCGAGGGCGCCGAGATCTTCAGCCGGAAGAGCTGACGTCCGTCGGTACGACGCGGAGCGATTGCCTGACGCCCGGCGCGGGCTCAGATTCGCCCGATGAACCCGACGAACCATTGGTCGCACCGCGGCGCGCACCGCTGCGCGCTCGCATTCGCGGCGATCGCCGCCGCTTCCGTTCAGCCGCTTCGTGCGCAGGGCACCGGTTCGCAGCTGGCCGCCACGCACCTCGAGACCAACGCGGCAATCGATCCACTCGGCATCGACGACCGCACACCGCGATTGAGCTGGCATCTCGAGAGCCCGCGCCGCGGCGTGCTGCAGAGCGGGTATCGTGTGCTCGTGGCGTCTCGTCCGGAGCTGCTGCGCGAAGGGCGCGCCGATCTGTGGGACTCGAAGGATGCGGCGATCCCCGACCCGTGGGTCTACTATGCCGGCAGGCCGCTCGCGTCGCGCACGCGGTACTTCTGGACGGTGCAGGCCCGCGGCTCGAACGGCCTGACCACGGACTGGGCGCGCCCCGCGTCATTCGAGACGGCGTACCTCGACTCGACGGATTGGCGTGGGCGCTGGATCGCGGGGCCGGAGCGCGTGAAGGCGCTCACGCCGGAAGAAGGCGTCGCCGACGACGCACGCATCCGCGCCGCCGGTGAGTTCTGTCGCCCCACGGCGTGGCCGACGGTTCCGCTGATGCGGCTGCGGCCGAGCGATCAGGGGGAGTGCCGCGAGCTGCGTCCGGCGCCGATGCTCCGTCGCGCGTTCACGGTGAGCAAACCGGTGGCGCAGGCGCGCCTGTATGCCTCGGGGCTTGGCTACGGCGACTACTCGATCAATGGCCGGCGCGTGTCCGATCGCGTGCTCGATCCGCCGTTCACCGACTACACCCACACGGTGCTCTACACGACGACCGACGTCACGCCGCTCGTGCGCCGCGGGAGAAACGTGATCGGCGCCGTGCTCGGCTCGGGGAAGTTCGACGACGCGGCGCGCACCTGGGACTGGGGCTGGGAGAAGGCCGAGTGGCGCGCGACGCCGCGGCTGCGCCTCGACCTCGTCGTGACGTACGCCGACGGCACGACCGACGTGATCGCGAGCGACCCGAGCTGGCGCGTCGACGCCGGCGGACCGATGCGCTACGACAACTACTACCTCGGTGAGACGTACGACGCGCGGCGCGAGCGGCGCGGATGGGACGCGCCCGGCTTCGACGACACGAAGTGGTCGGCGGTGCGCGTCGTTGCTGGACCACTCGGCGGATTGCGCGCCGAGTCCGCGGAGCCGACGCGGGTCGTCGCGACGCGCGCCGCAGGGAAGCGCACGGAGCCGGTGCGCGGCGTGATCGTCTACGATGTCGGGCAGAATCTGAGCGGATGGGCCACACTGCGCGTGCGTGCCCCGCGCGGGACGCCGATCGAGATCTTCTACAGCGAGCGGCTCGACAAGAACGGCGTGCCGAGCACGGAGGGGAACGCGCTCGTCGGCGGGCAGCTCCAGACGGATTTCTATGTGGCACGCGGCGCGGGCGAGGAGCGGTTCGCGCCGCGGTTCACCTACAAGGGGTTCCAGTACGTGCGGATCAGCGGGCCGGGTGGCACGCCGCTGCCGGCCGCGGTGCGCGCGTCGCTCGAGTCGGTGCAGCAGGTGCGCGTCGGGTTTGCGGCGACGTCGACGTTCGCGTCGTCGAATCCGCTGATCGATCGGATTCACGCGATGACGTCGTGGGCGCTGCAGAGCAACACCGTGTCCGGCATCATCACCGACACGCCCATTTACGAGAAGAATCCCTGGACGGGAGACGCGCAGCTCTCGTCCGGAGCGGCGTCGATCATGTTCGACACGCGGCGGCTGTACGCGAAGCTGTTCCAGGACATGCGCGATGCCCAGCACGCGAGCGGCGAAGTGCCACTGCTCTCGCCGAGCAACGAGAACTACGGCTACGTCGGCAAGCCGGCGTTCAAGCCGGACAGCTGCTGTGGCGCGTCGCCGGCGTGGGACGCGTACTGGTTCCTCGTCCCGTGGGAGTCGTATCAGCGCTACGGGGACAGGCGCGCGCTGTGGGCCACGTATCCCGCGATGAAGGCCTACCTCGACAACTGGATCCCGCGCTGGACCAACCGCGATGGCGACTCGTCGCCGTTCACCCTCACGGCCGGCCTCGGCGATTGGGATCCGCCGACCGGAACCGATCCGGTGACGCACCTCGCGGTGACGGCGTACTACGCGAAGTTCGCGCGCGTCGCGTCGGATGTGGCGCGTGTGCTCGGCGATTCGGCCAACGCGACGCGCTACGATGCGCTGTTCTCGAACATCCGGTCGGCGTTCAACGCAACGTTCCTCGGGAGCACCGGCGTCTATCGCGACTCGACGCCGCGCTCCGGCCCCGCGGGAATGGCGGTGACGGAGCAGGCGCAGCGCCCACCGGCGGGATCCATCCAGCAGTCCGCGCAGATCCTGCCCCTCGCGTTCGATCTGGTACCCGACAGTCTGCGCGGCGCACTGGCCGCGAAGCTCGCGCGCGACGTGACGCAGATCCGCGGCGGGAACGCGTACGTCGGCATCCTCGGCATTCGATATGTGTTCCCGGTGCTCACCGACGCCGGGTTCGGCGACGCCGCGTTCACGATCGCGACGCAGCGCGACTACCCGAGCTACGGCTTCTGGGCCGACTCGCTCGGCTGGACGAGCCTCGGCGAGAACTGGGAGGCGAGCTCGCGGTCGCGGAACCACCACATGTTCGGCTCGATCGCGCAGTGGTTCTACGAGGGGCTCGCCGGCATCCGTCCCGCCGCGCCGGGCTACGCGAAGATCGTCTTCCGTCCACTGGTGCCGACGGCGGGGCTCGACTCGGTCTCGGCGTCGATCGAGACGGTGCGCGGCCGGGTGGCGTCGCGCTGGTTGCGCGTAGCGCAGGGGCTCGAGCTCGACGTCACGGTACCGCCGACGTCGACGGCGCGGATCTACGTGCCCGCAGTGAACGCCGATGCGGTGCGCGAGATCGGCGGCGGCGCCGGCGTCACCCTCGTCGGCGTCGAGGGCGATCGCGTGGTGTATGACGTCGGCTCGGGCGTCTATCGGTTCCGCATCGCACGAATCCGCTGACGCACCGCTTGGGGTCAGACTCGTTGGGGTCAGACTCGTTGGGGTCAGACCCCGGTCTGTCATCCCGAGCGAGCGAAGCGAGCCCCTTGTCATCCCGAGCGAGCGAAGCGAGCCCCTTGTCATCCCGAGCGAGCGAAGCGAGTCGAGGGATCTGCACTTCGAAACGACCAGTGCAGATCCCTCGACTTCGCTCGGGATGACAGCGAGGTGCAGATCCCTCGACTTCGCTCGGGATGACAGCGAGGTGCAGATCCCTCGACTTCGCTCGGGATGACGGCTACGCCGTCACTTCACTTCGATCACGGCGTGCATGCCGAGCGCGAGGTGCGGGGCGCAGTAGTACTTGTAGGTGCCCGCGGGGAGACCGGTGAAGGAGATCTCGTACGTGTCGCCCGTGTTGAGGAGGAAGGGGCCCGTGAGCGGCCCGACCGTCTTCGTCATCGCCTTGCCGAGCTTCGCCGCGGCGCCCTTCGGGATGCTGTCCTCCCAGAAGACCACGTTGTGCGGCGGACCGGACACGAGCGTGAACTTCACCTTGTCGCCCTTCGCGATCGAGATCTTCGCCGGCGAGAACTTGTAGCCGGACGCGTCGCCGATCATCTGGACTTCGACGGTCTTGGGAGCGGCCGAGCGCGGTGGGACGGCAGTCGCGTCGGCCTGCGTGGTTGCGCCGACGCCGGCGGCGAAGGTGACGAGGGCCGCCACGGCGGCGATGCGCCGGCGGCCGAGCTTCGTGTTCATCGGAGGCTCCTCGTTGAGGTGGACTGACGCAACCTAGCCGAGGCGCGCGCGAGCCGGCGTCGGGGATACTCCCGCTGCGTCGTCAGGGAAGGGCGGCCCCGACCGTGAGCTCGACGCTCGCCACGGGCATGTCCTGAACATAGCTTCCCCCGTGTGAGCGACGCGGCAGCCGCCTCCCGATCCACGACCACCCCCGCGCGCGACGGCGCTCATCCGCCGGCGCCGCACTCGGCGTCCGGCGCGCGATACGACCGGTCGATCATCGAAGGGCCCCTCGGCTCCGCCGTGTGGAAGCTCGGGTGGCCGACGATCCTCGCCAACGTGATCGGCGGCCTCCAGGGGATGATCGACCACATCATGGTCGGCCACCTCGTCGGCTTCGCGGGCAATGCGGCGATCGGCGTGGCCTGGCAGATCTTCGTCATCGTCATCGTCTTCATCTCGTCGCTGTTCACCGGGATGAGCGTGCTCGTGGCCCGGTTTGCCGGCCAGGGCGACGACGCGAAGGTCGACCGCACGGTTTATCAGGCCTTCCTGACTGCGATCGGGCTGTCGCTGTTCGTCATGGCGCCGATCGGCTACTTCGCCTCCCCGATCCTGCTCGACCTGGTGCACGCCGCACCGGCGGTGCGCGAACAGGCGCTGCCGTTCCTGCGCATCATGTTCCTGTTCAGCAGCGGCATGCTCGTCTTCTTCATGCTCGGCGGCGCGCTCCGCTCGGCCGGCGACGCGCGCACGCCGATGATCCTCGGCGTGGCAACGACGCTGGCGACGATCGCCTTCAACGTCGTGCTCATTCGAGGACTCGGCCCCATTCCGTCGTACGGAACGAAGGGCGCCGCGATGGGGACCTGTCTCGCGTCGGGGTCGGTCGCGATCTACGCGATCTGGAAGCTGTGGCGCGGCGGCTGGGTCGTGTCGTTCCCGCGGAGTGGAAGCTTCGCGCCGGACTGGGTGATCATCCGTCAGCTCTTCCGCTTCGGGCTGCCCGCCGGCGCGCAGGGGATCGCGATGAACATCGGCGGGCTCCTCATGCTCGGCTTCATCGGCTCACTCGCGCAGAGCGCGGCGGCGCAGGCGGCGTTCGCGATCGGCTACTCGCAGCTCTTCTCGCTCGTGACGTGGACGTCGTTCGGTCTGATGGGCGCCTCCGCCGCGATCGCGGGCCAGAACCTCGGCGCCGGACGCCCGGATCGCGCTGTTGCTGGTGTTCACGCTGCTGCAAAACTGGGATTGGCCGTCGCCGCGGTACTCAGCCTTGCTTTCTTTTTCATCCCGCAGCAGCTGCTCGGCGTGTTCGGCCAGACGGACGCGGACGTCCTCCGGCTCGGCACGCAGCTTCTGCGCGTGCTGAGCGTGTCGGGGCTGTTCATCACGGTGGCGCTCACCTTCCAAGGCGGACTGCAGGGCACGGGCGACACCAAGAGCCCGTTGTACATCTCGATCATCGCGCAGGTGATCGTCCCGCTCGGGATCTGCTTCGTCGTGCAGCGGCTCGGCAAGCTGGACGCGATGCATATCTGGATCGCGATCCTCGTCGGCCACATCACGCGGTGCGTGCTCAACGTGATCCGCTTCGACCAGGGGAAGTGGCGCACTATCAAAGTCGAGTGAATGCACAACTCCGACCGAAGGCGCGCAGCGCCGCAGGGAGGAGCGATAATCCGGCGCTTCAAGACTCCGACCGCGCGCAAGATTCGCCGCAGCGCCGAGTCGATCTCGTAACCCTCTCGCACCACCGATGAAACAACCTCTCGTCAGCACGACGCTCCTCGTCGCGCTCGCGATCCTCGCGTCGTCGTGCGCAAAGCATCCGACATCGGAGCGCGCCCCCGATCGGGACTGGCGCGTCACCGGCGGCGAGCCGGGTCAATCGCGCTGGTCCCCGCTCGACCAGATCAATCGCG
>JAEKKK010000210.1 GCA_019510405.1 Gemmatimonadota bacterium | reverse complement strand
TGCGCGCGTGTGGACGGCTCCCCCACGTGCGCCATCCAGGTCTGGTCGGCCCAGATCCCTTCCGGTTCGATCGCCCAGAGGTCCACCAGCAGGACGTCGCCCTCGCGGATGGCGCGCGGGCGCTCGGCCGAGGCTTCGTAGTGCGGATTGGCCGAGTTCTCGCCGGCGCACACGCTCGGACCGTGATCGGTCGAGAGCCCGGCGCGAGCGAAGCGGTCGAGGATCCACTGCACGAGCTCGTGCTCGGTGGCGGGCTTCGTGGTGCGCGCCCGCTCGCCGGCGAGGGCGATCGCCTCGCGCGCGATGGTCGCGATGACCTCGGCCGAGCGGCGGTGCGACGCGAGGTGCGCCTCGGTCCACGACGCGTAGAACCGCGTCACCAGCTCCCCCGACGAGACGATCTCCGCCGCGCCGGCGGCCCGGACCATCTCGATGACACCCGCCGGCACGCGGTCGAGATACGGCACGGCATCGCCGGCGGAGTACTCCATCGCGATGCGCTTGCCGCGCACCATCACGGCGATGCGCCCCTCGAGCTCGCGCCAGGCGCTGTAGGTCGCGCGCGGCCATGCCTCGGGCCAGCGATGCCAGGGCCCTACCTCGATCGCGTGGCCGAGGCCGTGGGGTAACCCCTCGCGCGGAACGAAGACGAACACGCGTCGTGAGACGAATCCCTCGAGCGCGAGGATGCCGTTGGCGATCGGGTTGTTGCCCTGAAAGTCGTACAGGAGCCACCCGTCGAGCTGCGCGTCGGCGAGGGCGCGCTGGAGTGCGGGCAGCGTCTCCGGGGTCAGCACGCGCCGTGCGCCGGCCGGTTCAGGCGGCCTGCGACTGCGTGCGCTCGGCGCTGCGCCAGTCGGCGCGCCACTCGCACGAGCCCTCGCCGCGCCCCTCGCAGCGGGTGTGCTCCACCGAGCCGGTGGTCCCGACGAGCAGCCGCAGCAGCTCGCGCATCGTCGCCTCGTAGAACGCGCAACCGACTCCGCCCGCGGCGACGCCGACGGTGATCGAGCGCGGGATCTCGAGCAGGAGAGACGTGCCGACGCGCCGGACGTTGCCGTTGAGGTAGCGCCGAGCGATGCGGCGCACCTGGCGCAGCGCCATCGGGCGCGCGACGAGCGAAGGCATGACGTGGAGCATCCCGCGCGTCACGGGCGACACCGTCATGTACGCCTCGCGCGCGAGAAAGCGGCCCGCGGCGCGGAGCACCGCCTCGGCGTCCGGCCGGCGGCCGATCAGCTTGGCCAGCGCGATCGCCTCCTCCTGCGCCGTGCGCTGATTGCGCCGCACCGCCTCCGTGTAGCGCTTGATCTGCGTGTAGACCGTGTCGCTCAGGCCGAACCGCTTGTTGCGCAGCTCGTCGACGAACTCCGCCTCCAGCACGCCCTCCGGAGTGTCGACGTCGCGTACGGCTTCGAGAAGGCTGAGCGGTAGAAGGGCGTCTACTGTGGCGAGCATCGAGGACAGCGGGAGGCGACCGTCGGCAGCGACGGCAGTGTCGGAAGACACAACTGGAGGGGAGGGACGAGCCAACCTAACGGGAACCGGAAGCGCGCTCAATAGCTTTCACCCACGCGCCGCGTGCTATGCTCTGCGGCGCGGCTCGCATTCGCCGCGCAACCAGCATAGGATGACCGACCATGACGCTTTTCGTCACTGACGTTGCATCGGCGCGTGGAACGCGTGCGACGCGCCACACCGACACGCGACGCGCACATCGCGCGGCCACGGCCCCCGTACGCGCGTAGTGGTCGCACGCGTACTGGCCGGCCTGCTCGTCGCCGTCACGGTCGCGCTCGCTGCGCGGCGCGCTCACGCACTCGATACGGGAGGGACGGTGGCGGCGGTGGCCGTCGGTGCGGCGTCGGTGGCCGCGGGGTGGGCGTGGGGCGCGCTGCTGATCGCCTACTTCGTCCTGTCGATCGCGCTGTCGCGGCTGCGGAGTGAGGAGAAGCGGGCGAAGACGGGGAGCGTCGTCGAGAAGGGTGGCGCGCGCGACGCGATCCAGGTGGCGGCGAACGGCGGCGTGTTCGCCCTCGTCGCGCTCGTTGCGGCGGCGTTCGGTCCGGGCATGCCGCTCGGCCGCACGCTCACGGCCGCCGCACTCGGCGCGCTCGCCGCGTCGGCGGCGGACACCTGGGCCACGGAGATCGGCAGCCTGGCGTCCCGACCGCCGCGCTCGATCCTGACCTGGCGTCCGGTGCCGGCGGGAACGTCGGGGGGCGTGAACCTCATCGGGATGCTGGCGATGGTCGCCGGCGCAACCTTCGTCGCGGCGGGGGGCCGCGCGCTGGCGATCGATGCGCCAGTCGTCGCGGTGATTCTGGGCGGCTTTGCCGGCGCGATCGCCGATTCCGTCGTCGGGGCCACGCTCCAGGACCGGCGGTGGTGCGACACATGCCAGACGAGCACGGAGCGGGCGGTGCACGGCTGCGGCACCGTGACGCGCCACGCCGGCGGCATCACCGCGGTGGACAACGATCTCGTCAACCTGATCGCGACGCTGGCCGGCGCCACGGTCGCCGCGCTCCTCGTGCACTCGGCGCTCTTCTCATGATCGCGCGCTCCCCGTACGCAGACGTCGTCGTGGTCGGCGGTGGGCCCGCCGGCGCGTCGACGGCGTACGCGCTGGCGCGCGCCGGTGTGCGTCAGCCCGCAGGCGTCGCGCATCCTCAGCGACATGGGCGCGCTCGAGGCAGTGGACCGCGCCGGCGCGGCGCACCTGACGGGCATGGTGATCCGCGCGCCGAATGGCGCGACGCTGCGCGGCGACTTCGCGGCGTCGCATGGATTCCGCGCCTTCCGCGACCGCGGCATCTCGCTGCGCCGCACGGTACTCGATCCAATCCTGCTCGATCGCGTGCGCGACGCGGGCGCCGACGTGCGCGAGGGCTGCCGCGTAGTGGACCTGGAGCGCGACGCGCGCGGGCGGGTGCGCGGGGTGCGCGTGCTCGAGGGTGACGGCACGACCTCGATGATCGGCGCGGGGCTCGTCGTCGGCGCCGACGGGCTGCGCTCGCTCGTGGCGCACCGGCTGGGACTCGCACACAGCTCGCGCTGGCCGCGACGGCTGGCGCTCGTCGCCCACCTCGAGGGGATGGGCGACATGCAGGAGTGGGGGGAGCTGCACGTCGAGCGCGACGTCGGCTACGTGGGGATCGCCTCGGTGGACGGCGGGTTGGTCAACGCGTCGATGGTGGTGCCGCCGAAGGATGCGCGCGCCGTGAGCGCGGACCGCGCCGGCTACTTCCTCGGCTGGCTGCGCGCGCGGCCGCAGCTCGCGCCTCGGATGCGCCACGCGAAGCTCGCGTCGCCCGTGCAGGTGACCGGGCCGTTCGCGTCGCACGCGCGGCGCTCGTGGGCGCCGGGCGCGGCGCTCGTCGGCGACGCGGCGGATTTCTTCGATCCCTTCACCGGCGAGGGGATCTACGCGGGGCTGCGCGGCGGAGAGCTCCTCGCCCCGTTCGCGCTGCAGGCAATCGGCGCCGGCGAATCGCGCGACGCGGACCAAGCGTTGGCGAGTTATCATCGCGCGCGCCGCGCGGAGTTCGGCGGCAAGTGGATCGTCGAGCGGCTCATCGGCGCGGCCATCGGCTGGGCACCGGCGATGAACTACTTCAGCCGCACGCTCGAGTCGCGGAAGGACATGGCCGACCTCCTCGTCGGCGTGACGGGTGACTTCGTCCCCGCGCGCGAGGTGTTGCGTCCAGGTTATATCATGAATCTCTTTCGCCCCTCGCGCAGCACTCCCGCACCAGGCGCATGACGATCGACCCCGATTCCTTCCGCAGCGTGCTCGGACGATTCGCCTCCGGCATCACCGTCGTCACGACGCGGGACGGTGACCAGCGGGATCTCGGGATGACGGTGAGCGCGTTCTGCTCGGTGAGCCTCAAGCCGCCGCTCGTGCAGGTGTGCATCGACCACGAGGCGTCGCTGCACGCCGCGCTGCTCCAGAACGAGCGGTACGCGGTGAGCATTCTCGCGGACGACCAGGAAGCGCTGTCGCGCCGCTTCTCGGCGGCCGACTCGACCCGCCGCTTCGACGGGATCGGCTACCGGCGTGGCGAGAGTGGGATGGTGCTGCTCGACGATGCCCTCGCGCACCTGGAGTGCCGCATCGTGGCGCGGCACGACGCGGGAGATCACACGCTGTTCATCGGCGAAGTGGAAAGTGCGATGGCGCGCGGCGCCCAACCCCTGCTGTACTATCGCGGCGGCTACGCCCAGCTCGAGCGATAGCGTACATGTTCGTTCCCAGCCGACGGCGTGGATCGGAGATCCTCGACGACCCGGCGACCGACCCTGCCGTTCGCGAGCGGTCGCTGCACGACGTGCGGCGGTCCAACCTGCTGCTCGGGGGGCTGCGCGCCGCGCTGGCCGAAGTGGCGCGAGTGCTTCCTTTGATCGGGCCACGCGCCACCCTGTTGGACGTGGGCACGGGACTGGCGGACATCCCCCTCGCCGCGCGCGAACGGGCGCGGAAGCAGGGCGTGGCGCTGGTCGTGCTCGGCGTGGACGGCGCGGAATCCCTCTCGCGCCTGGCTGCGCGGAGGCTCGACGGCAGCGCGTGCGCCGATGTGCGTGACCTGCCCTTCCCCGATGCCAGCATCGACGTCGTCACCTGCTCGCAGCTGCTGCACCACTTCGAGGACCACGAGATCCCGCGCGTGCTGCGCGAGCTCGATCGCGTGGCGCGCCGGCACGTGATCGTGAGCGACCTCCGGCGGAGCTGGCTCGCGGCGTGCGGATTCTGGCTGGTGTCGTGGCCGCTCGGCTTCTCCGGGGTGACGCGACACGACGGCACCCTCTCCGTGCTGCGCGGGTTCACCGCGGCGGAGCTCTCGCGCTACGTTCAGGATGCGACCGGGCGACATGCAACCGTACGGCGGCATGTCGGCTGGCGCCTCACCGTTTCCTGGGAGAAACGCGCGCCATGACGACGCTGCCTCCGCTCGAGCTCGGCCCGATGCCCACGGGAAAGGAGATGACGCAGGTGGACGAGCAGCTCGTCCGCGCGCCGCTCGAGCGGATCTTCCGCCTCGCGGCCGAGGTCGAGGGCTGGCCGGCGCTCCTGCCGCACTACCGCTACGTGCGCTTCATCGAGCGGCGGAGCGACGGGGGCGGCATCGTCGAGATGAGCGCGTCGCGGCCGTTCGGCGTGATGCGATGGCCGACGTGGTGGAAGTCGCGCATGCGCGTGCATCCGCCGATGGGGCCGGTAGCACCCTCGATCCGCTTCACGCACATCGAGGGGATCACAACCGGAATGGAAGTGGAGTGGTCTTTCACGGAGGCCCCTGGCGGAACCCACGTGCGCATCGTGCATGTTTGGGATGGGCCTGCGTGGTCGGCGGCAGGCGCGCCGGCGGCGACGATGGTGATCGGTCCGGTGTTCGTGCACGGGATCGCCAGTCGGACGCTCGCGGGGCTTGCCGCCCACGCCGAGCGCGGGCTGGTGACTGGTGGGGCGAAGTGAGCCTTAAAGGAGGGCGACGTGGCTGAGCGGCGGCGAGTGGCGGTGACGGGGATCGGTGCGGTGACGCCGATCGGCATGGGGCGCGGGCGGATGTGGAGCGGACTGCGCTCGCAACGTTCCGCGGTCGGTCGGGTCAGCCGGTTCGACACGTCGGCGTACCGCAGCCACAATGCGGCGGAGATCAACGATTTCGACCCGGGCGACTTCGTCGAGCGCAAGCGGGTGAAGCGGCTCGACCGCTACGGCACGTTCAGCATCGCCTGCGCGAAGATGGCGGTCGAGGACGCGGGGCTCGACCTCGCGCGCGAGAATCGCGAGCGCATCGGAGTGATGATGGGCAGTGCGCTCGGCGGCATCCGCTTCGCCGAAGAGCAGCTCGAGGTGTTCCTCAAGCAGGGGATCCGTGCCGTGGAGCCGGGGCTCGCGCTCGGCGTGTTCGGCGGCGCGGCGAGCTGCAACATCGCGATCGACCTCGGCGCGATGGGGCCCAACAACACCAACGCGATGAGCTGCGCGTCGGGCACGATCGCGGTCGGCGACGCGTTCCGCGCCATCCGCGACGACTACGCCGACGTGATGTTCGCCGGCGCGGCCGAAGCGCCGCTCGCGCCGCTGTGCTACGGCGCGTTCGCGATCATCCGCGCGATGTCGACGCGTGACGACGATCCGGCAGCGGCGTCGCGGCCGTTCGACAAGGATCGCGACGGCTTCGTGATGGGCGAGGGCGCCGCGGTGCTCGTCCTCGAAGAGCTCGACCGCGCCATCGCGCGCGGGGCACATATCTACGCCGAGATCGTGGGTTACGGCACGAGCAACGACGCGCACCACATGACCGCGCCCCGCCCCGACGGCGCGCAGGCCGCGCGCACGATGCGCCTCGCGCTCGCCGACGCGCGGGTGCAGCCGAGCGAAGTGGCGTACGTCAACGCGCACGGCAGCTCGACGCCGCTGAACGATCCGACGGAGACGCTCGCCGTGAAGTCCACCTTCGGCGATCACGCGAAGAAGCTGCAGGTGAGCAGCACGAAGGCCTACTACGGCCACGCACTCGGCGCCTCGGGGGCGATCGAGGCGGCGATCACCGCGCTCGCCCTCGAGCAGAAGTGGCTTCCGCCGACGCTGAACCTCGACGCGCCGGACCCCGGCTGCGATCTGGACTACATCCCCAAGGTGGGACGCGACGCCGACGTCGAGTACGCCCTCAGCAACAGCTTCGGCTTCGGCGGGATCAACGCCGCCATCGTGCTCAAGCGACACGACGGGGTGTGACGCCTGTAACACATCGATAGGGATTCGAGCGGCACAATCGGCCCTGACGTTCCTTCCCGGGCCCGGTTAACGTTGACGCGCGGACCGACAGGTCCGCGCGTGCTCACATCCAGCCCCCCGTCTCATGCGCGACAGCTGGCGTCACTTCATCGCGGAATTCGTCGGCATCTTCGCTCTCGTGTTCGTCGGTGGCGCATCGATCATGGCCACGTCGGCGCACACGGAGAGCCCCCTGCTCGCCGTCGCGGTGGCGCACGGGCTGATCCTCTCGATCATGGTGACGGCGACGATGCGGATCTCGGGGCACCTGAACCCCGCCGTGACGATCGGCTTCCTCGTCACGCGCCGCATCGAGCCGATGATGGGGATGTTGTACATCGTGGCGCAGCTGCTCGGTGCGCTGCTCGGCGCGTACGCGCTCAAGGGACTCTTCCCCCACGACGTCGCCATGGCGACGCGGCTCGGCGGGCAGGCGCTGGCGATGGACGTCAGCTTCACCCAGGGCGTGTTCGCCGAGGCGATCGCCACCTTCTTCCTCGTGTTCGCGGTATTCGGTACGGCGGTCGATCCGCACGCGCCCAAGGTCGGCGGCTTCGCGATCGGGCTCACCGTGGCGGCGGACATCCTGGCGATCGGCCCGCTCACGGGCGCGTCGATGAATCCGGCGCGCTCGCTCGGACCCGCCGTGGCGAGCGGACAGTACGAGGCACAGGGGGTGTACTGGATCGGACCGCTGCTCGGCGGGATCGCCGCGGCGTTGTTGTACGACACGCTGTTCCTGCGCCGCGGGAAGGAGCCGGCGTCGCACGGACCGGTCGAGCCGAGGGCTTGATGACGTCCGAGAGGCCGGCAGCATCCGATCGTTCCACCGCGCTGCGGCGCGGCATCCTCTTCATCGTCGCGACGTCGCCGATCTGGCTCGTGCCGAAGCGCTTCCCGGTGTTCCACCCGGTGGCGATGCTCGGCGTGATGCTCGGGGCGACGCTGCTCTTCCTATGGTGGGACAAGCGCTCGCCGTCGGAGCTCGGCATCGACCTGTCGTGGCGGCCGCCGGCCAATCTGCTCGCCGGTCTGGTGGGGGGCACGCTGCTGATCCTCGTGATCGCCGTGCTGTTGCACGCGGTGCTCCCCTTCGAGTGGGTCT
>JAEKKK010000194.1 GCA_019510405.1 Gemmatimonadota bacterium | reverse complement strand
CTCGGCCGCGTCCGCGGCGACGCTCGCCTACACCGTCGCCTTCGAGGGTTCACCCAACGGGCTCACCGCATCGGGAGGGACGATCGGGGGGACGCCGACCTCGCCGGCCATCACCTTCGCCACGATCACCGCCACCGATCCGCTCGGACGCTCGGCGCGCGATCGCTTCGCCATCGTCGCGTTCGCGGGCGGCCTTCCCCTGCCGCAACTCCCCTCGCCGTCGTACCGCTACGACGACGCCGAGGTCGGACTGCCGGCGCACTTCCGCGCCGCGGCCGGCGGGACGTCGGTGCTGAGCATGGACAACACTCCGGCGACGAACCCGATCACCGATGCCGGCGGCACGCTCGGGCGCGTGCTGTTCTACGATCCACGTCTCTCGGTCACCGACGCGGTGTCGTGCGGCTCGTGTCATCATCAGTCGCTCGGCTTCGCCGACGCCCTCGTGTTCAGCGTCGGCTTCCGCGGCGCGCTCACGCCGCGGCATGCCACGGGGCTGGCCAATGCGCGCTTCTACAAGCGCGGACGCTTCTTCTGGGACGAGCGCGCCGGCACGCTCGAGGATCAGGTGCTCGACCCGATCCAGGACGATCGCGAGATGGGGATGGCGCTCGACGCGCTCGCGATCAAGCTGAGCGTCACTCCCTACTATCCACCGCTGTTCAACGCGGCATTCGGGTCACCGGACATCACCAGGGACCGGATTTCTCGGGCGCTGGCGCAGTTCACCCGCGCGATGGTGTCCGGTGACTCCCGCTACGATCGCGCCTTCGACGCCAACGGCGTGGCCAACCTCGCCGCCACGCTCACCCAGCAGGAGATCGACGGAGAGCGCGTCTTTCGCCAGTCGGGGTGCGGCTCCTGTCACACGACGCTCGCGCAGGTCGGCGACGCACCGCACAGCAATGGGCTCGACACGGCGCCGATCGACACCGGCGTCGGGGGCGGCGTCTTCAAGACTCCGTCGCTCCGCAACGTCGCCGTGCGCCCTCGCTTCATGCACGACGGGCGCTTCGCGACGCTCGACGAAGTCGTCGCCTTCTACGACTCGGGAATCCAGGACAGCCCGCGGCTCGATCCCCGGCTGCGCGCCGCCGACGGCACGCCCAAGCGGCTGGGGCTCTCGTCCGGCGAGCGGGACGCGCTCGTTGCGTTCCTCGGCGCGCTGACCGATTCGACCTTCCTCACCTCGCCGCGCTTCTCGAACCCGTTCGCGCCGGGGAGCATCGCCGCGCCGATCGGCCCGACGATCACGATGAAGAACAACGCATTCAGCCCGACGACGGTCGTGGTGCCGGCAGGCGCCGTCGTGTCGTTCCTCAACATCGACAACGAGTGGCACACGGCCACGTTCGACAACCCGGCGATCGCATCGACGCCGAGGTTCACGTCGGGGGTGAAGACGGTGACAATGCCGATGGCGCTCGGCTCGTACACGTACCACTGCGTCGTGCACGGCATCGCCATGAGCGGGGCGATCGTCGTGGGGAAGTGATCGGAGTCAGTGGGGGTCAGACCCTGGGGGCGCAGCCCTCAGGCTCTGACCCCTTGGTCGTGGTGGCCAGCCAGTCTGACTCTGACCCCGTTTACTCTGACCCCAAATGGGGGCCGATGGTCAGACCAGGGCGGCGACGCGGGCGCGGACGGGGGCCGAGGGGGCGGGAGGCAGCTCGCGGGACGCGACGAGGCCGAGCCGGATCTGCGTCAGCCGCAGATCGACCGCCACGTCGGCGATGAGATCGATCTGGACGTCGGTCAGCCGAGGGTGATTGTCGCGCAGCTCGGCGCGAATCTGCACCAGCGTCTCGGCGCGATCGGGCGAATTGTTCGTGGTCGGCTCTACGATCGAGTCTTGCATCGTCGCATGATGGATGAGAGGTGGGGCTCCACTCGATCCTGCATGACCTGAGACACGCCAATCCGTCCGTCCCATCGTCGCGAGATCGTGTTCCGTCTCGCGAATCCCGGCGGACGCGAAGGGACGGCGCCGGGTTGGCCGCCGTCCCCCTGCATTGATACTGGCAGGTTCCTGGCTGTGACGCTAGTCACCTGCTCTTATGGTCGAGTCCGCTGGAACCGCCGAGGGGGTTGGTCGCTGGTCGAGGAAAGGCCCGCTTCCCGGTCCTGCCGTCCCCTCAGGAACCCGCCGCGCGTTCCTCCATCCGGGCCACGAGATGGGGCGTCGTCAGGTCGAGCCGGAAATCGCCCCCGCGCGACGCTCGCCAGTCGCGGACGACGCTGCGAACGCCATCCATCACCTGCGCGTCGAGTCCGTCGACGTCGCCGAGGTTGAGCTGGAGGGTGCGGACCCGCGCCGGGATCGCCCGGCAGGCGCGGCGCATCGAGCTGACGTCGCTGGGCGAGACCGTTCCCGAGAGGACGAACGTCGCCGTATCGCCACTCACCTTCACCATTCGATCTCCGTCCCGCATGCACAGGCCTCCGTTGGGGATGGCTCAACGGAAGCCGACGGTCGCAACGGCCTCCTCTCGGGGCGACGACGCTCATGTAACGGTCGGGAAGCAGATCTGCGGAGCACGTAAGGAACGCGACGGCTGTCCGCGCCTCAGACTGGCGTTACCACCTTAGATGGAGTCGTGACACGCCGGTGGTTGCCACGCGGCGCCGCACCCCGAGACTGAACGGAGCGACCACCGTCGCTCGTCCGGCGGCCGCGCCGCGACGCGTTCACGGACAGTCGAGGGATCGAACGATGGAACAACCCGTATTCGAGACGCCGCTGCTCTCGCCGAGTACGAGCGGCATGCTGGCCTATGTGATTCGACGTGTCGCGGAGGGGACGGCGGACCCGCGGGAGGTGACGACGGTGCTGCGACGTGTGTGCGACGAAAGCCGCCTGCGGCCGCCGGAGGTGCTGCTGCTCCGCATCAAGGAGCTCTGGACCAAGGCCGCCGGCATGCCCCGCCCTGCACGCGACGATCGCGACCGGCGCTACTTCGCGTTGATCGGCGAGGCGCTCCTGCTCTACTTCGGCAGCTCGTCGACGGATTTCGTGGCGCGGCGGCCGGTGTTCGTGCATGCGGAGGGGTGTGGAGATACTGGTGTCACGGTCGTGTCGCTGGGTGTTCGTGGTGCGCACGACACGAAGTCGTGACACACTGACGGCGAAAGCATCGCGGATTCGTTTCTCCCGACGCGCCAATTGGTCTCCGACACCGCTCCCTCCCCTTCACTCGGAGATCACCATCGTGCCACGATCGACCGCGCCGACGATGCAGCCACTTCACGCTGCCTACTTCGCGTTGTGCGCCACCCTTCTGGTTTCGGCCTGCTCCACTCCCGATTCGGCCCTCGTGCCGGCGTCGCCCGCAAAGAGCGTCGGCAATCCGCTCAACACCGGCGCCGCGAACCCGTTCACGCTCGCGGTCATCGGCGACATGCCGTACGGTCCTGCCAAACGCGACTCGATCCCGATGCTGATCGACCTGATCAACTCCGATCCAAAGGTCGACGTCGTCGTGCATCTGGGCGACATCAAGGCGGGATCGAAGACGCCGTGCACCGACGCGTACTTCGCCGACATCCGCGGCCTGTTCGACACGTTCAAGGATCCCCTCGTCTACACCCCGGGCGACAACGAGTGGACGGACTGCCACCAGTCGGGCAAGAGCAACGGCCTGTACACGCCGACCGAGCGGTTGGCGGCGGTGCGCGCCCTGTTCTTCCCCGTGGCCGGCCAGACGCTCGGCGGGCGGAAGATGCAGGTGCTGACCCAGGCGGACGATCCGGCGAACTCGGCCTACGTCGAGAACGCGATGTTCGTCCAGTCGCGCGTCGTGTTCGCGACGGCGAACATCACGGGAAGCAACAACGACCTCGCCCCCTGGGGCCCGCTCCTCCCCGCAGACGCGGGGAACTATCCGTCGCAGGCGCAGGAGTACGCGTCGCGCGCGCAGGCCAACGCGGCGTGGATCGACAAAGCGTTCGATCTTGCGGCGTCCACGGACGCCGTCGGCGTCGTGCTGGCGTTCCAGGCCGACATGTGGGATCCCGCCGAGCCGACGCTGACCGGGTTCGATGCACTCGTGCAGCAGATCGGGACGCGAGCGGCCGCGTTCGGGAAGCCGGTGCTCCTGCTCGAGGGGGACTCGCACGCGTTCGAGGTGCAGTACCCCTACTCGGCGAGCTCGCCGATGCGGCTCGTGCACCCGAACACACCCGTGGCCGAGAACGTGACGCGCATCGTGGTGGAAGGGAGCGCGGGGCGGACCGAGTACGTGCGCCTCACCGTGGATCCGAAGACGAAGGACGGCT
This sequence comes from Gemmatimonadota bacterium, assembly GCA_019510405.1. Classification (GTDB taxonomy): domain Bacteria; phylum Gemmatimonadota; class Gemmatimonadetes; order Gemmatimonadales; family Gemmatimonadaceae; genus AG11. Next base: position 1,057 of record JAEKKK010000194.1, on the reverse strand, counting down.
CGCTGTTCACGTGGGAGCGAGTGCCGCTGGCTCCGTAATACGCTGCTCTGGGTCGCCTGCGTAGTACGGAGACGGGTCGGCGCGCGAGCGTCGGCCCGTTTTCGGTCGTATTGGCGTTTCAAGGGGTCGGAGTCACTTGAACGTTCAAGGAGTCTGACCCCTTGAAGTGCCCGTTGAGTCTGACCCCGTTGCAGCGGGTGCGCGATTCGTGCACTGGGCTCATGCATATGCATGGGACCCTGCAGCACCTCCTCTCGACCTACGGCTACCTCTTCATCTTCCTGGTCATCGGGATCGAGAGCTTCGGCGTGCCGCTGCCGGGGGAGACGGCGCTCGTCACCGCGGCGGCGTACGCGGCGCTCGGCCGGATGAACATCTTCGGCGTGATCGCCGCCGCGGCGGCCGGCGCGATCGTCGGGGACAACGCGGGCTACTGGCTGGGACGGGAAGGCGGTGTCGCGCTCATTCACCGGTTCGGGAAGCGCGTGGGGTTGGACGACGCGAAGCTGGCGCGCGCCCACGCGTTCTTCGAGCGATACGGCGCGCGCACGGTCTTCATCGGCCGGTTCGTCGCGCTGCTCCGAAGCTGGGCGGCGGTGCTCGCGGGGGTGGGGTGCATGCCGTACCGCACCTTCACCTTGTACAATGCGCTGGGCGGCATCGTCTGGGCGGCGCTGTTCGGGACGCTCGGCTACCTGTTCGGGCGCAACCTGCCGCGGCTCGAGCGCTACATCGGGCAGGCGAGTCTGGTCCTGGCGATCGTTGCGGTGCTCGCCGTGGTGATCTTCCTCGTGGTGCGGCGGTCCCGCGCAAACCGAACGGCTCGAACTATCCGGCCGGAGGCGGATTAGATCGAATACGTGAGTACCTGATCGCTCCCTGCGGCGCTTCGCACCTAAGGCCTCTACGTGTCCGACCTAAGGCTCTCGGTGTCCGTTATGATCACTCCTCCCCCCTCCGGCGCTTCGCGCCTCCGGTCGGAGTTCCGCGCGTCGAGTTCTTCATGATCGCTCCTCCCTCCGGCACTTCGCGCCTCCGGTCGGAGTTCCGCATGGCG
>JAEKKK010000193.1 GCA_019510405.1 Gemmatimonadota bacterium | reverse complement strand
GGGGCGACATGCGCGATCCCGACGAGGAGGTCGCGCGCGCCATCAACTCGATCGGCGACGAAGCGGTCGCTCGACGGCTCGTGAGCGCGTACGGCACGGCGTGGCACGGCGTCTGGTCGCTCACGGAGGCCGATCCAGCGCTGGCGGGCTACCTCCAAGCCGGGTTCCCGTACGTCTATGCCGAGCTTCTGCACGCGATCACCCATGAGCAGGCCGCGACGCTGGGTGACCTGCTGATCCGACGCACGCCGATCGCGTTCGAGACGCGCGACCACGGACGGTCGACTGCACGAAGGATCGCGCCCGTAGTGGGGCGCTGGCTACGGTGGAGCGGAATGGAGTTGGACGAAGCGATCGAGGCGTACGACGCGGAGAGCGAGCGGATCTTCCGCGTCGTCGCCGACGCGGCGGTTACAGGTCGTCCGTCCGCAGATCGTGGATCGTCTTGAGCTCGGTGACCTTCAGCTGCCGCGTGAGCGCGGGGAGCTTGAGGTACGCGATCTCACCGACCGACTTGCCGAGCAGTGCGCGGCCGATGGGGGACGACATGGTGACGTGCCCCTCCTCGAAGTCCACGGCGTCGCCGAAAACGAGGTGGTAGGTCTCCTTGAGGCCGGACTTCTCGTCGCGCACGTGGACGGTCGAGCCGAGGCCGACCTTGTCGTGCGGGATCTGGGTGACGTCGATGGACGACAGCTTGCTCAGTCGCTCGCGGAGCTGACCGAGGCGCGCCTGCACGAACTGCTGACGCTCGAGGGCAGCCTTGTACTCGCTGTTCTCCCGCAGGTCGCCCATCTCGACCGCTTTCCGGATCTCGTTAGGGAGGGTGACGTTGAGCTCGAATTGGAGCTTCTCGACCTCGTCCCCCAGCTTCTGCTTCAGCTCTTCGATCATGGTGCACCAGACTTCGTGACGGCAATAAAAGGTGACGCCCGGCCGGTGGCCGGGCGCCGCATATCTGCATTCTACCCCGCAAGGAGCGACGGGGCAATTCCAGGACCACGCGCATGAGCCTGGCGCATGAAACGGTCGAGGCGGGTGTGCGGCGTCTGCGAATGCGGAACTGGCGCGGAACCGCCGTGGGCTACGAGGTGAGCGCCTACCTGCTCGACGACGTGCTGGTAGACACCGGGTTCGCGCATGCGCGCGCGCCGATGCTGGAAGCGGTGGCTGCGCTGCAGCCGCGCGGGGTGATCGTCACCCACTGGCACGAGGACCACGCTGGAAACGTTCCGGCGCTGGGAGCGATCGGACTGCCGATGCTGATGCACGAGGCCTGTGAGGCGCAGCTGCGCGCGCATCCGGAGATCCGCCTCTACCGCCGGGTGGTGTGGGGACGGACGCCAGCGCTGTCGCAATCGATCGAGCCGTTCGATGCATCGCCGCTCGCGGTGGTCGCGGCGCCGGGACACAGCGCGGACCACATCGTGGTGTGGGATGCGGAGCGACGCATCCTCGTCTCCGGCGACCTCTTCCTCGGCGTGAAGGTGCGGATCGCGCACGATCACGAGTCGCCACGGACGCTGGTGGATACGCTGCGACGGATGGCGGCGCTGGAGCCGAGGCTGCTGCTCGACGCGCATCGCGGGGTGGTGCGGGATGGTGCGGCGCAGCTACGCGCGAAGGCGGACTGGACGGAGGAGACGATCGCGGCGATAGAGGCGCTCGCGCGGGAGGGAGTCGCGGGGGGGGAGATCGTGAAGCGGTTGTTCGAGGGAGAATCGCTGGTGGGGTGGGCGAGCGGGGGGGAGTACTCGCGCGCGGGGTTCGTAAGGGCGGTGCTTCAGGAGAGCAAGGGCCACTGCCAGTACTGAGTACCTGGTACTTGGTACCGAGACTGGCATAGGGCCTCCCGGAATGCGGGGCGAGGTCACGACCGCTCTATGACCCGTGCTCGGCGGCGTGTCACGCTGGGCGCGGCCAATCGGGCGGGGTGCGGGTCAGCTCGGCGCTCACTTTCCACAGGCGCTCGCGGGTCGCGGGGTTCTGCGATTGGCGTGAGGTGCGCATGGGGCGGCCGCGGCGGTCGAAGCACTGGGCGGTGACTTTCTCGAGCTCGGGGGCCGACGCGGCGTAGATGGCAGTGCGCGCGCCGCGCTCGGGGGTGGAGAGCACGCGGCCCCACACCGCCTTGAGCCAGCGCGGACGGAAGAGGACGTGCTCGCGCATGAGGTCCGTCGCGACGAGGCCCGGGTCGACGCAGTTGGCGGTGATGGCAGAGCCGCGGAGGCGCGACGCGAGCTCGTAGGTGAACAGCACGTTGGCGAGCTTCGACTGGGTGTAGGCGAGCGGTCCGATCCAGCTCCGCTCGCCCTGCAGATCGTGGAAGGCGATGCGGCCGAAGCGCTCGAACATCGAGATGACCGTGACGACGCGAGCGCCCTTCTCGGTTGCGCCGCGGCGGAGCATCGGCAGCAGCTCGTGCGTGAGCAGGAAGGGAGCGAGGTGATTCACGGCGAAGGTGAGATCGATGCCGTCCGCGCTGAGCTTGCGGTGCGTGGGGTTCACGCCCGCGTTGTGCACGAGCACGTGGAGCGCGGGATGGCGGGCGCCGAGCTCGCGCGCGCCGGCGCGGATCGCGTCGAAGGAGGCTAGGTCGGCGACGAGCGTCGAGACGTTCGGATTGACGCTCCGCTCAGCGATGTCGTCGCACGCCGCGTCGAGCAGGCGTTCGTCGCGGCCGAGCAGCACGACCGTGCCGCCGAGTCGCGCGAGGCCGAGCGCGGTGGCCTTGCCGAGTCCACGCGTCGCGCCGGTGACGAGACACACGCGGCCGCGCAGCGTGTCGTCGCTCGGGAATGCGGGGAGCGTGGAGGTCTCCGTCGCCGGGAGCGGTGCGGCCTGGGTCGCCTGCTCTTCGGTGACGGCGTAAGTTGACGCTCCCGGTTCGTCGCTCATTGGAGGAAGGTAGTGGCTTCGATCTCCCGTCCGCTCGCGATCGCGCTTCTGGTCGGTACGGCGCTGCTCGGCGCGGGTGCAGCGCTGCATCCGATGTTGCCGGCGGACGTGCCGGCTCAGCTCAGGATGATCGCGGCATCGTCGATCTTCCGGCCCGTCCACCTGGCGATGTTGTGCGGCACGGGGCTGATCATCGCGGGGGTGTGGACGCGGCTGTCGCTCGGAGGAGCGGCGACGGCGACGCCGCTGATCGGCGGGCTGGCGCTGGTGTGTCTCGGGATGTGCTTCAACGCGATCGACATCGCGTTCATGGGAGGAGCGGGGTGGCATCTCGCGACGGCGTACGTCGCGGGTCAGAGCGAGCTGGCACCGTTGTTCGAGGCGCTGCACCGGTTCGGGCTGCTCACGGCGCGGTTCGGCAACTTCCTGGTTGCGCTGGGCGCGCTGGTGCTGGGGTTCGCGGAGCGCGCGGATCCGGAGAGTCCGCGCTGGATGGCGTGGCTGGCATGGATCGCGGCGGCGGGAGGGCTGGCGGGGGTGGTGCTGGTGCCGGAGGCGAGCCTGTTGATGCTCACCGCGGTCACGTTGATCGCGGGGTGGAGTGTGGGGACGAGTGTTCGCGTGTTGCGGTGATGCGGGGATGCGGAACGACACGGCCTCGGGAGGCTTCTGGCTCCCGAGGCCGTTTTCGGATTCGACGCTCTTTGGTGGCGGTCAGCTGCTCAGCTCTCAGGTGAGCCCAGCGGCGAGCGGACGGCGGCGAGCGGTCAGCGGTCAGCAGTAGCGGTCAGCGGTGACGCGACGGGGACTCCGAGGGGACCATCACTTCTGCGGCGGACCTTTGTCGTCGGCGGTGGGGCCGTACATCGCCGGGACCTTCTGGTCGGTGAGGCGGAGGTAGAAGCCGAGTTGGGCGCGGTGGTGCACGAGGTGATTGAGCACCATGGTGCGGTACATCATGTACCGCGGCTTGACCTCGACCGCGTTGCCGGCGGCCTTGAGGGTCCAGATCACCTGAAGCTCCTCGTCGGTGATCTTCGCGAGGCGGGGACGGGCGTCGGCGACGTTCTTGTCGAACATCATGAGCAGCTGCTCGACGGGATAGAACCGGTAGACGGCCGTCGGGCCCTCGCGGGGTGCGATGTCGAACTCGGTCTCGGTGAGGACCTGCACCGCCCAGCCGGGGATCATCGCGACCAGCTGCGCGAGGTGGCCCATGGGAAAGGACTTCTCGTGCGGTCGCCACTCGATGCGGTCGTCGGGGACGCGCTCGAGGACGCGGCGCGTCGTCGCGACCTCGGCGTCGAACTCTGGAAGTAGAAGGTCGGCGATTGGCACGGCGGTGAGTTGGTGAGTTGGTGAGTTGGTAACGCCGACGCGGGTGGCTACCGATGCATCGGGAGCTTGGCGTCGGTCTCGCTCGGCTCTTCCGGCGCGCCGTTCGCCTTCGCGAACTCGTCGCGGAGGAGGCGCATGTTCTTCTCGCGGCGGTCGAGCAGGCGCTTCAGCTTGCGCGGCTTGTGGCGCGCGTGGGCGTACGTCGTGAGCAACGGAAGGGCGACGGTGGAGTCGAGATAGCAGACGACGGCGTCGGGGAGGCGATCGGGATCGATCTTCCCCCAGCTCACCGCCTCGGCGGGCGTCGCGCCGGAGAGGCCGCCGGTGTCGGGGCGCGCGTCGGTGATCTGGAGAAAGAAGTCGTGGCCCTTCTCGTCGATGCCGAGCACTTCCTGGATCTGCGGTTCGGTCTGGAGGGCGAAGTTCTTCGGGCTTCCACCACCACAGATGAGGACCCCGCTCTTCCCTCCGCCGCGCTTGGCGCCGAGGACGATGGACGCGGTCTCGTTGACGTCGGCGTTGGGATCGATCACGCAGCGGTTTCCCTCGAGCGCGAGGGCGGCGATGTTCATGCCGATCGAGGAGTCGCCGGGCGACGAGGTGTAGACGGGAACGCCGCACTCGTACGCGACACCGAGCAGCGACTTGTTGCCGATGCCGAGCGCCTTCTCGCGCTCGCGGATGTACTTGCCGCACAGCGCGTGGAACTCGGCGCTGCTCATGGCGCGCTGGAACTCCGGGCCCTGGATGATCTTCCGGAAGAACGCGTCAGTGCTGAGGAGGACGTCGTAATCGAAGAAGATGTCGTAGATGCGGACGATCCCTTCCTCGCGCAGCACGGTGTCGCTTGCGGTTGGGTTACCACGATGCATCGACAACCCAAGCCCGAAGTGCGCGTCGTGGTAGAGGTTCGCGCCGGTTGAGATGATCCAGTCGACGAAGCCGGACTCGATGAGCGGAATGAGCGCGGCCATGCCGAGCCCCGCGGGGGTGAGCGCGCCGGTCAACGTAAGCCCGACGGTGACGTCAGGCTCGAGCATCTTTCTGGTGTACAGTTGGCACGCTTCTCTGAGGCGCGCGGCGTTGTAGGCGAGGAAGGTGTTG
>JAEKKK010000061.1 GCA_019510405.1 Gemmatimonadota bacterium | reverse complement strand
TGCACACGCGCTGATTGATCGTCATCCCGATCCTGCTGCCGGAGCCGATCACGCCGGCCGCGGGGCCGGCCTTCGCCGTTGGCGTCGGAGTCGGCTGCGTTGCCACGGGAGACGGGGGCGTCGGGCGCGGCGAGCGCCGTACCGGCGCAGGCGGCTCCGCGCGCTTCGGCGTGGGGCGCGGCGCGCGCGCACGCGGCGGCTCGGGCTTCGGCGCCGGCGCAGCTGGTGCAGGCGCGGCGCTTGTCGTGCCGCCGAGCGGAGCATCGTTGAACACCGACTGCGGCGGAGCCTGACGCTGCGCCAGCGCGATGTCACGCGCGAACGCGGAATCGGCAGCGGCGTTGGTCTCGGCGCTGGAATGGTCGCGGCACGCCGCGAACAGCGCGACGAGCGACAGCGCGGGCAGCAAACGTCGGGCAGGCTGGATCATGGGTGCGCGGGATCGAAGCTGATCTGAGTACCCCCAAAGGTGGGCCATGTGCCTGTGCAACGTCGGTCGCCTCACACCGCCTGCTCGACGAGCGAGCCGGAAAACAGCTCCGTCTGTGGCAGCTCCCGCTCGAGGCGGGCGCGGACGCGCGAGGCGATCGCGTCGATTGCCCGCGGATCCGCGACGAGGTCGTAGTCGCGGACGTCGAGGCTCAACACGGGACAGGCGCGGAAGCGGAGGATCCACTGCTCGTACCGCGCGTGCAGCGCGGCCCAGTACGACGCCGGCGTATCGCGCTCCTTGGGACGTCCGCGCGCACGAATGCGCTCGACGATCGTCTCGAGGGGCGCATGCAGGTACACCAGGAGCCGCGGCGGGCGCGCCGCGGGTGAGTGCAGCAGCTCGGCGTACAGCATCCGATACAGACCCCACTCGAGCTCCGACATCAGCCCCTCGTCGAAGTGCCCGCGCGCGAAGATCTCGGCGTCCTCGTACCAGGTGCGATCCAGCACCCAGCTGCCTCCCGCGCCGCGGATGCGGCGCATGCTCTCGAACCGCGTGGCGAGGAAGTGGAGCTGAAGGTTGAGCGCCGTCGCGCGCATCGCCTCGACGCCGCCGGCGTAGAACTGCTCGAGCCAGGGATTGTGCTCGTCCACACTCTCCAGCGCGTGCTGCAGGCCGAAGCGCACCGCGAGCGCGCGCGTGAGGGTGCTCTTCCCCGAGCCGACCATCCCCGCCACACCGATCAACATGGCCCAAAGCTACGACGCCGGAAGCGCTAGCGCTTCCGGCGTCGAATCGTCCGCTCACCGCTCCTCACGGAGCGCGCATCACGTCGTCGTGAAGTTGGAGCTGATCGTCAGGGTGTCCGTGGCGACGTCGTAGCTCGTCTGGTAGGTCGGCAGATTCGTCGCCGACCCGGAGGCCTGCGGCTGACGCGTCACGTTGCCATTCGAGTCGTATCGCGCGCCGTGGTTCGGGCACTCGAACGACGTGTTGTTGTTGACGATGGAGATCATCGTCCCTTCGTGTGTGCAGATCGTCGTCATCGCGAGGAAGGTGGTCGGCCCCGTGCGCTTGACGGCGAAACGGCTGTCGGTCGGCACGAAGGCGAGCTGGCCGACGGTCGCGAGGGCGGGCACCGCGGAGACCTTGAACGAGAGCGGCGTGAGGAGAATCGGCGCGGTCGCGCCCCCGGCGCCGATCTGACCGTCACCGCACCCGGCGACGACGGCCGCGGCACCCGCGACGGCGAGCGTACTCCTGGTCAGAAACTCGCGCCGACTGAGACAGTCCCGACAGGACATGGGAGCGGAGGCTGAAAGGGTGGCGTTACGGCAGCGTGACGACCGCGTGCTGCCAGAGGGCGTTGTCGGTGTCTTCCTGGTAGAGCTTGTCGATGTCGACGGCGACGTTGTTTCCGGTGAGCTTCACGGCATACCGGTCCATGCTGCGCGTCGCGCGCCCCTCGATGAACGTGCCATCGGGGCGATACTTCGACTTGTGCTTCGGGCACTGGAAGCGGTTGTTCCCGGCGTCCCACCGCAGCGCCGTGTTCTGGTGCGGGCAGGCGAGCGCGAACGCCCAGACCGACTTGCCATTCCGCGCCAGAATGACCTCGTTGTCCTTGTCGATCTGCACACCGTCGGTGGCAGGGACCGGATAGGTCTTCTCCTCACCCTTCGAGGCAAGCGCCGAAATCCACCGCAGCGGCATCGCTTCGGCACCGCTTGGCGCCATCCCGATCGCCACCAGCGCCGCCGCGCTCGCGCGCAGTGCATCGAGCAGGAACTCCCGCCGACTGCCAATCGTGCATCCGGCGCACCCGTCTCCGGGGCTGCTCGGCTTCGAATCCGTCATTGTCCTGGCTCCGTCTACGCGTAGTTCGTCAGCGCCACGCCCACCAGCGTCGTGGCGATCCACAGGATCAGGCTGAACACCGAGATGGTGCGAAGCCGGCCCCACAGCACTCCCTGGTCTCCTCCATTCGCGAGCGCGCGCTCCGTACGGGTCATCACGAATCCGTTCGCGAGGAGGACTCCCACGAATCCCAGCTTCACCCAGAACCAGGGGGAGCCGAGGAACTCATCCACATCGGAGAGGAAGAGCAGCACCCCGCTGATGAAGGAGAGGGTGAGCCCGACCAGCACGATCGCGTGGGTTCTGGCCAACTCCCCGAGCTGCCGAGTCCGGTCCTCGAGACTGAGGCGAGAGGCGCGGATCGTCGCCCGATCCGCCGTCAGCGCGGCACCGCCGGCAATCAGCAGCGGGACGAGATGGAGGAACAGCACCGCTGTCGCGACCGCCTTGGAATCGGAGTACAGGCTGTTCCACGGTTCGACGAGCTTGGCCAGCGGGCTCGACGCTTCGGCGCGGGCGAGTTGAGCGAGCAGCATATGAGGGGTGATTAATCGCGCCAGATCAGCATCATACCAGAGCCAGCAATCGCCACTCCCATCGAGGCGTATGCGAGGTTCCGGTGCTGCCGGCGCTTGGCGAGGCTGTTCTCGGCCTCTTCAGAGAGTTTGACTCCGGCGTAGGTGAATCCGGCGTCAGACGCTAGCATGAGAATGGTGTGGATCGTCCGGCGCGTTCGTCCTTGGGGGACGGAGCGGGGGCACCGGAACTTTCCTGATAGAGTTGGTTGCCCGCGATTGCCTGAAATGCGTAGAGCGGGATGGTCGTGTAGGCGAGGTAGCGGTGGATGCGCAGACGACGTTCATACCAGTCGCTCACCTGCACCGACTTCCGGCGCCGCCGCGGCGCGGTCGTGTCGGGCTCGACCTGAAGCGACGTGGGAAGCACCAAGCGCGTCGGGATGCGCATGGAGAAGAGACTGTCTTCGACGCGCTGAATCGGCTGAACCAGAAGGGTGTCCCGGCTCGGAAGGCTGTCCGGAACAATCCGAGTGGTATCGGCCGGCCCGGCGAGGGCGATCAGCAAGGCGAGGACGGGGGCTGTCATGGCGATGGCGTGTTGAGGGAGCGCGGAGCGACCGAAGGCGGAGAATCAAACGGGTGAATTGTTGCCCAATCCAGTTTCTGGCACCACGACCCCATTCGCAGACGTCACGCTCGGCCTTCAGCTGGAGGACGACTCCAGCATCGCTCGGGCTACTCGGCCGGACACAAGTGAAGACGGGTTCAGCGAAACCGTTATTCCTCCCACCGTCCAACGGCCCTTCCGTCTGACACCCGTCAGAAGGCGCACCCCCCGTTTCCGCGCTCCGAACGGCTCGTCTGGCTCATTGTGCTCCCCGACTCACTGATGAAATCAGACGCTCCGGCTGCTTCTCCATCCGATTCCACGGCGCTCGACGACTGGGCGACGCTCTCGAACGATCTGCTCCAGGGGCTCGTTGGACTGACCGGCCTGTTCGCCCTCCTTCCCGAGCGCCGAACGGAGGCCGAGGCGCTCGAGCTGTCGGCCGCGCTGGACGACGCCATGCGGCTGCACGAGCACCACCTGCGGCTCCGCGCCGAGCGGTGCGAGGTGCGCTACGAGGGCACGCCGCCTCCCGTCCGGGCGCCACGCTGGGCGCTCGTCAGGACGCTCGTCATGCTCGTGCACGCGGCGAAGCGCTCCGGAGCTCCCATGCTCGTCACGACGGACGACACCACGGTGAGTGTGTGCGTCCGATCCGCCGAGGGCCCGTCGCGTGACCTCGTGGCCGCGTCCGAGCGCGCGGGAGGGGAGCTCGTTCGCGAGGATGGCCTGCTGGCGTTCCGCCTTCCGACGCTCGCCGAGCTGCGACGTCGCGAGCGGACGGCGCGCGGCCAGCGCACCTGAAGGCCGGCCGCGACCGGCCGCCTGAGGACCGGCGCTACGCGGACGCCCGCAGCGGTGCGAGCTCGGAGCGCAGGCGCGCCAGCGCCTTCGACCGGATCTGCGAGACCCGCGACTCGCTGATGCCCAGCACTTCGGCGATGTCAGCGGACTTGAGCTCCTCGAAGTAGTAGAGCGACAGCACCGTCCGCTCCTGGTCGTTCAAGTCGAGTATCGCTTCGCGGAGCTTGGCCACCTCGCTCTCGCGCGACAGCCGCTCGTCCACCCCTTCCTCGTCAGTGCGCAGGAATTCGACACGCGTGGGGATGGATGCATCGCCGTCGCCCGCTGCCGAGGTGAGGGAGAGGTGCACGGCGCCTTCCACCTCGGACTGCCACCGCCAGAGCGTGTGCACATCGGTCCCGAGCTGCAGTGCCAGCTCCGGGTCCTCGGGCATGCGGCCGAGCTCGCGCATGAGGTGCTCGCGGGCCCGGGAGATGTCGCGTGCCTTTCGCCGCACCGAGCGCGGCACGTGGTCCTGCCGACGCAGCTCGTCGAGGATCGAGCCGCGGATGCGCGGGACGGCGAAGGTGCTGAACGCGAGGCCGCGTCGCGGGTCGAAGGCCTTCACCGCGGTCATGAGGCCGATCGTGCCGGCGCTCACGAGCTCGTCGAAGTCCGCCTCCACGGCGAGGCTCCGCGAGAGCTGCCGTGCGACATGGTGAACGAGATTCAGATTCTCGCTCAGGACGGCATCGCGAGCAGCATCGTCTCCCGATGCGGTCCTGGCCCAGAGCGACTGGGAATCCTCGGTCGAGCCCATCAAGCGGAGGGGGTGGCGGGAGAGGCAGTCGACCGAGGCGGTGCGGGGGAATCGCACGCTCGGCCGGGATCGCTTGCATCGCTTGCTGCCTAAGTAAAGGCAGGGCGAGGGCCACCAAGGAAGGAACGAAAACGAGGCCGGAACCCAGATGGGCTCCGGCCTCGTTTTCATGCTTCAAGTCGTTGCTGCGTCGGTATTAACGTCGCCGGGAGTCGTCAGATCTCACCGAGCGGAGAGCTAGAGCTGCCCCTCGGAAACGACCGGCACAAATTGCCGGATGGGCAAAATCTGCCGAGCAGTTTCTGGCGTTTCGAGAAAATCCTGCAGGTTGGGAGGTCAGCCGGCGGCGGTGTCCCGGGCAGGGCCGTTCAGCTTGTTCCGGAGCGTACGGACGCTGATGCCGAGCAGCTCTGCGGCGCGCGTTCGATTCCCTCCGCTGACCTGGAGCGCGCGGTCGATCAGGCGCGACTCCGCCTCGCCCACGTCCAGGGAGGTGAGGAGGAGGGAATGCGGGGGGAGAGCGGCGAGGTTGTCGGCATCCTGGAAGCTGGTGGCCGCGGTGATCCGGCCGGCGGCCGGTCCGGTGGCGCGCGCGCTCAGCCCGAATCGCTGCCGGTCGAAGGCCGCCGGGTGGAGGATCGGGTCCGTCGAGAGGATGACGGCGCGCTCCACGGCGTGCTGGAGCTCGCGCACGTTGCCGGGCCAATCGTAGCGCTGGAGCATCTCCACCGTCTCGGGGGCGAGGCCGCGAATCTCCTTCTGCAGCTCGCTCGCGGTGCGCAGCGCGAACCGGTGCGCGAGGAGCGGGATGTCCCCCGGGCGATCGCGGAGTGGGGGGAGGGAGATGGGAAGCACGCTCAACCGGAAGAACAGATCCTGGCGGAAGTGTCCCTGCGCGGCGTAGGTGGCGAGGTTCCGGTTCGTCGTCGCGATGATCCGGACGTCCACCTTGATCGGGCTCGATCCGCCGACCCGCTCGAACTCCTGCTCCTGCAGCACACGCAGCAGCTTGGCCTGCAGGTCGAGGCGCATCTCGCTCACCTCGTCGAGGAGGAGCGTGCCCTGGTGCGCCCGTTCGAACGCACCTTCCACGCGCCGGATCGCGCCGGTGAAGGCACCCCTCTCGTGGCCGAACAGGGCGCTCTCGACGAGCCCCTCGGGGAGGGCGGCGCAATTCAGCTTGATGAAGGGGCGATCACGACGATCGCTCGCGTCGTGGATCGCGCGCGCGAACAGCTCCTTTCCCGTCCCCGATTCTCCCTCGAGCAGGACCGTGGCGCGGGTCGGCGCCGCCGTCGAGACGGCCTGGAGGAGGCGGCGGATCTGAATGCTCTCGCCGATGATCGCGCGCTCGTTGCGGAACTCCATGACCTCGCGGCGCAGCGCATCGTTCTCGCGGCGTAGCCGCACCACCTCGAGCGCCTGGGCGACGGAGAGCTCGAGCTGCTCCGGCCGCACCGGCTTGGTGATGTAGTCCACCGCCCCCGCCTTGATCGCCGCCACGGCATGCTCGATGGTCGCGTGGCCGGTGAGCATGATCAGAGGGACATCGTAGCCCTCCTGCTGCAGCAGCTCGAGGAACTCGAGCCCCGTCAGCCCGGGCATGCGATAGTCCGAGATGATCAGGTCGACGTTCCCCTTCGCGAGCGCCTGGAGCGCTTCGGGAACGTTGTGCGCACCGACAGCGGAATGGCCGGCCCGCTCGAGAGTGTCCTCGAGGATGAGACCCATGGCGGGCTCATCGTCCACGTACAGGATGGTGGCCATCGACCGACTGGCGTGAGCGTGCGACGAACTGGGCGAGGCGAGGAATACTGTCGGGACACGGCGCTGTAAAGGCCGATCGAGGGCGGTGCGACAGAACGTCCCGCGATGCGAACGCACGGCAAAGCATGCCGAAACTCCCATGCGGCGGGCGCAGACGAGCGCGCTCACGTCAACACGCAGAGCGACCGATACTCCGACGAGGGAGGATTCATGCATCCACGACCAGGACAGGGCGGACTGGCACGTCGCGGCGCGCGGGACGACGCGATGCGGCCGGCGCGCGAGGCAGGAGCACGCAGCGACCGGATGCGTGAGATACGCCGCCGCGTCACCGACGATGCCTATCGCTCTCCGGAGGTCGCGGAAGAGATCGCCCGGCGCATTCTGCTGAGTCGGGAGCTGTAGCGGAACACGTCCTGCCGATGCGACGTTCTCCATCGTGAGCGTCGCGTCGGCCGAGGGTCGGCCGCGCGTGCAACGTCTGCCGCCGATCCATGCCGCCTGACCCCGCATCCTCCGCTTCCTCGTCGTTCGTCGCGATCTCCGGCGCGACGGGACTGATCGGAAGCGAGCTCGCCGCGCGTCTGCGCGCCCGCAACGTTCGGGTGCGGCGGCTGGTCCGCACGGCGAACCCGCAGTCTCCCGACGACATCGTGTGGGATCCGATGCGCGGCGTACTGTCGCCGACTGATCTCGAGGGGGCGGACGCGGTGGTGCATCTCGCCGGCGAGCCCCTCGCGCACCGGTGGACCGACGAACGGAAGCGCGCGATCCGCGAGAGCCGCGTGCGCGGCACGGAGCTCGTGGCGCGCACGATCGCCGCGCTGGACCGCCGGCCGCGCGTGCTCCTGAGCGGCTCGGCGATCGGCATCTATGGCGACCGTGGCGACGAGCCGCTGGACGAGGAGAGTGCGCTGGGCAGCGGGTTCCTCGCCGGTGTGGCGCGCGAGTGGGAAGCGGCGTCGGTGGCCGCCGCCGACGCGGGAGTGCGCGTCGTGCTGCTGCGCACCGGCATCGTGCTCAGCCCGAAGGGTGGAGCACTGGAGCGGCTGCTTCTTCCCTTCAGGCTGGGCGTGGGCGGACCGATCGGCAGCGGCCGCCAGTGGATGAGCTGGATCTCACTCGACGATCAGGTGCGCGCGATGGAGCACGCGCTGGCGACCACCGGCTTGCACGGTCCGATCAATCTGGTGTCGCCGAACCCGGTGACGAACGCGGAGTTCGCCGCGACGCTCGGCCGCGTGCTCGCGCGGCCGGCGTTGATGCCCGTGCCGGCGTTCGCGCTGGAGCTCGCGTATGGCGAGATGGCGCGCGCGACGATCCTCGCGGGCCAGCGCGTGCTGCCCAAGGCGCTCCTGCGCACGGAGTTCACCTTCGCCCACCCGACGCTGGACGATGCGCTGCGGTTCGAGCTCGCGCAGCGCTAAGCGCTGCGGCACAGATCCCTTGCGAGCGGTGTAGCTTAAGTAGGGATCGCTCTTCACTCCGCCATGGGATCGATGCGCCGGCTCATCGCACTCGCCAGTCTGCTGCTCCTCTCGTTGTCGCACGCCGATGCGACGACGCAGGTGCACGCGCGTGCGACGGCGTCTGTAGCGAAGCCCACGCGGGAGATGATTGCCGCGGCGCCGAGCGTGCGGCTCGCCGCCATCGCATTGCAGGAGTCGGCGCCGCGCGGGGTGGCGCGACTGATCGTCCCCTGGCATTCGAGCCGCGCGGAGACGGGCTTCGCCCTTCCCGCCCCGCTCGCAGCACGCGTCGTCGTGCTGTCCCAGCCGGCGTCGCGCCCCGTTGGACCGGCGCACCGGCTCACCTACGACGCTACGGCGCCTCCGCACCTCTCGTAGTCACCGCGAACGCATGACGCGCCCGTCGCCGGCATCCCGCCGGCTCGACGGTGGACGCGTGCATCCTTTGACCGAGAGCGGGCGCATCGCGCCCGAAAATCAATCATGTCCAATGCCACCATGCCCGAGCCTCGTTCCGCGCAGGACGAGGAGATCGACCGTCATCCCAGCATCGAGCCCTGGCTGCGCGTGTCATTCCTTGCGCTCGTTCCGCTGATCCTCGCGTTCTACCTGGCGAGGGAATGGCAGCCATATCTGTTCGTGGCCGGCGGCTTGCTCCTCGTGGCGAGCGCCGTGATGCTCGTTCGCCAGGAGCGGCGCAAGAGCGCGAGTGATCGCGCGTAGCCTCCGCGAGGCAGCGCGAGGGTCCTCGCGCTGCCTCGCGGAGGCGAGCCCTTTCACCAGGTGCGGATGGTTCAAGCGGCCGTCGAGTCGACGCGAGTGATGGCCCAGGAGCCGTACGCCTCGGCCGTGCTCTTCGCCGTGATCGCCCTGCTGCTCGCGGCGAGCGCACTCCTGAGTCATGCCTCGCAGCGACTCCGGCTGCCGGTCGGCCTCGTCTTCCTGGCGATCGGGATCGGCGCGGGACGCGACGGGTTCGGACACATCATCTTCGACGACTACGGGTTCGCGTTCCGCGCGGGCTCGGCGGCACTCGCGCTCATCCTCTTCGACGGCGGCCTGAACACCCCGGTCGACACGATGCGGCGCTCGCTCGCACCGGCGGGACTGCTGGCGACGGTCGGGGTGATCGGGACGATGTGCATCGTGGCCGTCGTCGCGCACGCGCTGGGTCTTCCGTGGAGTGCGTCGTTCCTGCTCGGCGCGATCGTCTCGTCCACCGACGCCGCCGCGGTGTTCGCCGTGCTGCGGGGCAGTGGGATCCAGCTCAAGCATCGTGTCGGCGGCACGCTCGAGGTGGAGTCCGGGATCAACGATCCCGTCGCGGTGATTCTCACGACCGTGCTCACGAACCGGATGATGAGCAATCACGCGCCGAGCATCTGGCTCGTGGAGCTCGAGATGCTGCGCGAGATCGTGATCGGCGCCGCATGCGGTGTCGCGATCGGTGCCGGGGCGCGCTGGATCATCACGCGCGTCCGGCTTCCGGCGAGCGGACTCTATTCCGTGATGACGCTCGCGACGGCGCTCCTGGCGTTCTCCGTCCCGACCCTCATCGGCGGCAGCGGATTTCTCGGCGTGTACGTCGCCGCCGTGACGCTGGGATCCGGTCGGCTGCCGTACCGTACGGCGCTGGGCCGCATCCACGATTCGCTCGCCTGGCTGGGGCAGGTGGCGATGTTCCTCGTGCTCGGTCTGCTCGTGAATCCGTCGGAGCTGCTCGGGGCCGCGTGGATCGGCACGATCCTCGGGCTCACGCTGGCGATCGTCGCGCGACCGGTGATGGTCGCAGTGTGCCTCATTCCGCTGCGCTTCCCGTGGAACGACATCCTCTACGTCGGCTGGGTCGGTCTGCGCGGTGCGGTGCCGATCATCCTGGCGATGTTTCCCGTGCTCGCGGGCGCGCCGGGCGCCTCGCGCATCTTCAACATCGTCTTCTTCATCGTGGTGCTGAACGCGATCCTGCCGGGAACGACTGTCTCCGCGGTGACCCGCTGGTTGAAGCTCGAATCCGCCGAACCTCCACCGCCGAACGCCGTCCTGAGCGTGGAGTCGTTCGATGAGCTCGACGGGCAGCTCCTGTCGTACTACATCGACGAAGCGCTCCCGGTTGCGGGGATGACGCTGGAAGAGCTCCCATTCCCGGAGGGTGCCGCCGTCACGATGATCGTGCGCGGCAAGCAGCTCATCGCGCCGACCGGCGCGACGCGTCTCGAGATCGGCGACCACGCGTACGTGCTGAGCCGGCCGGATGCTGTCGTGATGCTGCAACTGATGTTCGGCCGGCCGGAGAGCAGCTGAGCCGTTGCCCGGGTGAAACCGGTGGGCGAGGCGCTCCGTAGTGCCGGGTACAACGACGGCGCGCCGAGTCGCGCCAGGATAGAGCGAACCAATGGGTGCCATCATAGTGGAAGGGGTGCTTTTCGTCGCGCTGATCGCGGCGGGTGGCGCCCTTCTTTATTGGGTCATCATGTACTTCACACCAGCCGGCGTCCGAATCCGCCAGACGCAGAATCGCAAGCGCATCGAGCGCGCGGCCGAACTGGTGTGCGCCGTCCATGGCCGTCATACCGAAGACCAACTCGTACGCCTCGCGAGCGGAGCGCAGGTGTGCCCTGAATGCTACAAGGAGATCGTCAATGCCTAGCACGATGTCGGACCGTCTCGGCTCGATGCAGTTCGAGCGGGGCACGGATGCTGGCCGGAAGCTGAAGCGCATCGTCTTCGGTGTGATGGTGCTGGTGGCGGCGCTGTTCCTGCTGCCCTCGACGTTCACGTACATCAACCCGGGCAACGTCGGCATCGTGATCCATCGCGCCGGTGGCGGCGTGGATTCGCATCCGCTCGATCCGGGCGTGCACACGCGCGTGCCGTTCGCGACGGGGATCGAGGAGTACCCGGTGTTCCTCAGAACGGTCGTCCTCACGAGATCGAACGGTGAAGGCTCGGCGCAGAACGACGAGATCAACGTCAACAGCGTCGAAGGTCAGCCTGTCTCCCTCGACGTCTCGCTGTCGTTCGAGCTGGATCCGGCGCAGACGCCGAAGCTGTACTCGACGTTCCGCACAGATATCGACCAGATCACGCACGGCTTCGTGAAGCAGACGATCCGCCAGGCGTTGCAGGAGGTGTTCGGGACCGAGCCGGTGGCGGACATCATCGGTCCGAAGAAGGCAGAGGCCACCAACCGGGCGAGGGCGCTAATCTCGCAACGGCTACAGCCCTACGGCTTCGAGGTGAAGCAGTTCACGATCAACGAGCTTCGCGCGCCGCAGGCGGTGATGGAGGCGATCAACCAGAAGAACGTGATGCAGCAGCAGGCGCTCACGGCGCAGAACGAGCTGCAGAAGAACACCTTCCAGGCGCAGGGTGATTCGATCAAGGCGGCAGGCCGCGCCAAGGCGATCATGGCCGAAGCGGAGGCGCAGGCCCGCGCGAATCAGCTCCTCTCGCAGAGCATCACGCCGACGCTGGTGCAGTACGAATTGACGAAGAAGTGGAACGGGCAGATGCCGCAGGTGACGGGTGGCGCGACGCCCCTGCTCCAGCTGCCGACCGCAACGAAGCCGTAACGTCGCAGAGTGATTGTCGGGCGGGGCTCTACGAAATGCGCAGCAGCATTTCGTAGAGCCCCGCGGCGCAGGCGGCGACGGCGATGCCGGTACACCATCCGCCCAGCACGTCGGTGGGCCAGTGCCAGCCGAGTAAAACGCGGCTCACGCCGGTGACGAGTGCGAGCGCAACGGCAATGGGAAGGACGATGATCGCGGGCGCGATGCCCTGCTGCATGATGAGGAATGCGCTGGTCGCCAGCACGGCGGTGGCGTCGGTGGTATGTCCGCTGGGGTACGCGGGCTCGGTCTTGCCGCGCGCGAGGGCGATCGCGGGGCGCGGCCGCCGATAGACGAGCTTGACCGCGTGGTGCGCGAGGATGGCGCCGATGGATGCCGCCGCCAGTGCCGCCAGCACGGGGAGGAATGGCGCGCGGCGCGTGAGGAGGATGAGCGCCGCGCTCGCCGCCCCGATGGTGGGATGCATGTACGGCTCGCCGGGCAGGGTACCGATGTGCGCCGCGCGCAGCACGTTCTGCAGCGCACGTGCGCGGCCGGCGCGCACCTCGAGCGCGTCGTCGACCGACTGGACGGCGGGGTGGCGCGTCGCCGCCGCGAGCGCGATGGTGGAGGCGAAGCCGGTGACGGCGATGGAAGTGAGTGATGGCATCCGGCAGAAGGCGTGGGCATGCCTCGCGGCACGTCGGCGTACGAGTATCTTGAAGGCAACCGTAACGCGTGCGCGCGTGCCGCGCACGTCTCGCTCAACGGAGTCGCATCATGGCACTCGTCCCATTCGAGACTCTTCCGGATTCTTCGCGCGTCTGGGTGTTCGGGAGCGATCGCCCGCTGTCCGACGAGGCGACGGCTACCCTGATGGCGGCGGTCGAGGGCTACCTCGCCGAGTGGAAGGCACACGGCGAGCCGCTCACCGCGGCGTACGAGTGGCGGTTCGGCCGACTGCTGGTCATCGGCGTCGACCAGCGCTCGGCGGGCGCATCGGGCTGCTCGATCGACGGATTGTTCCGCATCCTCCAGGAGCTCGAGCCGCAGCTCGGGGCGCGCCTCGTCGGCGGTGGCCGTGTCTTCTACCGCGACAGCCACGGCGAGGTGCAGTCCGTGGAGCGGCACGAGCTCAAGGCGCTCCGTGAGTCCGGTGCGATCACGAACAACAGCGTCGTGTTCGACACGAGCCTGACGGACCTCGGCTCCCTGCGCGAGGGGTTCGAGAGGCCGGCGAGAAAGAGCTGGGCCTCCAAGATCATCGAGGACGTCTGAGCGACTGCCTGTAGCGCGGGGGCCGCTCAGCCCAGCCAGGCGTCGAGTCGCTCGCGCACGAACTCGTCGTCGGCGAGCGACGGGTGCTCGCCGCACACCCGGTCGATCTGCTCGGCCTGACCGGGGGAGAGCGTCTCGTGTGGGTCGAGGCACCACGTGCCGCGCAGCAGTCCCTGCCGGCGCAGGACTTCGTGGATGCCGGGGATGCAGCCGGCGAACCCGTTGGCGACGTCGAAGATCGCGGCGTTCGCGTCGGTGAGCGCGGCGCCCTCCCGGAGGAGCGCGACATCGATCGCTCGCGCATTCGCCGCCCGATGCGCGCGATGGAGCAGCGCTACCGCGGCGTGCGTCCAGACGGCCCACTGGCCGAGCAGTCCGCCCACGATGCGGCGTGAATCACCGTGCGCGCCGACGGCGACCGGCGTCACGAGGTCCGCGACGATGGCGTCGTCGTTCCCGGTGTAGAGCGCGATGTCGTCGCGTCCCGCATCGGCGACGGCGCGGACGACGTCGAGGGTCTGGTAGCGATTGAACGGCGCGATCTTGATCGCCCACACGCGCTCGATCTCGGCGAAGGCACGCCAGAACTCGTAGCCGAGCACGCGGCCGCCCACGGCGGGCTGCAGGTAGAAGCCGAACACGGGGAGCACGTCGGCGACGGCGCGGCAGTGCGCAATGAGGTCCGGCGTGCTCGCGTCGCGCAGGGCGCCGAGCGAGAGCAACACGAGATCGTAGCCGAGCGACGCGGCGAGCTCCGCCTCGGCGACGGCCTGCGCCGTCTGGCCGACCGCGCCGGCGACGAGGGCGAACGTTCGCGCGCGCCCGCCGAGCCATTCACGTGCCGACTCGGCCGCCAGCTCGAGCACGGGACGAAGGAGACCGTGCTCCGGGCGGCGAATGGCGAACTGCGTCGTGTGCACGCCGACGGCGATGCCGCCGGCTCCGGCGTCGACGTAGTAGCGCGTGAGTGCGCGCTGATGGCGCTCGTCGAGGGTGCGATTCGCGGTGAGTGCCAGCGGATGCGCGGGGATGGCGACGCCGTCACCCAGCGACATCCGCAGGGCGGCCGCGGCGTCAGAACCGGCCATCGCGCTTCTCGAAGCTCGTCGGTTTGCCGAGGAGATGTCCGCCGGCGCGAATCCACGCGGCGACCCAATCGAGCAGTGTTTCGACCGGCATCAGGGGATGATCGAGGATCGTCCGCATCCGCGACGCGTCGCTGAGCAGCGCGTCGTTGCCCTCCTCTCCCTCGAAGACGGGCGCGACACCGAGGCGATCGCCGAGTGCGCGCGCGAGGTCGGCCACGCGATGCGTCTCGGTGCCGGCGACGTTCACGATGAACGGCTCGGGTGTCGCGGCACGCGCGAGCGCCGCGAGCGCGATGGCGTTGGCGTCGCCCTGCCAGATGACATTGACGAATCCCATCGCGAGGTTCACCGGCTCGCCGCGCGCGACGCGGAGCGCGAGGTCGGTGAGGACGCCGTAGCGAAGATCGTGGGCGTAGTTGAGCCGCACGATGGAGAGTGGAGTCGTGTGGCGCGCGCCGGCGGCGGTGAAGATGCGTTCGCGCGCGAGGCAGGAATACGCGTACTCGCCGACGGGGGCGGGCGCGTCGCTCTCCTTCGACCCGCCGCGCTCGGGGGAAGTGAGCGCGTAGACGTTGCCGGTGGAGAAGACGACGGTGCGCGCTCCCGCATAGCGCTCGGCGACGAACGCCGGCACGGCGGCGTTCATCGCCCACGTCGATGAAGGATTACCGCTGGTGCCGAACTTCTGGCCGGCCATGAAGACGACGTTCGGCGTGTCGGGCAGTGCGGCGAGGGCGCGCGGATCGAGGAGGTCGGCGCCGATCGTCTCGACACCCTCGGCCTCGAGCGCAGCAGCGGCGGCGCGATCGCTCCAGCGCGACACGGCGATGACGCGGCGCCCTGGATCGGCGCGCCTCGCCATTCGCGCCAACGACGGACCCATCTTTCCACCCGCGCCGAGGACGATCAGGTCGCCGGGCACGGTGGCGAGGAGCCGCGTGAGCGCGGGCGTGGGACGGGAGAGACGCTCCTCCAGCTCGGCTTCGTCGCGCGGGGGAGCCGCCGTCGGTTCAGCCGACACGGGCATCCGCGGCGTCGAGCTCGCGCTGCAGCACGCGCCGCGCGGCATCGATCGTCGCGCGCGTACGGTCGCGCAGCGCGGCAAGATCGGCGCGAGTGAGTCCCGTGGTGGGAATCGGCTCGAGCACGCGTGCTTTCGCGTGCGCGGGGCGGAAGGCGAAGCTGTGCTTCGCCATGCAGCTGCGCGTGCCCGCGATCGCGATGGGCAGGATAGGCACGCCCGACTCGATCGCGAGATGGAAGGCGCCGTCCTTGAAGGGAAGGAGCTCGTCGGTGGGCGACCGGGTACCCTCGGCGAAGATCATCACGCTGACGCGTCGCGCGAGCCGGTCGCGGCACTCGGCGAGCGCGGCGACTCCGCTCTCACGCTGGCCGCGATGTACCGGCACGTCGAGCGCCATGCGCATCATCCAGCCCATGACCGGAATCTTGAAGATCGTGTGCTTGGAGAGCCACTTCATCTCCCACGGGAAGTGGCAGGCGAGAAAGATGTCCGCGTACGACTCGTGATTGGAGACGACGACATAGGGACGGCGTGGCCCTTCGGGGGGTCTGCCCTCCGTCTCGAAGCGCCAGAGTCGCGTGAGGGCCACGTGGACGACGGCGAGCTGCCGGAAGGCGCGGCCGGCGTGATAGCGGCCCGGGTCGAAGGGAGCGGTGACGAGCCAGACCGCGCCGACGTAGAAGAAACCGACCAGAACGAGCAGGACCGCGAGGACCCAACCCCAGGCGCTGAGGAAACGCTCGGTCACGTGTGCAGAGTGTGCGTGGAGGAGTGAGAGATCAGGCGCGCACGTAGTCGGGGCGCCAGTGGCGCACTTCGCGCTTCACCGCGTCTGCCGTGACGAGCTCTCCGCGCAGGCATCGCTCCACGAGTCCGACGAGCTCGTCGTCGCCGGCGTAGCGCAAGCCGACGAGCTGCTTGAGATGAAGCTCGGGAATGCGCTGGCAGAGCTCGACCGGCAGTATCGTGGCGAGGCGAAGCCGCATCTCGAGGCCGATGACCCGGTTCTGGACGATGAGCGTCGAGGCGCGATTGGCGACCATACCGCCGACGATCCCGATCGCCACGACGATGAGCCACAGGTTCCAGAGCGACGGGTGGCGAACGGAGACGACCATGGTGACGACCACGTGCGCGATCAGGATCGGCAGGGCGAACAGATGATACAGCGGGAAGACGCGCCGGTGATTGGCGTAGGTCTGCGCGGTGGCGGTCATGGTCGAGCCGGGAGGGAAAGGCGCATCACTGGGCCATCGCAACCTGGGCGTGGCGCTTGATGCGCGTGAGCATCGCAGACAGACCGACTTCACGGCCGGCGAGCCCGATTCCCTCCATCATCAGACGCACGAAGTCCGATGGGATGCCGAGCGTCGTCTCGGGCGGATGGCCGTTGATCGCCGAGAAGAGGATCGCGAGAAAGGCAGCGATGGTCGGCGATTTGCGCGGATCGATATCGGCGTAGAAGTAGAGCTTGCCGTCGCGCAGCTCAGGGAAGAGATCGACGCGCGTCTGGCATTCGGGCACGGTGAACTCGGCGCGGTCGAGCGCGAGAAAGCGGTCGGGGACCGGCTCGAGCTTCTTCGCATAGTGCAGGAGCGTCTGCATTTTCTCCTCGCGGCCGAGGGCGCGAAACGTGCTCAGCACGCGCGCCACGGACGGGGGGAGGGGATGTTCCACCGATTCCGTCATGGCTGGAGATAAACCGTGGAGCGGAGGACGCGTCAAGCGCACCCGCTACCATTCGATCCATTCACCACGCACGAGGACGAACGATGCCAACGAGAACGGCCAACGCCGAATGGAAGGGCGGAGCCAAGGGCCAGGGGAGCTTCCGCGGACAGACGGGGCTCGGCGGGCAGTACAACTTCAGCTCCCGCTTCGAGAATGGCGCGGGCTCCAACCCGGAAGAGCTACTCGCGGCGGCCGAAGCGGCGTGCTTCAGCATGGCACTCGCCTTCGCGCTGGAGAAGGACGGTCATCCCGCGACGAGTGTCCAGACGAAGGCCGACTGCACGATCGAGAAGCAGGGTGAGGGCTTCAAGATCACGCGCATGATGATCACCGTGCAGGCGGCGGTACCCGGGATCGATGCGGCGAAGTTCCAGTCGATCGCGCAGGCGACGAAGGAAGGATGCCCCGTGTCAACCGCGCTGAAGGGCAACGTCCAGCTGGACCTCGACGCCAAGCTGGTCTGACGTGGCGGCGGCGCGCGCTGTGGATGGCGCGCGCCGCGGCGGCTCCCGCTGAGCGAAGCGCCGCGAGGTCAGGCGCTGTAGTACTCCTTGATGCACATCGTGACCACGCGCTGCAGCAGATTGATCTGCTCGCGGGCGTTCGTCATCGCGCGCACTTCGGGGAGGCCGCTCCAGACTTCCTTCAGCACGACGAGCAGCTGTTCGGGCGGCAGCGCACGTGCATGCGCTTCGCCGGCGATGTGCAGCAACGACGGTTGCAGCTTATTGGGGTCCTTCGAGTCCTGCAGGTAGTCGCGCAGCGCTGCTCGCAGGAGTTCGATGGATGCGTCATCGAGGCGACTCGGCGGTGTATGGCCGGAGTCGAGCGCCATCATCATAGCGAGACGAAAGGAAGAGTAAGCCGAACTGACGAGCCGGCGGTCGATGGCAGAACCTGCCGCGCCTAGCGACGAATGTTTACCGGGCGGGCTGTCGAGTCAAGAGGCGGGAGGCGCGGAGCGGAGCGCAGCTCCGCAGCTTTGCATTTCCAATCGCTTCGTCGCTCGGATGCAACAAACGTGGTCCCCCTCTTGCTGCGCGGGGGCCCCACACTCGTCATCACCCACGACGCGATGCTGCCTCCGGCCCACGGTGACGACGGGCGTCGAAGCCCCGTCCTCGTACTCTCGTCAGATCCGCTCGCTGCAGCACTGCTCGGTGCCGCGATCGAGCTGGCCGGTCTCGCGCCCCGGTACCCGAAGTTGGGAGAGTCGCCGCGCATCGCACTGCTGCGCGTGCGGCCACGGCTGGTCGTCATCGACTGCGATCACGAGGACGGGTGTTCCGAGGCGTTCATCGGGCCGGCGCTCATGACGGGCAGCCAGGTGGTGCTCTTCCGCTCACGCCGGACGCGGCGCGACATGAGCGAGATGGCCGGCCGGCTCGGGCTGCGCACGGTCGAGATGCCTCAGGAGCACGAGGAGCTGACGTCGCTCCTGCGCGAGCTCGTCCACTAGCGGGGACTCACGCCAGCGCGACGGCTCTCCGCGTCCGCTCGGCGTATGCGCGCTGCGCGTCGCAGGCGTCGCAGTTGCTGCAGACCCAGTCCACGGGCGCGGCCTCGCCGAAATACTCGAGCAGGAATCGCGTCCGGCACTGCGCGCTCTGACAATAGTTGATCATCGACTGGAGCTTGGCGCGATCCTGAATCCGGCGCTGCTCGTAGTCGGTGAGGTCGGCGCTGAGGTCCACCGCGGTGAGCCGGCTCTGAAGTCGTTCCCAGCCACCACCGCGATGCTCACGGACGAGGCCGTGCCGCTTGAGCAGGACGAGCACGATGCGCGCCTTGCGCCGCGCAACGCCGGACCGCTCGGCCAGCGTGTCCAGCTCGACGCGCTCGCCGAGCGGATACTGCTCGAGAAGCAGCGCGACTTTCGCCGCCTCCTCCACGTCGGGGTACTTGCCGCCGAGGAAGTACGACTGCACGCGCGAGTCCTCGACGCGATAGAAGATCGTGCACACGGCGGGCTTGCCGTCGCGTCCGGCGCGACCGGCCTCCTGATAGTAGGCCTCGACCGATCCGGGAAAGTGGTAGTGCACCACGAAGCGGAGATCGCGCTTGTCGATGCCGAGGCCGAAGGCGTTGGTCGCGATCATCGTGGTGAGCGAACCGTCCATGAATGCGTTCTGCGACGCCTTGCGGTCGGCCGGCGCCATCTTGCCGTGATAGAGCCCGATGGAGAAGCGGCCCTTGAGCAGCTCGTGCAGCCGCTCCGCCTCCTTGATCGTGGCGCAGTAGATGATGCCGCTTCCCGTCGCCTCGGTGAGCATTCGCTCGAGCTCGGCGTCCTTGGACGCGACATTCACCGTGCGTCGCACCTCGAAGCGCAGATTGGGGCGAGCGAAGCCGGTGATCGTGATCTCGGGATCACGCATGCCAAGCTGGCGCGCGATGTCGGCGCGGACCTCGGCCGTCGCCGTAGCGGTAAGCGCGAGGATGGGCGGCTTGCCGAGCCGCGCGACGACGGAGCCGAGGGTGAGGTAGTCGGGGCGGAAGTCGTGCCCCCACTGACTCACGCAGTGCGCTTCGTCGACGACGAACAGGCTGACCGTGCGCGTGAGCAGGCGATCGAAGAAGTCGCGGTCCTTGAACCGTTCGGGCGTGAGATAGAGAATCTCCCCCTCGCCATCCTCGACCTGGCGCGCCGTCTCGCGCGTCTCACCCGCGGAGAGATGCGAGTGCATGGCGAGCGCGTCCACGCCATGCGCATGCAGCTTGTCCTGCTGGTCCTTCATCAGCGCGATGAGCGGGCTGACGACGACCGTGAGTCCGGGAAGGAGCAACGCGGGAAGTTGATAGACGATCGACTTCCCACTTCCCGTAGGCATCACGACGAGCGCGTCGTGTCCGGTGAGCGCGGCTCTGACCGGCTCCCACTGACCGGCGCGAAAGTCTGTATGGCCGAAGCGCTCGTTGAGCACAGCACGAGCGCGGGCCTTGGTGATGACCTTGGTCATGCGGCACTCCAAGGCAGAAAGCGGGCCGCGTGAAAACACGAGGTGAACGATGCGCCCGGCTCCGGAAGCATCGCTTCCGTACCGGGCGCATTCAGTGGGCCCTTATGCCAAGCGGTTACCGCGCGTTGCAATGGACGCGTGCGCAGAAGCGCACGACGGACGCGCGCACCGCAAGCGCGCGCCGCCCGCGACGTGCTGTTACCCGGCGATCTGCTGCTGCGTGTCGGCCTGTTCGGCGCCGCGGATGTTGATCTTGCGCGGCTGCGCGGCCTGCGCCTTCGGCACGGTGACGGTGAGCAGACCGTTGGTGAAGGTCGCCTCGATCCGCTCGGCGTCGACGAACTCGGGAAGACGAACGGCGCGCTCGAAGCCGCCATGCACGCGCTCGGCGGCGAAGACGCGGACCTCGCCCTCACTGGCGACGTCGAAGCTGGCCGGCTTGGTGCCGCGGATGGTGAGGACGTTCTGCTCGAATCTGACGTCGACCTGTTCCGGGCTCACGCCGGGAAGCTCAACGTGGATGACGTACGCATCGCCGCGCTCGGCAACGTCGAGCGCCGGGACCCAGAGACGCGAGCCGACGCCGTTGAAGGCCTGATCGAGGGCACGGTTGAGGGTGAGCATCCGGTCGAGCGAGGTGCCAAGAGTACGAGTGTTCAACATGGTTATGCCTCCGTGAGCATGCGATGATGTGGTGTTCGCCCCAAGGGCGGCGCGCCCAGAAAAAGCATCCCGTGGACCGGCCGATTTCTGCCAGCTTGACCGAGGAAAGGGGGCCGTGGTGAGCAACGCTGACAGACGCTCTGCCATCGTTGCCTACGGTGGGTTAGCCTTCGCCGGTGACTCGCCCCGCCCACCGCCGTCCGCCTGCACGGAGCACTGCGCCGCAGGCCCCATCGGCCCCGTCCCTCCCGACGCGGCTGGCCTGCTTCGCCGCGATTGCTCCGGGCCTCGAGGCGCTGGCGCTCGCCGAGGCGAGGGCGCTCGGCCTGCCGGCGGTGGAAGAGGAGGGAGGGTTCGCCTGGACCGGCGACCTCCGGAGCGTGCTCACCGCGAACGTCGGGCTGCGGATCGCGTCGCGCGTGCTGGTGCGGCTGGACTCATTCGAGGCGGTGAGCTTCGCCGACCTCGAGCGCCGAGCGAGGCGGGTCGGGTGGGGCACGGTGGTGCGGGCGGGTGACGCGGCGCGATTCCGGGTCACCTGCAAGAAGTCGCGGCTCTACCATTCGGATGCCGTCGCGCAGCGGCTCGCCGACGCGCTCACGAGAACCGTTCCGGGGGCGCGCGTCGTCGAGCATGCCGGCGACGAGGAGGGAGGCGGCGACGACGCGACGCTGTTCGTCGTGCGCTTCTTTCGCGATCGCTGCACGATCAGCGTCGATACGTCGGGCGCCCTGCTACACCGCCGCGGCTACCGGATGGCGACGGCGAAGGCGCCGCTGCGCGAGACGCTGGCCGCGGCGCTGCTCGCGGCGTCGGGGTGGGATGGGTCCGCGCCGCTGGTGGATCCACTGTGCGGCTCGGGGACGATCGCGATCGAGGGCGCGTGGATGGCGCGCGGGATCCCGCCCGGCGCGAACCGCACCTTTGCGGTGGAGCGCTGGCCGGACGTGCCCGAGTCGCTCGGTCGCGAGGTGCGCGCGGCGCTGACGACGATGGGAACCGATCGCGCCAGAGGCGCGACTGTGGGAACCGATCGCGCCAGTGCCACGATCATCGGGAGCGACCGGGATGCGGGCGCGATCGAGGCGGCGCGCGGCAATGCGGCACGCGCCGGTGTCGCGGACGATGTTGCGTTCGCGATGCACGCCATCTCGGCGGCGCCGATCCCGGCGCACGCGCGAGGGTGGATCGTGACCAATCCTCCATATGGAGTACGCGTCGGCGAGAGCGGCCGAGTGCGCGATCTCTGGGCGCAGCTGGGCAAAGTGCTGCGCGCACGCGCACCGGGCTGGCAGGTGGCGCTCCTCTCGCCGGACCAGGGGCTCGAGCGCGCGCTCGGGTTTCCCTTGCGCATGGCGGCGCGCACGACGAACGGCGGGATCCCCGTTCGCATCATGGTCGGCCAAGTACCGGCCGACACGCACCCGGCGCCGCACGACGCAACACACCAATAAGTATTGGTATGTACGGGCGGAGCCCAATTTTTGCATTTACGCGCGTAACGCCATCTGCCCGGCGCGCGCGTGTTCGCGCGCAAGAAAGGTGGCGAGCTCGGCATGTTTATTGAACGCACGAGTGCGCGTCGATCGATGCCACCTCCCGCCTGATGGTACGATCGCGCGTTCTGTCGCCACCGACGTCGCCGGTGGCCTTTTTCTCATTTCCTCATAGGTGCTGACAGTGGGCGTCGGCGAGAAACCGGAATATTCCGACCAGGACGAGCGTCCGGCGAACGGACGCAGCGAGGAGCGCCAGACGAATGGGCGCGGTAACGGGGGGAGGAAAAGCGAGGCGGCGCGCGGCAAGCGCGGTCGACCGAGACGAGCGGTCGCGTCGCTCGGCACCGAGGAGGGGGAAGGGGAGCGGGAGGGAGCGGTCGCGACGCGGCCCACGCGCGGGCGCGGCGGCAACGGCGACGACGGGGGGAATGGGGGTGGGCGCGAAGGGCAGATCCGGCGACTGCTCGCCGGGCTCCGCGCGCTGGAGGCGGGGGATTTCGGGGTCCGGCTCGACGCGAGCGAGGACCGGCTGATGGGCGAGGTGGCCGACATCTTCAACAGCGTCGCCACCAAGCAGCAGCGACTCGCCGAGGAACTGGACCGCGTCGCGCTCTCGGTCGGGCGCGAGGGGAAGATGCGCGACCGTGCGACGATCGGCCCCGCGAGCGGCCTCTGGGCGGGGAGCGTGGACGCGCTCAACTCGCTCATCACCGATCTGGTGCAGCCGACGAGCGAAGTGGCGCGCGTGATCAAGGCGGTGGCCGAGGGAGACCTGAGCCAGAAGGTCGAGCTCGAGATCGAGGGGAAGACGGTGCAGGGTGAGTTCTTCCGGATCGGATCCACCGTGAATCGAATGGTGGACCAGCTCAACGCATTCGCGAGCGAAGTGACGCGCGTGGCGCGTGAGGTAGGAACGGAAGGACGGCTGGGTGGTCAGGCGAACGTGCAGGGGGTGAGCGGCACGTGGCGCGATCTGACCGACAGCGTGAACGGGATGGCGACGAACCTCACCAACCAGGTGCGCAACATCGCCGACCTGACGACCGCGGTGGCGCTCGGCGACCTGTCGAGAAAGATCACGGCCGAAGCGAAAGGCGAGATCCTCGAGCTGAAGAACACGATCAACACGATGGT
>JAEKKK010000192.1 GCA_019510405.1 Gemmatimonadota bacterium | reverse complement strand
AGCTGTTCCGCATGTACGTCGGCGTCGCGCGCGAGTACAAGCTCCCATTCACCTTCTACGGCACCCGGACGCCGGCGATCCGTGCCGTGCTGACGGAGAACGACATCGTCCCGAGCGCCGTCATCATGGCCGAGGAGGCCGGCTCGCGCGAGCAGTGGATGCGGTTTTACCTCGACGCGATCAGGAATCTGAAGCCGGGGCTGACGGAGATCCTCGTCCATCTGGGCTACGACGATGCCGAGCTCCGCGCCGTGACGGCGGGCTACGACATCTTCGAGGCGAAGTGGCGGCAGCGGGACTACGACGTGATGACGAGCCCGGAGTTCCAGAAGGCGCTGAAGGACAACGACGTCGTGCTCGTGACCTGGCGAGACATCCAGAAGGCGATGTACCCGACGCCATGACGCGCGTCGGTATTCCCGACGTAACTCGGCGCACGATGTGCATGATGCGAGCTTGACGCGCCGCGATCGCGCGCGCGGAGGGAGGGATCATGCGCCGAACACTCGCGTTTCTCGCACTGGCCGTTGCGGCCGTCGCGGTGGCATGGCAACAGACGTCGCTCGCGCGCGCCATGGGAATGCACGCCACATCGAGCGCGACGCACGTTGCCGAGACGACCGTTGCTGCCGACTCCACGCTGTGGATTCAGATGCGCAACGTCGATCTCCACGTCGATCCGCAGCACGCGATGCGCGTGCGGGCGCTGCAGGGGCAGGTGGTCACCAAGCCCGGGGTGGTCGCCTGGCTCGATGACCCGACCTCGTTCCGCATCCGCGCGACCAGCGGCGAGGTCGCGCTCGACGGTGCCGCGATCACGGCGCTGCTCAACGAGGTGGCGTTCAACTATCCCGACGCGCCGATCACCAACCTCCGCGTCACGATCGAGGACGGCAACATCGTGCAGCGCGGGACGCTGCACAAAGGCGTCGCGATCCCCTTCCAGATGTGGTCCGTGCCGGCGCTGCAGCCCGACGGCCGGCTCAAGCTGCACCCGGACAAGCTGAAGATCCTCGGCGTGAACGGCCTGTCGCTCATGCACGCGCTCGGGCTGCACCTCGACAAGATGATGAATCTCAGCAAGGCGCGCGGAGTGACGGTGAAGGGGGACGACCTCTACCTCGACCCGCTCGCGATCATTCCGAACCCCGTCGTCGACGGAAAGCTGAAGTCGGTGCGCATCGAAGGGCCGTACCTGGTCCAGGAGTTCTTCCACACGCCTGACGACACGATCTTCGGCAGCTTCGTCCGGCCCGATCCCGCCCTCAAGAACTTCATCTACTTCCGCGGCGGGTCGCTCCGCTTCGGCCGGCTCACGATGAGCGACACCGACCTGATGATCCGGGACGCCGACGAGCGCGACCCATTCGATCTCTACTTTCCCGAGTACAATCGGCAGCTCGTCGCGGGGCACTCGAACACCCTACCGAACAAGGGGCTGCTGGCGACGATGGTGGACTTCGGCAAGCTGGGGACGCAGGCGCCCGAGAAGGCCATCAGCAGCCGATAGCGAACCGAAGGGATTGCGCACCGCGCGGGTCGCCTGTACTGTCATATCATATCGTTTCGATATGATATGACATGACTGCCACGACCCTCCTCCCCGCACGCCACGAGTTCCGCGATGCCGTCGCCCCCGATTGGGCAAAGCGCTATCGCGGGAGCGAGTTCCCCTACGTCGGGCTGGCGGCGGACCCGGTGGTGCTCGCGCTCTCCCCCGACGCGACGCGGGTCGACCTCCTCTGCATCACACGCGGCGAGCCGCCCTTCGCCGGACAGGAGGCGATCCCCGGCGGGATGCTCCAGTGGCTGAACGACCACGACACCGAAGCCACGGCGCGCCGCGAGCTGCGCGAGGAGACGGGGATCGACGTCCCGGACTACTTCGAGAAGCTGGACACCTTCGACGAGAACGGGCGCGACCCGCGCCAGTGGGCGGGGCGCCAGAAGGGGAACAGCTGGGAGGCGATGGGCGTGCGCGTCGCGAGCGTGGCGTACCTCGCCATCCTCGGCCGGCGCGATCGTCCGGAGCCGTTCGCGGACGACGATGCGGTCGCCGCGCGCTGGGCCGACGTGTACGAGCTCCTCCCCTGGGAGGATACCCGCGCGCCAGGATGGCTCGACTTCATGAAGGCGCTCACGAAGTGGCTCGACACCTACTGGGTCGCCACGGGAGACAGCGAGCAGCGTGCGACGCGCGCAGCGCGGCTCGCCGCCGCGTTCGGCGCCGATCGCAAGACCTTCCGCAGCTGGAACGAGGAGACGGTCGAGCTGCGCTTCCGGCTGCTGCGCGACGCGGGGCTCGTCCCCGAGGCGCACCGCAACCGCTGGGGCGAGCCGATGGGCGAGCCGCCGATGCGCGACGCGTTCCTCGGCGAGCCGCTCGCGTTCGACCATCGTCTCATCCTCGCCGTCGCGCTGGGCCGCGTGCGCGGCAAGGTGAAGTACGTGCCGGCCCTCCTCGCCGCGCTCATGGGCGACGGCGGCGTCACGATGGCCGAGCTGCATCAGGCGCTGGAGACCCTGTCCGGGCGGTGGATCTATCGGCCGAACCTCTTCCGCGTCCTCACCGAGCGGCGCGGCGTCGTGATCCCGTCCAGCACCGCCGTGCCCCGCAAGCGCGGTCAGCGTGGGGTGAGCCCGACGCTCTATCACTTCGCCCGCGGGACGGCGATGGCGCGACTCGATCCGTCGATGCGCATGCCGTGGCGTCCCACGACGTGGCACCCGAAGACCAACTCACGATGACTACCTCCTTCGCCGCCCTCGCCGCACGTCCCGTCCCGAGCGATCACGCCGAGCGCACCCGTGAGTTCCACGCGCGGCTGCACGCGCTCCCCGCGGGCACCTTCGCCTTCGACTCGCGTATGGCCGAGGGCTACTACGCCGACGCCTACTTCCCCCGCTCGGCGCGCGTGCTCGCCTTCTCGGGGAAGGATCCGGTGGTGCGGCTGCAGCTCTTCGCGAAGAAGGACGGCATCCTCGCCGGTGTGTACGAAGCCATTCGGATGATCCAGACGCAGCTCGCGCGCGGTTCCGCCGCCACGCGCTGCCGGTTCCGCGACGTCGAGATCGACACACTGATGGACGGAGACCGGGTCACACCGCGTGAGACGGTGATGCACATCCGCGTCCCGTACCGCGCCATCGCGCATCTCGAAACGACGTACCTCGGCGTGATCGCGCGACGCACCCTGGTCGCCACGAACACGCGGCGCGTGATCGAGGCGGCGCGTGGAAAGCCGGTGATCTTCATGGCGGCGCGGCACGACGATTGGCGCGTCGAGGTGCCGGACGGCTACGCGGCGCTCGTCGGGGGTGCGGGCGCGGTCTCCACCGACGCGAATGGCGCGTGGTGGGGAGAGCGCGGCGTCGGCACGATGCCGCACGCACTCATCGCCTGCTTCAACGGTGATACCGTCGCGGCCACGGTGGAATACTTCCGCTACGTCCAGGCGAACGAGCCCGGGCTCCAGGTCATGAGCCTCGTCGACTACGACAACGACGTGATCGGGACCTCGCTCGCCGTCGCGCGCCGGATGCGGGAGCTGTTCGGCGACGGCGCGCTGTGGGCCGTGCGTGTCGACACGAGCGAGTTGGTCGTCGACCGATCGCTGCAGGGGCGCGAGGCGGAGTTCCCCGAGGAGAAGTTGAGCGGCGTCACCGCGCCGCTCATCCGGGAGCTGCGCCGCGCGCTCGACGCGGAGGGCCACACCGGCGTGCAGATCTGCGTCTCGGGCGGGTTCACGCCAAAGAAAATAGACGCGTTCGAGGCCGGGAAAGTCCCGGCGGATCTCTATGGCGTCGGTTCGAGCCTGCTCGGCCACAACAACGGCGAGCGCGACGGGCTCGTGAACGGGTTCGACTTCACGGCGGACATCGTCACCGTGGACGGCCGCGACGAGAGCAAGTTCGGCCGCGAGCGCCGAGACAATCCGCGGCTCATCCACCTCGACCATCCGCTGCTTGATCAACTCGAAAAGGAGAACCGATGATGCGCCCCTTCGACGTGCAGGCGAACATCGACGCCGCCTGCGAGTTTCTTCGCCAGTACCTCGAGGCGTCGGGACAGCAGCGCTACGTGACCGGGCTCTCGGGCGGGATCGACAGCGCGGTCGTCGCCTTCCTTGCCGCACGGGCGGTCGGCGTCGAGCGCATGCTGCTCGTGCGGATGCCATACGGCTTGGCCGCGAAGAGCGAGCATCCGAGCTCGACCCCCGCCTCGCTCGCCGACGCACAGCGTGTGATCGACGCACTTGGCGACGTGCCGAACGTGACGGTGGACGTCGCGCCGATGGTGGACGCCGCGGCCGCGTCGCTCGCCGTGGCCGCGCGCAGCCTGCGGCAGTGGGGACTCGCCGATTGCTGGTCGGACATCGAGTCGGCGGACAACGCGCCGATCCTCGGCAACCTCAAGGCGCGGTCACGCGCCGTGGTGCTGCGCGGGATCGCGAACCAGTACAAGGGACTCGTGCTCGGTACCGAGAACTACACCGAACATATGGTCGGGTACTTCACCATCGGTGGGGACGAGGAGAGCGACATCGAGGTGCTCTCGCCGTTCGTGAAGCAGGAGGTACGTGCCCTCGCGCGCGCGCTCGGCGTTCCGCAGGCCATCCTCGACAAGGCGCCCTCGGCGGATCTGTGGACGGGGCACACCGACGAGGGTGAGCTGGGCGTGAGCTACGTCGACATGGACTGCGTCATCGTCGCGGCGCAGGAGCTCGGCGATCCCGTCGGGCAACGGGCCTACGACGAGCTGCCCAAGGCGACGGGTCTCCAGGCGTCGGTCGTGCACCGCGTGCTCGATCGCATCAAGGCCACGGAGTTCAAGCGCGCCGCGAAGCCGAGCTTCGCCGGCAACTTCGCGCGGGAGGGCTGAGCCATGACGACAACTCCGCGCCGGCCGCGCGTGGGCTATCTCGTGGACGTGCAGAACGACTTCATGCGCGCCGCGCTGCCGGGCGGGCGCCTGTACGTGCGGCATCTCCAGGATCCGGACGACGCCGGAGCCGAGCAGATCATCCCGACCCTCGCACGGCTCGCGCGGTGGATGTACGCGCGGTGTGATGCGGTGATCCTGAGCGGCGACTGGCACGGCCCGGAGGACGCCGAGATCGACGTGGCCGCGCCGGACTTTCGCACGACGTATCCGCCGCACTGCATGGGACGTTCGACGGACGCGGCGGAGTGTGCCGGGGCAGCGCTCATCCCGGAAGTGACGCCGCCGCATGGATCGATCGTCCTGGAGTGGAACGCGACGCCGCAGACGGCGGCAGGCGTCGCCGCCGAGGCGATCGAGAGAGGAGTTCCGGTGTTCGTGCAGAAGACACAGTTCTCCGTCTGGACCGGCAAT
>JAEKKK010000060.1 GCA_019510405.1 Gemmatimonadota bacterium | reverse complement strand
GAACGTCGCGAGGAAGAGCTCGCGCGCCGTCGCATCGATTTCCTTGATCGCTTGGAGCAGCGAGGCTTTCGCGTCGGCAAGGTCGGCGCGCTGCGCGACGAGGAAGTCGTGGCGCTTGACCGTCTCGTCGTGCTCCTCGATCGCCAGGGCATTCACCGGCCCGAGCTGCTCGAGCTGACGGCGAAGCTCAGCCGCTTCGGTGCGGAGCGCATCGTCGTCGAGATCCACCGGCGGCACCTCGGCGATCATCTCCTCGAGCGGGCGCTTCCACTCCGTCTCGAGCCGTTCGCGGATCGCGGCGCGCCGGCCGGACAGCTCGGTGAAGCGCAGCTCGGCGTGATGGAGCTCGTTGCTCGTCGCGGCGAGGCGGCGGTGATGCTCGGAGACGGCGTGCTCCGCGTCGGCGAGCGCCGTATCGGCGGCGCGCACGCCGGCTTCCGCGGCAGCGAGGCTCGCCTCACCATCGGAGAGCGTCGCCTCGCGCGTCTCGAGGTCCATCGTCCACGCCGCCATCTGCTCGGCGAGCGCGCTGTCGGAGAGCGCGAGCTCGCTCAGCTCGGAGCGGAGCTGCGCGAGGCGCTGTGCCGCGGTGGACTCTTCCTGTCCGAGCCGGCGCTCGCGGTCGGCGGCCATCTGCACGCGGGCGCGCGTCTCGGCCTGCCTGATCTGCCAGCGCCCACGCAGCTCACGCGCCTCTTCCTGCCCGCGCTCGGCGACGCCGGCTCGCTCGCGCGCATCGACGATCGCCTGCTCGCGCGCCGCGAGCTGCTCGGAGAGGGCGGCGGCATCCGCGTCGAGGGCGCGCTGCCGCTCGGCGAGCTCGCCCGCGCGCTCGGTCAGCCGGTCGACGAGCGTCGCGGCTTCCTGCGCCTCCCTCGCGGCGCGCGCGACGCGCCGACCGGATTCCGCCTGACGCTCGAGGGCACCGCGCGCGGCCTGTTGTGCCACCGCGGCGGCCTCCGTCGCTTCCACGACGCGCCGCTCACTGGCGAGCAGCTGCTCGCGCATCGCATCGGCCGTGCGCGACGCTTCCTGCCGCGCCGCTTCCAGCGACGTCAACTCGGTGCGAAGCTGCGCGAGCTCGGCGCGCCGGCGCAGCGGA
The DNA here is from genome assembly GCA_019510405.1 of Gemmatimonadota bacterium. Lineage (GTDB taxonomy): Bacteria > Gemmatimonadota > Gemmatimonadetes > Gemmatimonadales > Gemmatimonadaceae > AG11. Next base: position 17,007 of record JAEKKK010000060.1, on the reverse strand, counting down.
CCGGCGCTCGTCGTCGTGCCGGGCAGCCACACCGCTCCGCGCGCGTCGACGAACGCGCTCCCGCCGTCGAGCGCGTGCACGTTGCCGAGCAGCGTGCGCACCCAGGCGCGGCCCGCGCCGGCCGTCGAGACGAGATACGACAACGTGTCCGGCGTGTCGTCGTGGCTCGGCTCGTCGCTCACCGCGTCGAGCGGAAGGAGCAGGAGCGGACCAGGGTTCGCCTGTTCGTGCCACGCGCGGATGGCATCCGCCGCGGCGCGGTCGCGCACGAGCACGGCGTGCACCGTGTTGCCGAGGAACTTCTCGACGAGCACGGCCGACGCCTGATCGGCGGCGATGAAATCCGAGACGGGACCGAGCACGGCGCCCTCGCCGAACCGCTCGCGCTCCTTGAGCAGGCGAGACGCGGCCGGCGCAAGACCAACGCGGTCGCGCTCGAGCTGCTCGAGGGCGTTCACGCGCCCCTGCAGCGCGGTCAGCGCCTCGTCGGCCCGGAACAACTCCGCGCGAGCGATCGCTTCGCGCTCACGGGTTTCGCGATCGGTGGCGCGCGCCGCTTCCATCTCGCTCGCCGCTGCGGCGGCGGCCGCCTGCGCCTGATCCACCTCGACCTGCAGCTCGTCGTCCTCGCGACGCACGGTCACGAGCGCGAACTCGAGCTGTGCCTGCTCCTCCGACAGCTTGACGGTGCGCTGGCGCACCTCGTCGTGCTCGCGCACGGCGCGCTCGCGCTCGTGCTCCACACGACGCACCCGGTCCTGCAGCTCTCGCAGCTCCCGCTCGGCGCTCTCCACGGCGTTGCGCGCCTCGGCCACGGCGCGGCGCACTTCGTTCTCTGCCTCCTGGTGTCGTGCGAGCTCCGCCTCTGCCGACTCGAGCTGCTCCTGCTCCAGCGCGCGCTCCTGCGCGGCACGTGCACGCTCCTCGGCGATCTGCACGCCGCTCTGCTCGCCCGCCGTGGCTTCCGCCTCGGCGCGCTGGCGTCGTGCCGACGCATTGCGCTGCCGCTCCTCCGCGACGGCCATCTCGCCGCGGATGCGCTGCACCTGCTCGCGCTGCACGCTCACCAGGCGCGAAAGCTCGTTCCGCTGCGCCTCCGCGGCGGCGCGGGCGCCGTGCGCCTGGTCGCGGGCGCCCTCGGAGTCGAGTGCCGCCGACTCAGCGGCGGGCAACTGCTCCCGCAGCTCCGCGAGGCGGATCTCCAACCGTCCGAGCTCCTCGCGCCACGCTTCCATCTCCCGCGCCGCGAGCGAGAGGTCGACGGTAAACCGGCGCGTCATGATCTCGGCGTGACGCTCGGCGCGCTTACGCTGCCGCGCGAGGCTGCGCACCTGGCTCGCGACTTCGTTGATCAGATCGTCGAGGCGCTGGAGATCGCCCGTCGTCTCCTCGAGACGGCGCTCCGTCGTGCGCCGACGATCGCGATAGAGACCGACACCCGCCGCCTCCTCGAACAGCTCGCGCCGATCGTCGGGACGATCGGAGAGGAGCGCGTCGATCATCTTGCTCTCGATCACGACGCCCGTCCCCGCACCCAGACCCGTACCCCTCAAGAGGTCGGCGATGTCGCGCAGACGGCAGGGGGTGCGATTCAGGAAGTAGTCGCTGTCCCCGGAGCGCGAGAGCCGGCGCGTGATCACCACTTCCTTGAACGGCACCGGGAGGATCCCCTCGTCGTTCGAGAAGTGCAGCGACACCTCGGCCACGTTCACCGGTCGCCGCGCCGACGAGCCCTGGAAGATCACCTCGTCCATCTTCGCGCCACGCATGAGGCGCGCGCGTTGCTCGCCCAGTACCCAGCGCACCGCGTCGGACACGTTCGACTTCCCGCACCCATTCGGGCCGACGATCGCCGTCACGCCCGGCTCGAACACCAGATGCGTGGCGTCCGCGAAGGACTTGAAGCCGTTGAGCTCGAGCTTGGTCAGACGCACTAGAAAACTCTCCCGATTCGATACACCAGCAGCGGCTTAATGCCCGCCTCACGCACCCCCGGAACGGCAAGCGCGGCCTGCTCGGGGTTCATGTAGGCGCCATAGTAGAACCGCACCGCACCATTCGGCTGGCGCAGCCCGTAGACGGGTAGTCCACGCGCCGCATAGCGCGTGAGACGCGCCGTGGCCTCGCGGGGCGGAACGCCGGAATCCACGAGGAAGGCAAGCGGAAAGTTATCGACGCTGCCGAATCCCTGCGCGACCGTGCGGCGGGCGCGCAATTGCGCCAGCAGTGACTCGGCGGCGGCGCGCGTGGGGAAGGCGCCGACGATGCTCTGGTACAGCCGCGAGGGGGACTCGATGCCATACGTCGCGGCGGGAAGACGCGCGAGGTGGCCGTTGAGATCCATGATCGCGCTCGACCTGGCGTTGAACCTGGTGAGCAGGACGGCGTAGCCGGCCGCGTTGGCCGAGTCTCCCGGGTTCGCCGGCGCATACACCGGGAAGGAATCGACTCCCGCACCGCCGGCTTCCAGGCGCGTCAGGCTGTCGCTCACGATGCTGTCCCGCCGCACCCGCGCGATGCTGTCCGTGATGCGCACGCGTTCCGCCAACGCACGCGCGGCAGAGTCGGCGGCGGCGCGCTCCTGCAGCCGGTGTTGCGTGTACCTGTCCAAGCCCCAGATGAGAACGATCAGCAGCAGCGCGGCCAGAGCCGCCGGCACGAGCCAGCGCGGACGGCCGGAGCCGCCTCCGGCCGGAGCGGCCACCGCCGCACGCGAGGCCGCGGGCACCGCCTCCGCGGCAGCCGGCTCCGCGGACGGCGCCGGCGCGGCGCGGCGCGGACGAATCCATGCCAGCGACTGCGCGACGGACACCTCGGGCGGAACGGTGTCGCCGACGATCACGACGCCGTCGCTCACGTCCACGAGGTCGTGCACGTGCGGCGCATCCGCCGGCGCGCAGATGATCAACAGCGCCCCGACCTCGCGGAACCCGGCGATCAGGCGGCGCCATCTCGTGTTCGTGAAGATCTCGTCGTAGTCCGGCGGGCTGGTGCCGGTCGGCATCACGAACAGCTCACCCGCGTCGGGCACCTGCTGCGCGATCCGTGTCAGCGAGACGCCGAACTGAAAGCTGTCCACGAGGCCGTGCGGATTCTCGCCCGTGACGAGGGCCTGGAGCGGTGGCGCCTCGCCGAGCAGGTCGCCGACCGCGACCCGACGATGGACCGCCTGCACGCGCGCGATGCCGAGCGCCACCTCGGCCGCCGCCGTCGCATCCACGCCGACGACGATCACGGCGTGGAACGCGTCGAGCGTGACGCCGATGCGCCGGCCCTCCTCGGTCCAGTCCATCGTGCGCGTCGCGCTCACGGCCCACCCTCGTAGATCCAGTAGGACTGCTTCGATTCCTTCCCGATGCGTTCCGCTTCCTCCCGCGTCGGATACGGTCCGAGCACCACGCGATAGATCGTCGATCCGTCACGCACCGCGGTGACGACGCGCGCATTCTCGCTGCCGACGCGGATCTGCGACGCGAGCTCGCGCGCCTTGTCGGCGACGAGCAGCGCGGCGAACGATACCGTGAATCCGGCGTTCGGGCGGCGCACCGCCGTGTCGCGCGGCGGAGTCGGAGCGGGGGCCGGCGTCGGTGCAGGCGCTGTTGTCGCGGCGCCCGGAGTGGTGTCGTGCGGCGCCGCGGAGTCGGGGAGTGCGGTCGAGTCGGTCGGCTGGCCGAAGTCCACCGGCTGATCCAGCTCACCGGCGCGCGGACGGAAGCCGGTCCAGCGGAAGGGATACCAGAAGTCCGCTGCGCCTCCCGTGATGCGGATCGGCGCACGCCGCGATTCCATGTCCGTCACGACGACGTCCTTCCCCTGCGCGAGCGCGATGCCGCCATCCGGCGCGACGAAAGGCAGGTCCGCCCGCCAGCCGGTGGCGACCGTGCCGACGACCTGGTTCGTGCCGAGCGCGATCACCGCGGTGGAGTCGACGCCGTCGAGCCGCGCGAGGAGATAGCGGCCGAGGGGATCCATGCGCAGATCGGAAGGATGGCGCCCGAGAGCGATCTGTCCGCTCACCTGCTCGCGGTACCGGTCGACGACCTGTACCGCGGTGCCGTTCGCGGTCACCACGAACACACGGTCGCCGCTGGGCGTCGCGGCGAGCAGCTCCACCGGCTCGTCGAATGCGACGCTGGCCGTCGGTGCCATCGTGCGGGTGCGCACACCCGTGAGCTCCTTCTCGGACGCGAGGAAGAGCAGGTCGCCCACCTGCGTGCGAAGCGCGCGGTCCACCTTGGGCAGTACGACGGAATCGGCGATCCGTGTGCTGGGCGGCCGGACGCGCCACAGCACGGAGCGGTCGGTGCGCTCGCCGAGCACGAGCAGCGACGCATCCGGCTGCGGGAAGACGGCGCGCGCCGCGACCGGCGGCTTCCACTCCCACGTCCCGCTGCTCGTCGCGAAGCGCTGGACGGTGCCGTCTGTCCCGATCCCATAGATGGTCGAGCCGTCGTTCGACGCGAGGCCCGTGAGCTTGCTCTTCGTCACCGTGCTGGCCACGCCCTGCCGGAAGTCGATGCGCACCGGCTGGCCCTTCGTGTCCACGAGGGAGACCTGGCCCGCCTCCTCGTCGAAGGCGAGCACGCGCGCGGGGGCGGGCGTCGCCTCGCCATTCCACACGACCGTGTCGAGGCGCGGGTATGCGAACACGCGCGCCTCACCACCGCCGCGCGGGATCCGCAGCACGAGCTCGTCCGGGCCGCGCGGCGTCGTGCTGGTCGCGCGCGCGGTATCGCGCGCGACGGCAGTGCGGCCGCGATCGGAGCCGCAAGCCATGAGCGCGAGCGCCAGCGCGAGGCAGGTGATACGCACGGGCAAAAGTTAGTCTCCCGGACCCATCAGGAATAGGCAGCCGACCTTGCGCACCGGTCGACATGAAGCGCCGCGGGGAGGAGCGATCGTGATGCGCTGCGTCGCGACGACGCGGCGCCGTCAGCGGATCTTCTGCAGCGGAACGGGCTCGGCGTCAGCCCAGAGCCGCTCGATCTGGTAGAAGTTGCGCAGCGTCGGGTGGAAGATGTGCACGACCACATCGACGTAGTCGAGCAGCACCCAGCGCCCCTGCGACAACCCCTCGACGTGATGCGCCATCTGGCCGACGTCGCGCTTCATCTCTTCCAGCACCGAGTTGCCGAGCGACCGCACGTGCGTATCCGACGTGCCGCTCGCGATGAGGAAGTAGTCGGTCATGTCCGACACACCGGCCAGGCTGAGCAACACGACGTCGTTCGCCTTGTGGTCGATCAGGATCGACGCGGCACGTTGCGCCAGCTCGGCCGACGTGGGCGCGGAATGCGGGACGGAGGCAGCCATTGATCAGGGGCGTGTGATGCGGATCTCGTGTTCGACACGCCCGGTACACGCGGCGCGCCGTACGTGCAAACGCCGGGCGAGGGCCCTTGCTGGAGCCCTCACCCGGTCACAGACGTGGTCACTGCTTGATGACCCAGACGCGGATCTCGGGCTTCACGTCGGCGTGCAGCTTCACCGGCACCCGATAGACGCCGAGCGCCTTGATCGGCTCGTGCAGGTCGATGAGCCGCTTCTCGATGTGGAAGCCCTGGGCGTTGAGCTGCTCGGCGATATCGGACGACGTGACGGAGCCGAACAGCTTGCCCTCCTCTCCCACGCGAGCGGAGAAGGTGAGCTGCACTTCCTCGAGCTGCTTCGCGAGGTCGGTGGCCGATGCGACGCGCGCACTTTCCGCCGCCTCGAGCCGGCCGCGCTCCTGCGCGATCCGCTTCAGGTTGCCCGCCGTCGCCTCGTAGGCGAAGCCGCGGGGGAGGAGATAATTGCGGGCGTATCCGTTCTTGACCGTGACGACGTCACCTGGCTTGCCCAGGTTCTCGACCGCCTGTCGGAGGATGATTTCCATGAGAGTTGAGCCTCTGATTACGTGGTAGGGCGCGCACGGCTGCGCCAGTCAGCCCAGGTGTCACCCAGGCCCAGGCCGAAGGCGGCCAGTGCCAGCAGCATGAACCCGAGGACGGCGACCGGGCTCAGCACCGGCCACCACAGCATTGCAAACCCCACGAGCAACGCGGCCGCGAGCGCTCCCGGTGCAAGAAACCAGGAGAGGACGCCGAATCCGCGGATCGCGTAGAGCGCGCCGAAGAAGACGAGCAGGTTGCGACCGGTCGAGTCGAGGGAGCGCAGCGCAGGGATGAACACGATCGTCAGCCCCGCGATCAGCCCCCAGACGAACTGGTCGTTGAATCGAAAGTCCTTCAGGAATCCGAGCGGCGCGCCGAGGCGTGTGCGCGAGATTCGATGATACGGCCCCCACGCCAGCGCGAGCGCGATGAGCGACTCGAGCAGGAGCAGGGAGGGGAAGAGTTCCGTTCCCGTCTCCGCCAGCGTGCGCAGCCGGCCTTCGAGCTCGTTCGGGAGCGATGCGACTTGCGGCATCATCTTCACGAGCTCTGGATTCTCGCGCACAAAGAGGCGGCCGTTCGCCACCAGATCGGCAATGCGGCGACCGAACTCCGCCTGCACGGCGACCTGGGCCCGCGCCGGCGTGAGCGGCCCCCGGCTGCTCATGAGCAGCACGAGGGTGAGCGCCATCGCCGACGCACCGAGTGCGCGCGAGAAGAAAGGCCGTCCGGTCCCGAACAGGCAGACCAGGCCGAACGAGCCGGCGAGCAGCAGACTCCAGCCTCGGACGAGGTTGAAGAATGCGCTCGCCGGCGCGGGAGCAGGCTGTACGAGAATCCACGTGGCGAGTGCGACCCAGATGACGGCGAGCAGCAGCCGTCCTCCCGCCCACCACCCCACGAGACAGCACGCCGCGAGCGCCGGCGCCACGAGGAGGAGCGTGTCCTCCACGGGCAGCAGCACGCGCAACGGCGTGTACATGGGGATGATGAGGAACGCCGCGAGCGCGATGAGGAGCTTCCCCCACCCGCGTTCGGACGGCGCTGCGGTCACGGGATCGGACATCTCAGCCCGCGAGACCTCTCGTGTACGGCAGCAGCGCGAGGTAGCGCGCACGCTTGATCGCGGTGCTCAGCTGACGCTGGTGCCGCGCGCACACGCCGCTCAGGCGGCTGGGCAGGATCTTTCCGTGATCGGTGATGAAGCGGCCGAGGGTGCGCTCGTCCTTGTAGTCGACGAAGCGCACGCGGCTCTCGCAGAAGGGGCAGGCCTTGGTTGGGCGTCTCATGGTCTACTCCTCGTCCTCGTCGTCTTCCTCGGCACGCTTCCGGGCGAGCGCGAGCTCCTCCTCGGTCATCGGCGGGGCGCCGACTTCGTGTTCGTGGATGGTGAGCAGGTAGCGGATCACGCCGCCGTCGAGCTTGAGGGCGCGCTCGTACTCGGGGATCCCTGCGGTCTCGGCATCGAAGCGCGCAACGACGTAGTAGCCGTTCTCGCGTGGGCCGATGGGGTAGGCCAGCTGGCGGCGGCCCCAATGATCGATCTTCATCTCCCCGGTCGTGCCGAGGAGTTGATGGAAGCGATCGAGCTTCTCGGTGACGGCTGAGTCTTCGAGCGTCGAGTCGAAGACATAGACCGCCTCGTATGGACGTGGCATGTCCTGGCAATCCTCCCTTTGGTCGTTGCCGCCCCCCGCTGGTTGCCGGAGCAGGGGGAGGGGAAGTTGTTGCCGCACAGCGAGTAAGGTGCGCGCGGCGTGTCTCGCAAGGTACACGGCGCGGGCGCGGGCGAGAAGGGGCGGGCTGGTCCCCGCGCGTCCACGGCCCGCTGTCGCGAGATCGCCACGACCCTGCGGGCGAGTCGGCACACTCGGCCGTGGTCCGCGGGACAGCCAGGCGGACTTCGACCTCGGTAAATGGTTGCCCGCAATCGATTTACGAACTGGCATCGCCGGGTCCGCGAGTTGCCTTGGTGCGGTCCGTCGGCGTCCCACCCCGCCGACGCCACCCGACCCTCAACGGCGACTATGCTCCCATCCAGTGATCGTTACGTCCCCGCTTCAACCGTCGAGTGCACCCGACTCGAGCACGCCACCGTCCTGACCGCGGCCGACACCGGAGAGAGTCTCGCTCTCTCGCCGACCGGAAAGGAAGTGTGGACGATGCTGCACGCGCAGCGGCGTACCGTCGATCGGCTCGTGATGGGTCTCGCCCGCCGCAGCTCGGGCTATGAGCTCGCCCAGATCCCTGATCAGGTCCTCGCGGAGCTCGACTCCTTCGTCCAGCGCGGCTTCGTCGAGCGCGTGGCCAACGTCTGATGTGCGGCCCCGAGCCGTGCACGTCGCCCACGCCCTGCGGCCGCTGCGAGCGCGGTTCCGCGCGGCTGGCCGCGATGGAGTCCGCCATTCGCCGCCGCCTCGACGAAGCCGGTGCCGCGGAGGTCGCGAGCTTCGCCGAACATCGCATCACGCGCGTGTTGCGCGTGATGCCCACGACGTCGGACTGAGCACAACAATTCAATTGAAGTCCAGAGGAACGGCCAGCGCCCGACGAGATCCGCATCTCGTCGGGCGTCAACCATTCCCGTTCCTCTGATGTCCTAACGGAGTTTCGCCGGCACGCCCCAACCGCCTCCGGCCGTGCGCGCGTACGACCGAACTCCCCGAGGACACAATGTCGCACTGGTATCGCGCGGGTCTCGCATTCGCCCTGACCCTCGTTGGCGCGCGTGCCGAGGGCCAGGCAAACGCGGGAGACGCCGCGGTCGTGGTGCGCGCGGCTCGTCTGCTCGACGTGAAAGCGGGACGATACGTCGACAATCCGGTCGTCGTCGTGCGCGGTGAGCGAATCGAGAGTGTGACATCGGGTGGTCCACTTCCCGGTGGTGCACGCGTCATCGACCTCGGTGACGCCACCCTGCTGCCCGGGCTGATCGACGCACACAGTCACCTCCTCAAGAACAACGCGCCCAGGTTCTTCGACGGAAACAACCTGGTGCGCGACGTGACCTCCGAGAATACGGCGACGCGGGTTCTGCGCGGTGCCGCCATGGCGCGCGAGGACCTCGAGGCGGGAATCACCACGGTGCGCGACGTCGGCAACTCGGGGATCAACGGCGATGTCGCACTCCGCGACGCGATCGAGAACGGGTACGTCCCCGGTCCGCGCATCATGGCGTGCACTCGCGCGCTCTCCCCGACTGGCGGACAGTTTCCGCGACTCGCCTCGGAGAGCCAGGAGTTGATCGAGCGTGAGTACGTGCCTGTCAACGGAGCGGACGAGGCACGCAAGGCGGTACGGCAGGCGATCTACTACGGCGCCGATTGCATCAAGGTGATCGTCGACGCCGGCCCGCTGCTGATGTCCCGCGAAGAGCTGGACGCGATCGTCACGGAGGCGCACCGCTATGGACGCACCGTCGCCGCACACGCGGCATCCGAAGCAGCCATTCGCGTCGCGACGGAAGCGCACGTCAACTCGATCGAGCACGCCTTCGCGCTGCAGGAGGATCTGGCCCGGTCGATGGCGACCAATGGAGTGTTTCTCGTACCCAACGACTATCCGCTCGACGTGTACCTCATGGGCGTGCCGAGAACGCCGGAGCAGCGGCGTGAGTCCGAGCAGCAGTATCGTTGGTTCACCACGCGCTCGCGCAACCGACTCGCGATTGCCGTTCGGTCAGGCGTGCGGATCGCGGCGGGATCGGACATGTACAACGACATCGGCATGTCGCGCGGCGCGGCAAGCCTGCTCATCCTCGGCGCCTATGCCGAGGCCGGCCTGCCGCCGGTCGAGATCGTGCGCGCGATCACGATCAACGCGGCGGAATTGCTCGGCAAGGCGGGCGATATCGGGAGCCTGGAGCGCGGAAAGTACGCCGACATGATCGCCGTTCCGGGCGATCCCCTTCGTGACGCGCTCACGCTGCAGCGAGCGCGCTTCGTCATGAAGGGAGGTCGCGTCGTGAGGAACGACGCTGCGCGTCCGTAAGCGCAGCTCGGCGCGGCGGCAACGGCCGACAACGCGTCTATCGCCTGCCCGGCGCGCGTCGGTATGATTGCGCATCTTCGACGAGGGCGCGCAGGCGATGACCTGGGTACGAGGACTGAGGGCGACCGTCGTCGCTGCGGTTGATCGTTACCGGCGTACCGGTGACGCGATGAGCTCCTCCGCGTACAGGACGCGGCAGCGATGAAGCGCGACATGGATCTCGTACGCGAGGTCATGCTGAAGATCGAGGCGCTTCCCGCGGGGCCGCCCGTGCTCTATCGCATGGGTGAGGTCGAGGATCTCGTGCTGCTCAATCATCTCGAGATGCTCATCGAGGCGGGGCTCGTGCGCGGGAAGATCTCCCGCTCGCAGGGCTCGCGCGGCGACGTCATCGGCATCTCGACCCTCACGTGGGAGGGACACGAGTGGCTCGACGCGGTGCGCGACCCGCGCATCTGGGACGAGGCGAAGAGAACGTTGCTGGAGAGCGGCGACTCACTCTCCTTCGAGCTCACGAAGGCGGTGGCGACGCGCATCCAGCGGATGCGCGTCGGGTTGCCCGCTGGTTAGCTCGTCTTCACGAACTTGATGTCCACCGTGCGCGTGCAGGTCGCGAAGACCGGCGCGGTCGCGGCGTCCTCGTGATAGACGTAGGCGTAGTTGCCGGCCGCGCCGAATGGTGCGCCGGCGTCGGGCCGCGTCAGACTGAACGAGCCCTTCATGTCGACGTAGAACTGTCGCGTGCCGGCGCGCAGGTTTTCCTTCTGACCCGTGCCGGTGATGCCCAGGGCGATCTTTCCCGTGAGATCGACCGTGCCGGTATCCGCTTCCTGATCCGGAAAATTCAGATAGGCGAGCTGGATCCTCGTCCCGTTCTGATAGAGTCGGACCGGCGCGCTATCGACGAAGGCCTGGAGCCGCACCGTGCCGCCGCCCGGTGGCAGATCCTGCGGCGTGCAGGTCGCCGCGGCCGCGTTGTCGATGCGCAGGTAGTCGCCGGAGACGTCCGGCGTTCCGGTGTTGCCCGGCCCCGTATTGACGAGCTTCGGAGCCGTGACAGCGTCTCCGCCGCCAGCGCCGCCGCAGGCAGCAACGATCGTGAGGAGCAGCGCGCCGCAAAAAAGCGACGGGACAAAATGGCTCGCAGCGCGAGCAGACGAGAGGCGAGTAGATGACATCATATGCGCACTGTAAAGGCACAGTGCGTGCCGCGGCCGAGTGCGCTCGTGACGCGGGCTCAGTCATCCGGATGCTAGACGTTGAAGCGGAACAGGAGCACGTCTCCATCCTGCACGACGTACTCCTTTCCTTCCTGCCGCATCACGCCCTTTTCCTTCACGCCCTTCCAGCCGGCGTTCGATACGAAGTCCGCATAGCTCGCCGTCTCCGCCTTGATGAAGCCACGTTCGAAGTCGGAGTGGATCACGCCGGCCGCCTGCGGGGCGGTGTCGCCGCGATGGATCGTCCACGCGCGAACCTCCTGCTCGCCGGCGGTGAAATAGGTCTGCAGCCCGAGCAGATGGAAGCCGGCGCGAATGAGGCGATCGAGCCCGGCCGACTCCAGCCCGAGCGAGGCGAGGAAATCGTTCCGGTCTTCCGGCGGCAGCTCGGCCAGCTCGCTCTCGATCTTCGCCGAGAAGGGGACGACCTCCGCCTGCTCTCCGCTCGCGGCGATCGCCTGGCGCAGCGCCTTCAGGTGCGGACCCTCCTCGCCCGAGAGCTCGGCGTCGGTGACGTTCGCCGCGTAGAGGATCGGCTTCGTGGTGAGGAGCGAGAGCGGCTTCAGAAGCGCGAGTGCGTCGGGGCTCAGCTTCGCCTCCCACAGTCCGCGCCCTTCCTTGAGAAACTCGTAGGCCTTCTCGATCACGGGCAGCTCGGCGAGCGCTTCCTTGTCTCCCGTCTTGGCCGAACGCTTCACGCGATCGAGGCGCTTCTCCACGGTGGCGAGATCGGCGAGCGCCAGCTCGAACTCGATCACCTCGCGGTCGCGCACGGGATCGACGGAGCCCATCACGTGCAGGACGTCGTCGTCGTCGAAGCAGCGCACGACGTGCACGATCGCGTCGGTCTCGCGGATGTTGGCGAGGAACTGGTTGCCGAGCCCTTCGCCCTTCGACGCGCCCTCCACGAGACCGGCGATGTCCACGAACTCCACCGCGGCCGGCACGGTGCGTTGCGGCTGCACGATGCGCGCGAGCTCGTCGAGCCGACCGTCAGGGACGTTGACGCGCCCGATGTTGGGATCCTTCGTGGCGAAGGGATAATTCGCCGCGAGAACGCCGGCGGAGGTGAGCGCGTTGAAGAGCGTGGACTTTCCGACGTTGGGCAGTCCGACGATGCCGAGTCTGAGCATTGCGTGCGACTTCTGGTGAGAGGGCGAAGCGCTGAAAGCTAATCGAATGTGGTGCTCTGCTCGGCGCGCTGGCTCCTAGTCGAGTTGATGTGTCGCGCCGGTCGGTCGCGCGCGGGTCTTCCGGCGGCCGCGGGGGCTTACACGCTGCGACGACGGAGGGAATGCTCCCGCCCGACCCGCCGAACGAACGCAAACCGCAACAGACCGACAGGCGCGTCGAGTCGCGCGCCGCGCGTCAGGACTTGCTGGGCGCGCGGCTCTGGACGTCGAGCGCGGGCTTGATCCCGCCGCGCACGAAGGCCTCGATGGCCTCGGTCATCGTGGGGAAGAGCTCGCGAATGCTCTCCGCGTCGCGCTTGCCGAGTCCTCCGAGCACGAAGTCCTTCAGCGGACCGCCAGGCGGACGGTCCGGATCGCCGACGCCGATACGCAGTCGCGGATACTGCTGCGTGCCGAGCGACTGCTGAATCGACTTGAGCCCGTTGTGGCCACCCGCACCACCCTCGGCGCGGATGCGCCAGGTGCCGACCGGGATCGCCACGTCGTCGACGAGCACGAGCAGGTCGTTCGCCGCCGCCCAGAAGGGGCGCCGCGCATACTGCACGAGCGCACCGCCGGAGAGGTTCATGTAGGTCTGTGGCTTCACGAGACGCACCGTCTCCTTCACGCCCGGCAGATGGCCCTGCGCGACGCGCGCCTGCCCATCCTTCTTCCAGCCGTCGAAGCCCCACCGATCCGCGAGGTGATCGGTGAGCCACCAGCCGACGTTGTGGCGGGTGTGCTCGTACTCTTTCCCCGGATTCCCGAGGCCCAGTATGACCTTCATCGGTGCGTCGTCGGCGTGAAGCGACGACGGCTCCGACCCGGATGGGCGGAGCCGTCGTGCGAGTGCGGCGAGAAAGGCGCGAATTACTTCGCCTCCTCCTCTTCCTTCGGCTTGCGGATGAGCTCCGGCTCGGCGGCGGCTCCAGCCTCGCCCTCGACCGGCGTCTCCTCGACCACGGCGCGCGGCGCGACGACGGCGCACACGGTGGCATCCTCGTCGGTCAGCACCTCGAGCCCCGCGGGGAGCTGCAGCTCGCGAACGTGCAGCGAGTGGCCCATCGCGAGGTTGGTGACGTCGACGTCGATGTGGTTCGGGATGTTCGACGGGTCGACGAGGATCTCGAGGCTGTGCAGGATCTGCTCGAGCAGCGCGCCGCTGAGGCGCACACCCTCGGGAATGCCGACGAACACGAGCGGGATCTCGACGGTGACCTTCTCGCCCGCGACGAGCTCCTGGAAGTCGACGTGGAGGATCTGCTTCTTGAACGGGTGCCGCTGTACCTCGCGGATCAGCGTCTTGGTCGTCGCGCCGCCGAGCGTGAGCTCGACGACGGTGCTACCGGTGGAGATCTGCGAGAGGAGCTTCTCGAGCTCGCGCGTGGTGAGCGAGAGTGACTGCGGCTCACGGGCGTGCCCGTAGACGACGGCCGGAACGCGACCCGCCGTGCGGAGCTTCCGCGCCGCGCCCTTGCCGGTCTCGGTGCGCGTTTCGGCGCTGAGTGATGCGTTTGCCATGAATGAACTTCCCGAGTGATGCGTCTTCGACTGCAGCGAACCACGATCCCGGTGCTACTCTCAGGCGGCTGCGTCCGCCCTACCATGCCGGTGTCTCATGTGAGACAGATCGCGGGGACCAACGATTTCCGTGTACGGTTTACCGTGAACGGTTTGGAGCCGGCACACGCACCCGATCACGCGTTCGCCGTTCCTGCTTGCTGACGTGCACCGCTCACCGTGAACCGTTCACACCTTACCACAACGAGCGCTCAATCGAACAGACTGCTCACACTCTGTTCCGCGTGCGTATATCGCACCGCCTTGCTCAACAGCTCGCCCACCGACAGCACGGTGAGCCGTTCGAAATGCTTTTCCGGGGCGAGGTTGATCGTGTCGGTCACGACGACCTCCGTGAACGGGGCCGCCTTGAGCCGCTCGATCGCCGGCCCGCTGAACACCGCGTGCGTGGCGCAGCAGTACACATCGTTGGCACCGAGCGCCTTGAGCGCCCGAGCCGCCTCCGTCACCGTCCCCGCCGTATCGATCATGTCGTCGGCGAGGATGCAATCGCGCCCCTCCACGTCGCCGACCACGTTCACCACCTCGCTCACGTTCGCGCGCGGCCGCCGCTTGTCGATGATCGCCAGCGAGGCGTCCAGCCGCTTCGCGAACCCACGCGCCATCTTGGCCGACCCGACGTCCGGCGCCACGATGACCGTGTCCTTCAACTGCTTCTTCCGGAAGTGCGCCGTGAGCACCGGCATCGCATAGAGGTGGTCGACGGGAATGTCGAAGAACCCCTGCAGCTGATGCTGATGGAAGTCGATCCCCAACAGGCGATCGGCCCCCGCACTCACGATCATGTTCGCCACGAGCTTGGCCCCGATGGCCACGCGCGGCTGGTCCTTGCGGTCCTGCCGCGAGTAGCCGTAGTACGGCATCACGACCGTGATGCGGGCCGCGCTCGCGCGCCGTGCAGCGTCGATGAGGAGCAGAAGCTCCATCATGTTCTCCGCCGGCGCGTTGGTGCTCTGCACGATGAAGACGTCGTTCCCGCGGACGTTCTCGTCGATCCGGACGAAGATCTCGCCGTCGGCGAAGCGGTTGCAGGTCACTTTGCAGAGCGAGATCCCGAGCTGTCTCGCGATCTCTTCCGCCAACGGACGATTCCCCGTGCCCGACAACAGCTTGAATCCGTGAGCCGGTACGGCAAGTCCGTCCATGCAGAGCCCTGTAAACTAAAGTGACATATGAGCTTGGTCAATTCTGACCAGGCCACCGCACACATTCCCCCGCGTGGATTCGAACCACGATTCCAACATCCAAAGTGTCGTGTCCTGCCATTGGACGACGGGGGAGAGACCGGGAATCTAGCGCAATGCGGCAGCGCTGGAAGTTGGCGAATTCGTGCGCAGGAAGCCTACGCCCGCAACTATTCCGGTTCGACGACGACCGCGGCGACGCCGACGGCGGAGCGGGTGAGCAACACGCGCGGGGCGGGCTCCCCGGTTGCCTCGCCGAATCGGGGCAGCTCGACGCCGCGGCCGCTCGGCAACACCCCGAAGACGCTCGACCCGGACCCGCTCATCAGGGCCGGCGCGCAACCGAGGTCGCGCAGGCCCCGAACGATCGCGGCGATCGTGGGATGCCGCGCCGCCACCACCGCCTCGAAGTCGTTGACGGCGAGCGCGTCGATGGCCGACCAGTCGCGAAGCGTCTCGAGGGCGATCGCTGCGCCGCCGACCTGGTCATGTCCCGTGGTCTCGCGCGCCGCGGCGAGCCATCCATACGCCGCGGCCGTGTTCACGGCGAAGGGCGGCAGCACGAGCAGCACCTCGCGCTCCTCGGGTGCCGGTAGCGCGAGCATCCGCTCGCCACGTCCCCAGGCCAGCGCATACGGCGCGGTGGAGGTGAGAAAGGGGACGTCTGCTCCCAGCCGCGCCGCGATTCCGAGCAAGGCGCTCTCGCCGACCGGCCTCGGCGCGATGGCGTCGAGTGCGCGGAGCACAGCTCCCGCATCCGCGCTCCCTCCGCCGAGGCCACCCCCCACCGGAATGCGCTTCTCGAGCCCGATGGTGAATCCGGCGGGCCAGCCGGTGGTGTTCGCGTACTCGAGCGCGGCGCGCCAGGCGAGGTTGCGCTCGACGGGCCCGAGCTGTCGCGCGTCGATCTCGCCGGTCACGTCCAGTGAGCGCGCACCGTCCGTCGCGCGCACCGTCACCTCGTCGGCGAGTGCGAGGCGAAGGAAAAGCGTCTCGAGCTGATGATAGCCCGATGCTTCGCGGGCAAGGATGCGGAGGCGGAGATTGACCTTCGCCTGCGCGGCGACGCGTGCGGAGCGGGCGCGCGACTCCGCGCGCGCGCTCACGACTCCGGGGCCACCGACGCCGACGCGCGCACGTCGGCGTCGGGGCCGGCGTCGGTCGCGGCAGCACGCTCGGCTCCGCTCAGCTCTCCGATGGAGAGGCCGGCGCGCAGCAGGCACCAAACGCCGATGATCGTGATGGGGATGAAGCTCAGCCCGTGATAGGTGATCGCCCACGCCACCGCCGTATCGCTCGGCACGCCGTAGAGCCCGAGGCCGAGCTGGCCGAACCACTCGAACACGCCGAAGAAGCCCGGCATCTGCGGCGCGGCGACGCCGATCGCGATGATCCCCTGCAGGAAGAGCGCGGCGCTGAACGGCACGGTGATGCCGAAGGCACGGAAACCGATCCAGAATGCGAGCGCGTTGCACAGCCAGTGCGCCAGCGTCCACGCGAACACAGCGGCGAAGCGGCTGGGCTGTCGCAGCACACTGAGGCCATGGATGATCGCCGACACGGCCGCGCGGCCCTTCTCCTCGAGCTTCGGCGCGATGCGCCGCGCGAGCATCTCGTACAGCGACAGCACGTGCGAGGGGAAGAAGACCACGGCGTACATCGCCGCGGTGAGCGCGACCATCCCCGCGAGACCGGCGATGGCGTACGACGACACCGGCCGCTTCAGGATCTCGGCGCCACTCGGGAAGGCCGGATCGAGCATCGCCAGGAACATCAGGCCGAACATGACGATCATGTCCAGCAGCCGGTCGACGGCGAGCGACGCGAATGCGGTGGGGAAGGGAACGGAAGGCGTCGACCGCGAGAGGGCGTAGGCGCGCGCAGGCTCGCCGGCGCGGGCCGGCAGCACGTTGTTGAGCATCATCCCGATCGCCGTCGCGCTGAAAAGCTTTCCGAACGGGAGGTTCGGCGCGACCGGGTCGAGGAT
>JAEKKK010000059.1 GCA_019510405.1 Gemmatimonadota bacterium | reverse complement strand
GCTCGCCGTCGTGCTCTGGGTGCGCAAGGTACCCGAGCCGGTGCTCCTGCTGGCCGCCGGGCTCGCGGGGATCCTCCTACGCGGAGCCTGAGCATGCGATGCTCGCTCGTCCTGCTCGGAACGGTCGCGCTCGCGACCACTGTCGATGCGCAACAGTCGCCGCCGGTCGCGAGCTGTGCGGCAGGCGCGAGCTCACTCACTCCGTCGTCGTGGCGAGCATCGACGCCATCGCCACAGCGACCGCCGGCGCCCGGACTCCGCGTCGTGGCGACGATTCCGCTTCCCGGTCCAACCAACCGGTTCGACTACCAGAGCCTGGACGTCGCGCAGCGTCGGCTCTACATCAACCACATGAACGCGGGACATCTCCTCGCGTTCGACGTAGACAGTCAGCGTGTGATCGGCGACGTGGGCAACCTGCCGCGCGCCACGGGAGTGTGGGCCGTTCCAGCGCACCGCGCGGTGTACGTCAGCGCGGCGGGCGCACACGCCGTGGTCGTGCTCGACGATCGTACGATGAAGGAGGTGGCCCGCATCGATGGGATCCGCTTCCCGGATGGCATCGCGTACGCGGCGCCGGTGCACAAGGTGTTCGTCTCCGACGAAGCGGGAGAGGCTGACGTCGTCATCGACGCCGCGACGCATCAGAAGCGATCGACGATCGGGCTCGGTGGCGAAGCGGGAAACACGCACTACGACTCGGTGTCGCGGTGCATCCTCGTCGCCGTGCAGACGAGGAACGAGCTCGCGGCAATCGATCCGGCCACGGAGCGTGTCGTCGCCCGGTATCGGCTGGCGGGGTTCGATCATCCCCACGGCTTCACCCTCGACGAGGCAGACCGGCTCGCCTTCGTCACGAACGAGGGGAACGGGACACTCGAGGTCGTGGACCTTCGCACGATGCGCGTGCTCGAGACCCATCGGGTCGGCGACGACCCGGACGTGCTGGCGTGGGATCCGGATTGGCGGCGATTGTACGTCGCGGCGGAGTCCGGGGTGGTGTCGAGCTTCTGGCTCGACGGCTCGACCCTTCGTCCACTCGGCGAGTATCGCGCGCCGAGCGCGCACTCGGTTTCGGTGGACCCACGCACGCATCGGATCTACCTGCCGCTCGAGAACGTCGACGGGCACCCGGCACTGCGCATTCTCGAGCCCAACGCGTCGCGGCTCCATTAGCACCGCGGTGGTGGTGTTCGCCAATGCGAGCCGCGAGGGAAGCACGCGCTGAACATTTGCGGGACGGCGACGACGGTGACATCATCACGGCTCCCGTCGCGCCAACGCCTTCCCTCCCGCTCATGCGTACCAGCCTCCGTCTTGCCATCGTGCTCCTTGCGTCGTCGTCCTCGCTCGCGGCCGGACAGCAGAGCGCACCGATGGCGACGGCCTTTCGCGCCAACGCCGCGGCGGCGGGCAAGAACCTCATCGCCGCGGCGCAGCTCATGCCAGGCGACAAGTACGACTACAAGCCCACACCGGCACAGATGAGCTATGCGGCGATCATCGGTCACCTCGCGAACGAGACTGACCTCTTCTGCAGCGTCGTGGGCGGCGTGAAGGCGCCCGATCGGAACGGGCCGGCACCAGCCGATCGGAAGGAGGCGCTCGTCGCCCGACTCACGCAGAGCTTCGCCTTCTGCGATTCGGCGCTCGCCACGCTCGACGACTCGAAGCTCGCCGAGTCCTTCGCGCTGTTCGGCCGGAACTGGTCACGCGCCGACATGGAAACGCGCGCCATCTCGGATTGGGCGGATCACTACAGCCAGCTCGCGATCTACCTGCGGCTCAATGGACTGCTCCCACCGACGGCGAAGTCGTAGCGGTCGCACGAGCCAGGACCGATCGGGTCGGACCCGGTTCAAATGGTGGTGCCATACACGCGGACGAAGGGGTCAGATACCGACGGTATCTGACCCCATTCCGTCCTCTGTCAGCGAGTGAAGAAAGTGGAGGTGCGGGGGCGGAACAGCAGGAAGGCGATGCAGCCGAAGATCACGGCGTGCGCGATGAGCTTCGTCGGCTGCCCGATGCTGATCGCGACGTGGAAGGCCATCCATATCGCGAGCAGCCAGCGGGCCCAGTTCCTTCCCTTCCACACGTAGACGGCACCGACGATCGCGGCGATGCCGATCGCCAGCACTTCCACGTCGTCGGCGGCCATGTGCCAGTGCGGCGCGGAGGCGAACAGCGGGGCGAGGCCGCGGGTGATGTCGAGGACGCCGAGGGCGAGGAAGATGACGGCGACGACGATCACCGACCACGGGCGCCGACTTGCGGGGCGCTCCCCGCTCGAGATGGACGCGGTCATCGTACGGCCTCCGCGTGGCGGCGCTGCCATTCGGCGAGGATTTCCGAAACCCCCTCGGCCGGCTCGTCGCTCGGGAGCTGCCAGTCGATCGGCGAGCCGGCGTCCATGAGCAGGTGGCCCACTTCCTCGTACTCGCGCGCGCGATCGCCGTGCGATCTCGAACCTTCGGCCGCCCACACGAGCGGCTGTCCGTGAAACTCGCGGTCGCGCGTGGCGGGCGACGCGCCGCGCTCGAGGAGAAGGCGAACAGCATCGGGCTGGCCGGCCATCGCGGCGCTGTGGAGCGCGGTCTTGCCGATCTCGGCGTCGCCGCGGTTCACGTCGAAGCCGCAGTCGAGCAGCAGGGCGAGCGCGGCGACGTCGCTCTGCTCGGCGGCGAGATGGAGCGCGACGTAGTGCGCGTCGGTGATCTCGTTCGGCAGCGACGGATGCGCCCCGAGCAGCGATTCCGCCGTGGCCCGATCGCCGCGCGCGCAGGCGGCGACGAGCCGGTCGACCTGGCTGAGCTCCGCCGACGCGCCGTTGGCGAGCAGCCAATCGGCAACCGCGCGGTTGCCATTGAGCTCGGCCAGCGCGTACGGCGTGCGCCCGTCGGCGCGCTGGCGTGAGACGTCGGCGCCGCGCTGCACGAGCTGCTCGACGAGCGCGACGTCCCACTGCTGCGCGGCGACGTGCAGTGGCGTCTCCCCGTTCGCGGGGAAGACCG
Source organism: Gemmatimonadota bacterium (assembly GCA_019510405.1). Taxonomy (GTDB): domain Bacteria; phylum Gemmatimonadota; class Gemmatimonadetes; order Gemmatimonadales; family Gemmatimonadaceae; genus AG11. The sequence continues at coordinate 15,218 of JAEKKK010000059.1, read as the reverse complement.
GATCGGGATCGGCGCCGTGCTCCAGCAGCCAACGCACGCCGGCGTCGGTGCGCGACCAGTGCAGGATCGCATAGAGCGTGGCCGAACCGTCGGTCGCCCACGGTTGATCGGGGCTCGCGCCGTACGCGTGCAGGAGGTCGAGTGTCGCCACGTCGCCGGCGCTCGCCGCCATCGTCAGCGTGACACCGTCGTTCGGATCGGCGCCGGACTTCAGCAGCAGCTCGGCGAGCGGCAGGAGGTGAACGGTGCGCGTCGCGCCCCAGAGCACAGGGCGGTTCACGCCGTGGTGCAGCCAGGGGAAGCGCGTGTTCGGGTCGGCACCGAGTGCCAGCAACCGCTGCGCGACGGCGACGAGCCCCTCCGCGCTCGCGCCGCGCGCATGCGCGATCGAGGTGTAGCAGACGTAGTGAAGTGGCTCCCAGCCGCGCGGGCCGCCGCGCTCGCGCACGAGCTCCGGCCGCTTCGCGAGCTGCGACTCGACGGTGGCGACGTCGCCCGCGACGAGCGCCGTGTAGAACGTCGCGCGTGCGAGGCGCGGGTGCAGCCCGAGCAGCCGCTCGGCGCGCGACGACCGGCCGTCGGTGGCCGCCTCGACGAACTCGCGTGCGGCCGAGTCGAAATCGAGCGACCGCTCCTCGACGTGCTCGAGGAGCGCGTTCCAGGATGGGAAGCCATGCTCGCGCGCGATCGCCGATTGTGCGTCGTGGAGCGCGAGCGGGGCGCGGGCGAGGTCGTCGTCTCGCGCATCCCGGTATGCGGGGAGCGCGCGGAAGCGTGACAACGCGGTGGGATCAGCGCTGCGCGCAGCGCGCAGCAGCTCTTTCGCCTGACGACGCAGCTGTTCGGGGTCGGGCGAGTCGGGCAACGTGCGGGTGGCCGGCATACGTCCTCCATGCTCGTGGCCGCGGTCCGCAAGCTGGCCAGCACGGAGTCGATGTGCCGATACCAGGAGACGTCGACGGGAGGACTCAGTCCTTCGCGCGGACCCGCGGGCGCCCCGAAGCGCCTGCCCTATGATGCGTGAGGTGGGTGATCCGCGTCAAGCAGGAGTGCCGACGAGACGGAGCCTCGAATCGTGAATCCATTGTCTACGCGCCGACGCCGGTGGCTGCTCGCGATCAGTGCCCTCGCCATCGGTATCGCAGAGCCCCACGTCGAAATCGCCTGGAAGTGCCGCGCCGGCCTGGAGGCGTCCGAGGCGTGCGTCTGGGGCCGTGCGTTCCTGCCCCTCGGGAAGTGGCTCGCGCCCGTGTTCGTCGCTCCCATCGCCTTCATCGGGCTGCTCGTCTGCGTGGCGTGCCTCGATTGGGTGCGGGCTCGCGTCAGGCCGGCTGCCGATCGGCCCAGGTAGCACGAGCAGCAACGAGCCTGTTCCACCTCGGGCGTGAGGTTCTGATAGAGACTCTCAGAACGACCACGCACGCAACGAGAGACCGCGCGCGTCACTCGTGAACCCGACGTACGTGCGGCGGCCGAGGAAGGCGCGGTCGATCCGGTTCGTCGGGTGCGCGTGGCTATACGTCACGACCTTCTGCCCGGCGAACGCGCCGAGGAAGGCGCCGAGGGCGATGTCGCTCGCCCAGTGCTGGTCGAGGTAGAGGCGCGCGAGTCCGGGCATCGCGGCGCCGGCGTAGAGCAGTGGCGAGATCAGCGCGCGGTGCGGCGTGTTCCGCTCGCGCATCTCGGTGGACAGCGCGGCGGCGACGGCGACGCTCGCCATGGCGTGCATCGACGGGAAGGACCGGTAATCGAAGCTCGTGAAGCCGTGCAGCAGCTCGAACTGATACGGATCGCTGTCGCGACGCTCCACCGCGCCGCCGGCCACGTACGGACGCGCGCGGCCGAGGGCGCCGCGGATGACCTGGATGAACATCGCCGGGAAGAGCACGGCCTCCGTGCCGTGCAGGGCGACATCGGCGGTGCCGTCGTCGTGCCGCAGCCGTGCGATGCCGTAGACGGTGCCGCCGGTGACCATGAGCACCGTCTCGGTGACGATGCTCGCCCGCTTCGCCGCCGTCGTGAGCCCGGGGTGCCGCTCGTGAAATGCCGAGTCGCCGAAGAAGCGGGCGACGGGAACGTCGAGTCGCGAGAGCGCCGCTGCGCCCACCGTCGCGCCGGCGGTGATGCCGAGGTCGCGGCCGGTGATGACGACCGCCGATGGCTGCTCCGCGCTCTGCGCACGGATGGTGGACGACGCCACTCCATTCAGCGCGACGGCGAGGACGAGTCCGCGTGCCCAGGCGCTCGTCATCGCGGGACCGCGCGGCGCCGGCGATGATGGTTGTAGAGCGCGGCGGAGAGCGCGGCGATGAACAGGCCGACACTCCAGCCGCCGAGGACGTCGGTCGCCCAGTGCACGTTGAGGTACAGCCGACTGAAGCCGACGAGCAGGGGGACGAGCGCGGCGAACAGGAGCGCCGTCCATCCGCGCACGAACCCTTCGCGCCAGAGCACGTAGGCGAGGGTGCAGCAGACGGCCGCCGAGGTCGTGGCGTGGCCGGACGGGAAGGAGAACGAGTTGTCCACGCGTCCGGCGAGGCCGGCTGGGCGCGGGCGTTCGTAGATGTCCTTCACGAAGTTGAAGAGGAGGACGGAGACGACGGGCACGACGAGCACTCCTGCCGCGACTCGGCGATGCCCGCGGAACCAGAGGAACAGCGCGCCCGCGACGGCGAGCACGCGCATGCCCATGATGCCGCCGATCATCGTGATGCAGAGAAAGACGCTGTCGAGCAGCGGCTCCTGGTGGGTCAACATCCACGACTGCACGGTGGCGTCGAGGCCCGTCGACTTGTGGGCGAAGACGTCCGCGCCGACCTTCGCGAACCCGACGAGCGCCGCCGTGCCGATGAGTACTACGAGGGCCCAGCTCCAGCTGAATCGCTGGGGCCATTGGCTCGTGATGGGGCGCTCACTGGTGGTCGACACCCGACTGCAGAGTGCAAACTGCTCGCCGTGGCGCCCCGCGAGGTGCGCGGGGTGTCCTGTCGCGCTCGCAACGGCGCACGGGCGATGCGCTATCGACCGGCTGGCGACTCGCGCAGCCAGCGGTCAAGGGCGCGCAGCCTGAGGTGCAGGAGCGTGTCGTTCACGCTGGTCGTTCGGTCGATCACTGGGAGCTTGCTCACGTCGACGAACTGCGCGAACGCAGGTGACGGCACGAAGGGCGCCGGGGTGCGCGCCCACCACTGCGCGATGCGCGCCTCGTAGAGCCCGGGCATCCCGCGCTTCGGCGCGCAGCGCACCTCTTCCGGGATCAGTCCGCGCGCCGCCTCGCGCAGGAGACGCTTCCCCTGCAGCCAGGGCATCGCCGGCAGGGCGAGCGCGTAGTGAATGAGGCGCAGATCGAGATAGGGGAGCCTGACGTCGAGCGGGATGCCGTGGAAGCCGGCGTCGAGCGACTCGAGAAAGGGCTGCCAGTGATACTGCGCGAGGCGCTCCGCGGCCGCGGAGCGAGTCGGGTGGACGGTGTCCCGGCGGGATCGGAGTCGCTCGGCGCGGCGCGCGCGCAGGTCGGCGCGCAGCCACTCGGGCCCGCCCGCCTGCTCGAGAGCGCGCGCGGCCGCGCGACGCTTCCGCACGAGCGCGCGCACGCCGAGGTACGGTCGCTTGCGCTCCCGCAGCAGGTGCCCGATGAAGTCGAGGGCGAACCGATGCGGCGCGCTCGCGCGCAGCAGCTCGGCGAGGTGCGGTGGGGAGAGATACGCGTCCGGGTCCTCGCCCCAGAACGCGACGGGCGCATGCTCGCTCGCGCGGCGCATGAGATCCTCCAGCCCGAGAGGATCGGGATCGCCCGACGGCTCGAGGGTGCCGGGCATAGGAAGCGATGTCCCCTCGCGATAGCCGTACGCGTCGACGTCGCTCAGCTCGTGCGGGATGCCGATGTACTTCGCGGTCAGCCGCGCGCGCGCGGTGTCGTCGGTGGGGACGAGAGTCGGCAGGTGGGCCGATTGGGCGACGATGCGGGTGCGCACGTCCTGACGCGCCGCGATCGCCGCGAGGGTCGTCGAGTCGAGGCCACCGCTCATGAACACGGTGAGCGCCGGCGTGCGCATCCGGTCGCGCACGGCCGCCTCGAGGAGGAGACGGAAGTCGGCGACGATCGTTTCCGCACCGCGCGACCGCTCGATCGCCGGCGTGGGGAGGGTCCAGTAGCAGCGCGTCTCGCTACGTCCTGTCGGGTGCACGGTCACGACGCACGCGGGAGGCACCCGCTTCACGGCGCGGAAGGTCGTCGTGGATGGATCCTCGTTGAACCCTTCGGCGACGAAATCGGCGATCGCGTCCTCGTCGAGCTCGCGCGGCACGCCGGCGTCGAGGATCGTGGCGAGAGTGTTCGACGCGACGAGGCGGCGCGCGTCGTGGTGGTAGAACAGCATGCGGACGCCGAACGGATCGCGCATGAGCGTCGTCGCGCGCGAGGCGCGGTCGTGGATCGCGACGCTGAAATCGCCGAGCAGACGAGCAGGCGCGTCGTCTCCCCAGGCGCGCCACGCCTGGGCGAAGAGGCGGAGGTCGGCGTCGCGGAGGTCGGCGCGCACGTCCGACCGGTGCAGCGCCTCGACGAGCGCCTCACGCGCGTCGAGCCGGACCTGGCCGGCGACGAGCAAGGGCCCGTCGGCGGTCCACGCGGGGGCGAGTCGCCGATCGCCGACGTCGAGCAGCGCGGTCGCGATGCCAACGGCTCCGTCGGCGACGGCCTGCTCGCCATGCGGGCCGCGCCGGCGGAGCGACGGCAGCAGCACGCGCAGCTCGTCCGCCTCGACGCGCGTCGCGTCGTGCCGCACGATGACGGCGTATCCAGTCATGGGGCGGGAACGTGGACCCGCGCCTTGATGTGCTTCAGGTTGGCGACGATGGTGAACGTCATGATGACGAGGAGCGACCAGGAGCTCCACTTGCTCCAGTGCACCGCCTGCCACGCGCCCATCTGATCGGGATAGCGCCAGATCCCGTAGAACGTGCTGATGTTCTCGGCGAGCCAGAGGAAGAATCCGATCAGCACGAAGCCGAGCAGGAGGGGCATCGTGCGCTCGCGATCGTAGGGACGGAATACGACCGTGGTGCGCGCGTAGAGGCCGAGCGCGCAGGCGGCGAGGTACCAGCGGAAGTCGCCGATGAAGTGGTGGGTGAAGAAGTTCGCGTAGATCGCCACGGCGATCGTCGCGGCCATCCAGTATGGCGGATGATGGCGGATGCGCAGGTCGAACAGGCGCCACGCCTGGATGATGTAGCTCCCCACCGAGGCGTACATGAAGCCGGCGAAGAGCGGCACGCCGAAGATCTTCGTGTAGGCGAAGTCGGGATAGCTCCACGACTTGATGCCGGCCGACGTCTTGAACAGCTCGAGACAGAAGCCGACGAGGTGGAACAGGGTGATCGCCTTCACCTCGTCCCAGGTCTCGAGCTTCGCCCACAGCATCCACGCCTGGATCCCGATGGCGATGATCAGCAGCGCGTCGTAGCGCGGGACGCCGAGCACGCCCGCGCGCGGCACGGTGAACACGGCGAGGAAGAACAGCGCGACGAACAGACAGGCGCGCGCTTCCTTGGCGACGAAGTAGCCGAACTCGATGAGGCCGCGGCGCAGCCCCGACAGCTCGGGACGTGGCTCGATCTCGAGGAAGTGTGCGTCGAGGGTACGGAGCATTCAGCCCTTACGAATGCCCTGCGCGCTTGGTGCCGGGCACGCGCGGTGCTTCGTCGCGCGTTGCCCTGCCCTGCTCTTCCGCGGGGAGCCAGAGGGTGAACCGCGACCCCTCGCCCTGCACGCTCTCCACGGTGAGATCGCCGCCCATCAATCGCGCGAGCCGGCGGCTGATCGTCAGGCCGAGCCCGGTGCCCGCGTGGGTGCGCGTGTAGCCGCCCTCGCCCTGCACGAACGGCTGGAAGATCCGCTCCAGCATCCCGGGGGCGATGCCGACGCCGGTGTCTTCGACGGCGAAGTAGGTCCATCCGCTCATGCTGCGCGCCTCGAGATCCGAGGTCGGGAACTGCATGGTGCCGCACTGGATCGAGATGCGCCCGCCGTCGGGCGTGAACTTGGTCGCGTTGATGAGCAGGTTGACGAGCACCTGCTGCACGCGCTGCGGGTCGCCGAAGAAGTACGCCTCCACTTCTTCCGCGCTCCGATCGTCGAGCGTGATCTGCTTGGCCGCCGCCTGATCGCGCACGAGGTCGATCGCCGCCGCCACGACGGTCCGGCTCGTCGACACCGTACGTCCGACGGCGAGACGCCCCGCCTCGATGCGTGAGAGGTCGAGGATGTCGTCGATCAGCCCGCGCAGATGCTGGCCGCTCGACGCGATGCGCGCGAGCTGCACTCCCTGCTCCTCGGTCACCGGGCCGACGATCCCCATCGTGAGGAGCTGGGTGTAGCCGATGATCGCGTTGATCGGGGTGCGGATCTCGTGACTCATCGTGGCGAGGAACTCGGACTTCGACCGGTTGGCCGACTCGGCGAAGGCGCGCGCCTCGTTCGCCGCCTGCAGCGCATGGGCGAGCTCCTCGTTCGCCGCCTGGAGGCGATCCGCGAGCGACTGCGCCTCGCGCCGCGCCATCTCCGCCGCACGCAGCAGCTTCGTCCGCTCGGCCGCGCCGCGCCGCACGCGCGCGATCTCGAGCTGGGTGCGCACGCGCGCCAGCAGCTCGGCCGCGGCGAAGGGCTTGACCAGATAGTCGTCCGCGCCGGCGTCGAGCCCTTCCACCGTCGCCTCCTCGCCGGCGCGCGCCGAGAGGAGGATGACGGGGATCGCTTCGGTGGAGATGTCATCGCGCAGCGCGCGCACGAGCCCGAAGCCGTCGAGCTCGGGCATCATGACGTCGCTCACGACGAGATCGGGGCGCGCGGTGTGGACGACGTCGAGCGCGGCGCGGCCGTTCTCCACCGTGCGCACGGCATAGTCGGCCGCGAGCAGGCGCGCGATGTAGTCGCGCATGTCGGCGTTGTCGTCGACGACGAGCACGGTGGCGCGCTCCTCGGCGGCGGGCGCGTCGTCCTGCCGCAGGCGCGCCGACGTGCGGCTGCGCCGCGGGACACCGCCCGGCGCGGGCGGGTCGGGGAGCCAGCGCAGCGCTTCCTCGACGTAGACCGCTGGACCCGATGCCGCGACGGCCGCGCCCTCATTGTCACCAATCCGCTCGGCCGGCAGATGCGTGTGCCCGAACGGGACGCGGATGGTGAAGGTCGTCCCCTCCCCTTCGCGGCTCTCGACGCCGACGCGGCCGCCGTGCATGCGCACGAGCTCCTGCACGAGCGCGAGACCGATCCCCGACCCCTCATGCGTGCGCGCGCGCGTGCCGGCCACGCGGTGGAAGCGCTCGAAGACGTGCGGCAGCGCCTCGGCCGGGATGCCGACGCCGGTGTCCTCCACCTCGAGCACGGCGTCGGCGCCCTCGGCGCGCAGGCGGACGTCGATCGCTCCCTCGAAGGTGTGCTTGAACGCGTTCGACAGCAGGTTGAAGACGATCTTCTCCCACATGCCGCGGTCCGCGTACACCAGCTCGCCGAGCGGCGGGCAATCGACGCGCAGCGCGAGGCCGGCGCGCTGGCACGCCGACCGGAAGGAGCTCGCGAGCTCGGCGACGTACGACGCGAGATCGATCGGCTCGTAGGTCGCCTCGACGCGGCGCGCCTGGAGGCGCGAGAAGTCGAGCAGGGTGTTGACGAGCTTGAGCAGCCGCTGCGCGTTGCGGTGCACGACCTCGAGCTGCTCGCGCTGCGCGGACGGCAGCGCGCCGCGCGCGCCGGAGAGCAGGTCGGCCGTGGGGCCGAGCATGAGCGTGAGCGGGGTGCGGAACTCGTGGCTGACGTTCGAGAAGAACTCCGTCTTGGCGCGATCGAGCTCGGCGAGCGCTTCGGCGCGGCGGCGCTCCTCCTGATATGCCTGCGCGTTCCGCAGCGCGACGGAGACCTGCGCGGCGAGCAGCGCGTAGAACGAGCGATATTGCTCGTCGAGCGCTCGGCTCGGGCTCACACCGGCGACGATCGCGCCGAGCGGGAGATCGTGTCCGGCCGACGCGATGGGCATCACGAGCGCGGAGCTGACGGAATCGTTCCATGGCCCGCCCACCACGGCCGCGCGGGACGCGACGTCATCCAGCACCACCGTCGCGCCGTTCGCGGCAAGGCTCAATTGCCAGGGGACGGACGGCGCATCGAGCGGAATCGTGCGCGGCGTCTCCGAGCCGTCTTCGGGGAGACCGACGACGCCGCGGAGAGCGATCGTGGTGCCGTCGGACTCGCGCGTGTAGACGAGCGCGAAGGGGACGTCGAGGGCGTGCGTGCCGATCGTTGCTATGAGGGCGTGCGCAGCGTCTTCGACGCTGCGCGCGTCGCCCGCGCTCAGCGCGAGATCGCGCAGCAGCTTGAGCCGGCGCTCGCCGAGGATCTGCTGCGTCACCTCGCTGCAGACGCAGAGCATTCCGCTGATGACGCCTGCGTCGTCCTCGACGGCGCTGTACGAGAGGCTGAAGTACGACTCCTCGCGGTAGCCCGCGCGCTCGAGCGGGAGCTGCTGCGCGGGGACCCAGTTCGGCACGCCGGTGGACATCACGGCGTGGATCATCGGGCCGATGGCGTCCCACGACTCGGCCTGGGTCTCGCGGATCGAGCGGCCGAGCGCGTGCGGGTGCTTGTCGCCGATCAGGCCGATGTATGCGTCGTTGTAGATCTGGATCAGCTCCGGCCCCCAGAGCAGGATCATCGGGTAGCGCGAGGCGAGCAGGGTCTTGATCGTGCCGCGGAGACTCTGCGGCCACGTGGCCATCGGGCCTACCGGCGTCTGCGACCAGTCGAGCGTGCGCACGCGCGCACCCATCTCCCCCTCGGCGGAGGATGATGAGATGCGAGCCGACTCGTCGTTGTCTCGGGTGGCGCTCAATGGGGCAGACTCGCGCTACGCTCGGGGGAGGACCGGCGGAGCGCCGGGCGGTGAATGATGCAGGGCTGCGAGCGGCCTAGCTACCGCCTCTGGTGCGCGATGCAGTCTGGATCAGCGGACCGAGCCGGTATACGAGCAGGCGCGAGCCCTCCTCTCCCGAGAGGAGGATTGCCACGGCGTCGCCGCTGGCGGTCGCGTCGCGCGTGCGGCCGTCGGTCGCCGGCGGCAGCGTGATGCGCACACCCTTCCGCGGCACCACGTCGATGACGGCGAGGGAGCGATCCATGTAGGACGACGCGACGAGCAGTCCCTGTGGGCTCGCGCTCGCGCGCTGGTAGCGGCGCGACAGCATGCCGAGGTCCGCGAAGCGGCCGTCGCGCGCGATGCTGACGACGTGTACGCCGCGCACACTCTGATCGGCGCAGACGGCGACGTCGTCCTCGGTGGCGGCCCAGCAGCGAACGTACCCATGCAGGCTGGTGACGGGATGCGAGCCGTCGCGATCGCGCCGCGACAGCTGCCACGTCATGTTCGTGCCGCGCATCGCCGCGAGCGTCGACCAGAGCATCGACCGGCCGCGCATCGCCCCGATCGGATTGCGCGCGAGCGTCATGACGAGGCGCGAGCCGTCGCGATAGGTGAACACCGACTGGCCGTGCAGCGTGTCCGCGGCGAACTCGGTTCGAGCCACGCCGGTATCAGCGGGGTTGGGGCCGACGGCGCCGTCGAGCGTGACGAGCGTGCCGGCCGCGCGCCCGTTGAGCCGCATGCCGCTCACCTGCCAGCGGGTGCCGCCGTCGACCAGGCGCAGGGCCGGCGCGTACAGCGTCTCGAACGACCGCCGCCAGACGACGCGCTGGGTGCTGTCGGCATGCACGTTCTCCAGGCGGAGCTCGAGGCTGTCGCCCACTGTCGCGAGCACGAGCATCTGCGTCTCGCTCGGCAGCACGGCGTCGAGCGCGGTCACGGTATAGGGCGCAGCGCTCGCCGCGACGTCGCCGGTCGTGAACTTGAGGATGTAATCGTCTTCGTCGTCGTTGCCGAACGAGCGGCGCGCCAGCCAGCGCGTTCCGCGCGGAGAGAGCTCCACGGCGTCCATGTCGTGCGGCAGGGGCACCGAGGCGACGAGCGACAGCCCGCTCTCGTCCCATCCGATCTCCGACGTGGCGGGCCACACCCGCTCGGCGAGTGTGACGCCGGCGAGCGCGACGACGCCGAGCAGCGCGGCGGCGCCACCGGCGAATCGCAGCGCGGCGACGCGCAGCGTGAACATCGCCGCGCCGATCCCGCACAACGTGATCGCGAGCGAGAGGGTGTTCTCGTCCGCGGCGAGCTCGCGCGGCGACGTCCACACCGTGCTCACCCACAGCAGCGTGGTGAGCACCGCGAGTCCCAGCGCGACGAACATGAGTCGCACGCCGAGGCGCGCGCTGGAGGTGATCGCCTCGCGGCGCGCGCGATGCCACTGCCACGCGAGCCACATCGCGCCCAGTCCGAGCGCGCCGGCGAGCAGGACGGCGCCCCACTCGCGCGGCATCCCGAACGAATCGCTCGAGCCGAGGAGGAGCAGCCCCGCGGTGCCCATCGCGCCAAGGGCGGCGAGCGACGTCACCGTGGGCGCGAACATCGTGGCCAGCGCGGGGATCGCGACGGCCGCCGTCCCGCCGCCGAGGAGCGCCGCGATCAGCAGCGCCGCGGCGAGGATGCGCGCGGCGCGCTCACTTTTCAGCGCGGGCTCGATGCGGCGCGCGCCGAAGCGCGAGTCCACCCGGTCTAGGGTCTCCTGGATGCGCGGGACGTCCGCCTCGCGCACGTCCACGCTCCAGCTCCGGCCGCCGAGATCGGCGGCGCGCAGTGCGCGCTGGCCATGCGCCGCGACGAGCCGCAGTTCGGCAAGCTCGGCGTAGGTCATCGCGCGATAGGTGGCGGAATGCTCGCGCAACGAGGCAAGGTCGGCCGGCGTGCCAGCGGGGACACCGTCGAGCCAGTGGGCGCGCGTGGCGTCGAGCACGACGTAGCTGCCCGCTGCCGCCGCTTGGATCACGGTAGGCGTACCGCCAGGTGCAGATCCCTCGACTCGCTCCGCTCGCTCGGGATGACAGGAGTCCAAGGCACGGATCGCCTGGATGCGGCGCGCGAGGCTCGGGTGCGTCGCGGCACGCTCGACTTCTTCCGCCCACCGGCGCGGCAGCCGCGCGAGCACGTGGATCTTCGTCAGCGCGCGGATCAGCGCGTCGGGGTCGTTCGTCAGCTCGACGGCGCGGAGATCGCTCGCCGTCTCCTGCTGCTGCTTCGGCGACTGGCCGCGCAGCATCAGGAGCGCGAGCACGACGAGGAACGCCAGGCTGATCATGAGATCGGAGTGCGGCCCCGTCGCGAGCAGCAGGGCGGGCAGCACGGCGACGAGGAGGGCGACCCCGACGATCGCCCAGCGGCGCGTGCGCAGCCGTGCGGCATTGAAGTACTCGTGGTGCGCGATCTCGTGGGCGAAGATCGCCGTCGTCTCGTCGGCGTCGAGCGTGTCGAGCAGCGTGTCGCTGATGGCGACGGCCGGCTCGTGGAGGGAGCACAGCGCGATCGCGTTCGCCATGCGGAAGCCCTTCGCGCCGTAGCGATGGATCGACGGACGCCGGCTGAGCCGATCGCCGGCGCGATCGAGCACAGCCTCGAGCCTGGGAAGGAGGGGTGCGTGTACGACATCGCGCTCCAGCGGCGAGGCTCGGTGCAACCGGAGCCAGATCCGCGTGAACCAGCGGTACCAGGCGAAGACGACGATCCCGCACAGCGCGCCGAGGGCGAGCGCCAGCGTGAACGACGCGCGCGTCGTACCGGGAATCCGGTCGCGCACGAGGTGCGCCACGAGCGTCGGCGTGAGGAGCGCGAACATCAGCAGCCCCGCGCCGGCAATGAAGCTGGCCGCACAGTACGCGACGAACTGCGCGAGGGAGCACTCGTCGCCATGCACGGCGCGCCGCAGCGGAAACTGCGCGACGAGCAGCCCGACGAGCATCGGGATGGTCCATGCGAGCGAGGCGCCGGCGAAGGCGCTCACGGCGATGGCGCCGACGGTGACCTGCGATATCCGCCGCCGGCGTCCCTGCAGCAGCTCGGCGAGGGCGGGATCGTCGAGGGAGCGGAGCAGCCTCCGTCCCGACCACCAGGCGTACATCGCCGGCGCGGCGATGATGAGGGCTATGAGCAGCGGCTCGGATCGCATGACTGAGAGACGATTACGGCCAGAGGCTCGGCACGCCGCGCGCTCACTTGATGTGTGGCTTTTCGTCCCTCGCCTGCGTCGGTCCGATCGTCCTGCGCAGAAACGCCAGCGCGGCGTCGAGGTTGGGTGAGGCGAAGAACTCGCTCCCGCCATGCTTCGAACCAGGAAGCATGTGCAGCTCGACGTCGAGGCCGAGCTTCGCGTATGCGCGCTGCAGCTCGACCGACTGCTGCGGGGGCATCTGCGGATCGGCGTCGCCGTGCATCAGAAAGAGCGGCGGATCGCCCCGGTCCACGTGTCGCACCGGACTCGCAAGCTCGGCGAGGGTGCGCGCCTCGTCGGGAGGAGCGCCCAGCAGGCGCACCAGCGCCGGCCGGCGCACACCGAGCCCGTATGGCGTCGACTGCGAGAGGATCGACGTGAGATCCGAGGCGCCGTAGTAGTCGAGGATCGCCTGCACGCTCGACGACTCGCCGAGGTGATCGCCCTCTCGTCCCTCCAGCACGGATACCCCGTTCGTCACGCCGACCAGCGCGGCCAGGTGCCCGCCCGACGAGGAGCCCGCGATCGCGATGCGGTCGGCGCGATAGCCATATCGCCGCGCCGACGCGCGCAGAAAGCGGATTGCCGCCTTGATGTCGTGCACCTGGGCGGGGAACCGTGCGTCGGTCGATTGCCGGAAGTCGAGGCTCGCCATCGCGTAGCCGTGCTCGACGAACTGCGTCGGTGCATTGGCCTTGGTGCCCGACGTCCAGGCCCCGCCGTGCACCCACACCACGAGCGGAGGAGCGGCCACGCCTGGCGGCATGTAGAGGTCGAGCGTCAGCGCTCGGCCATCGACGCGCGCATAGACGGCGTCCTTCTGCATCGGCACGAGCTGCGCGGCCGCGACGGCCGGCACGACCAGCATCGCCGCAACGACAGCGAGTCTCGCAGCGAACGGCGCACGCCTGCCTGCACGCGCGGTCGTCATGCTCATTCGTCCGGCGGCGGCGCCGGCGGGGGCTCGAGGCGGTCGCGTCCCGAAGAAGCGATCGGCAACGGCATGGCGCCGGCGGGCATGCCCAGCACGACGGTGTTGCCCGACTGCTCGCCGACCACCTGGAGCATGCGCAGCTGCATGAGGGCAGGGTTGTCGTGCACGAGCCGCGCGGCGTTCGCCAGATTCCGCAGCGCCGCCGTCTCCCCACGCGCGCGCTCGAGCGCCGCGAGTCCTTCCTGCCGTGCCTTCGTCACCTGGGCGAACAGCTTCTTCAACTCGCCGGGCAACGTCAGGTCACGGACGTCGGCCTGCACGAGCTCGAGCCCGAGCAGCGTGGCCGGCTCGCGAACCTGCGCGGTGAGCAACGCACCGAGTTGCGGACGCTTCTCCAGCAGCGCCTCGATCGGCTCGGCCGACACCAGGCGGCGGATGGCGAGCTGCAGCTCCGTGTGCAGGGCGGACTCGTAGCTCGTCTGCGCGTTGATCGCCAACGCCGGATCCGCGATGCGGTATTGCGCCACGAGGCTGAGCTTCACCGCGATGCCGTCCGCGGTGAGCACCTCCTGCCCCGCGACCGTCGAGATGCGCTGGCGCACGTCCACCTTGGTGACGCTGCGCGTCGGGGTCCAGATCCAGTACTGGCCCGGCGCGAGTTCGGAGTGGAAGCGGCCCGCGTCGTACAGGAGCCCACGCTCGTACTCGAGCACCGTCGTTCTGCGCAGCCGCGCCGCGATGAACAGCCATGCCGCGAGCAGGACGAGCGGCAGGAGCAGGCCAATCAATCTCATGAGACCGTCAGGTGAGGAAGATCCGGCTCGGCCGGCCCGGGCATGGTCGCGGAGGTGTGAACCTGCAGAGCGACGACACCCGTGCGCTGTTGGCGCCGGCCGACCGAGACGGATCGGGAGGTATCGAACCTAGAGTCGATGAGGGAGGGTGACACGCAGGACCGTTACGACTACGTCGACGCGGCTGCTCCCGACTCCCGCGACTATTGTATGGATGGCGGGTATTCACCGCCAGCGCGTACCCCCCTCTGTTGCCCGCGCAGCCCGTGCGCAGTCGTTCCTGATGGCCATGCCCACCCCACGCCGATCGCTCGACGACCAGGCGCTCCGCCGAGCGCTGACCCGCACGTTGCGTCCCTTCGTGGACGGCACCGCGGCGGGGATCTCGTCGTCGGTGATGACGCAGTCGCGCGTCGCCGCCACGGCGCGCGATGCCGCCGTCGCCGTGCTGCCGCTGCTCGGCGCACCCGCGCCCTCGGCGCACCGCGTGCGCGCGTCGATCCTGCCGGCGCTCGTCTGCTCGTGGACCGAGCTCGACACCGTGTTCGAGGAGACGCTCGACCGGCTGATCACACTGCCGTCGGCGATTGCGGGCGTCCCCGATCCGGCGTGGGACGCCGGACTTCCACCGGCACCGCGCAGCGCCGCCCGCGCGGCCGCGCGCGCGTCGAGCGACGATGACGTGCAGCGCACCTGGTCCACCGCGGCGCGCGAGGGCGACATCGTCACCGGGCCGGCCGGCACGACGGGCACCCTCATCCGCGCCGACCGCCGGCACGCGCTGATCGTGGAGGACGCGCGCTCGGTGCGGACGCACGGCAAGTGCGCGTGCGATCCGCTGAGCCGTCGCGAGCGCGGCGAGGTGGCGTTCGAGCTGATCACCTTCGGCCGGCGGCGTGCCGTGCTCGACGTGCGCGCGGGGCACGCGTGCGCGCTCTGTCGGGCTCCCGTCGTTGCGGACGATCGATAGTTCTAACTACCACTCCCAGTACTGAGTACGAAGTACCAGGTACTTGGACTGGCATAACGGCTCCCGGAAGGCTCGGAAGTCCCCCTATCTGAACGGCTGACGGCCGTACTTCGTACCAAGTACGCGTTGGGGTCAGAGTCAGCGGTTCGCTGACTCTGACCCCTTTCGTTGCGTTACTGGAATGCGCCAAGGGGTCAGACACCTGCGGTATCTGACCCCAGGATCTGACCCCTCATTCCGGGAGGCGGAGAGTGAGCGGGGTCAGAGTAGAGCTACTCTGACCCCGCTTACTCTGACCCCGAGTTCCACGTCGGCGCGCGATCTCGCCCCGCATTCCGGGAGCCAGTATGCCAGTCTCGGTACCTGGTACTTCGTACTC
>JAEKKK010000191.1 GCA_019510405.1 Gemmatimonadota bacterium | reverse complement strand
AAACGGGGTCAGAGTAAACGGGGTCAGACTCGGTTGACTCTGACCCCGTTTACTCTGACCCCAAGTGCCCCGAGTCAAGCTACTCTGACCCCAACTACTCTGACCCCGAGTGCCGGGATCTCGCCCCTCATTCCGGGAGCCCGTATGCCAGTCTCGGTACGAGGTACCCAGTACCAATTACTGGGAGTGGCAGATTAAAAGCCGCGATTCGACTTCGTCAGCGACGGCGTGCCCGGCCCTGAGTCAGACACGATGCGTCCGTAGTAGGTGGCGCCTTTCGTCGGTTCGACGGCGCCGGTACCGTGATGGAGCTCGGCGGCGAGCTCGCCACCGACGAGGAGGACGAACATCGAGTAGTACATCCAGGTGAGCAGGACGATGACGCCGCCGATGGTGCCGTACGTCTTGTTGTACGAGCCGAAATGCTGGACGTAGAGGCGGAAGACCAGCGTCGCGAGCAGCCAGAGGATGGTGGTGATCGTCGACGCGACGATCACGTGCGACCAGCGCTGCTGCACATTGGGCAGCACCTTGAAGAGCGCGACGCCGGTGGCGACGAGGAGGCACACGGCGAGCACGAGCTGGAGCGCGTTCCACACGACGACCCCGAACGCGCCGAGCCCGAGCTGCGCCGCGACCCAGTGCGTCACGCGCTCGCCGTCGAGGAAGATGAAGGTGGCGACGAGCAGGATGCCGCCGGCGACGAGGAGCGCGCTGATCCGGAGGAGCTGCTTCTTCCACCACGGTCGCGTCTCGGTCACGTCGTACGCGATGTTGAGCGAGTCCATCAGCGAGCCGAAGATGCTCGAGCCGGACCAGCCGGCGAGCAGCACACCGATGGACATGATGCCGGCATTGCCGCTCGAGGTGATGATCTCCTGGAGCACGCGGCGGAGGAGTGCGAGCGTATCGGCGGGCATCGTGCTCGAGAGCCGGTTGAGCATCGAGTCCATGAGCTCCTGGCCGTTTCCGACGAGACCGAGCAGCGGCGTCAGAAAGAGGAGAAGCGGGAAGAGCGAGAAGAAGAAGTAGTAGGCCGTCTCCGCCGCGATCGACGGGATGCGATCCTCACCGACTTCCTTCACGGTCTTCTTGACCAGCGGCACGACGTTGACGCCCTTGATGACCATGCCCGTCCCGATTCAGGTGGAAACGTCCCACGATGAATCGGGCAAAGCGCGGGCCACCTACGGCTATTGATTGCTGCGAGCTCAGCGCCTCGGCGTGAGCGCTTCGCCGCAGCGCTGCGGCGTCACCGCGTCGAGGGCTTCAGCTCGATGTGGCCGATCACCGTCTCCGCACGCACGTGCAGCTTGTGCGGCGCGCTGTCCCAGTTGCTGGAGTACCAGCCGTCCTCGCGCTTCACGAGTCCATCGTGGTCGAAGCTGGCCGCCACGCGCTTGACCTCGAGGCGGAGCCCGACGTCATCGGGGACTCGCAGGGTGAGGCCGCCGATGGCGAGACGCGTCGAGACCTCGAGATCGCGCGTCCACGTTCCGCCGAAGTCGAGGTCGACGGTGCCGACGCCACCGCGTATGCGGATCAGGTCGGCGTTGGCGTTGGCGAGATTGCGCGCCGTGAACTCCGCCGCGCCGACGCCGATCTCGAGCTCGCGCATGTGCGCGCGGTTGGGCGAGGTGAATGCGAGTGTGGCCTCGGCGGCGCCGAACTCGAGCCGGGCGGATTGCAGGGCGAGTCCTCCGAGCTCCAGCGCCGCCTGCGCGCCGCCGAACTCCATGTCGAGGTCGAGCGGAATGCTGCGTGGAAGCTCGAGGCGAAGCTCGCCGCTGTCCTCGTGCCGGCTCGACGACGTGGGGAACACGTTGCCGCGCGACTCGAGGCCGAGCACGGTGTTGCGCTGCTCCGCGTCGTGGCGATGCAGCGGTGACGCACGCAGCTCGTCGTAGCGCAGATGCATGCCGAAGAGGAGAGCGGCGTCGGTGGGGCGAACGTCGACGCGCCCGGCGTCGTACTGCACCTTGATGCGCTGCGGTGCCGTGTCGCGCAGCTGGCGTGAGACGTCGAGCGAGCGCCAGCGCGGCTCGCTCTGCGCCGAAGCCGAGAGGAATGGCGCGCACAGCGCGAGCACGGCGAGGGCGCGATGTCTCACGGGGCCTCCTTGGCGACCACGGCCGGCCGCCGGGCCGCGACGACCCCCGCAACCGGGGTGGGCGTCTGCCACGCGGCCAGCTCGACGGGGCGGCTGCCGCTGGCGACGCGGCGATGCGTGCCGGCGCGCGACAGGATGGCGGCGCCGAGCCCGAGGGTCAGGGCCGCCCACGAGGCGGCGATGGCAGCGGCGCGAACCACCGTCGCGGCGAGGGGAGCCCAGACGAGCAACGCGGCGACCAGCCAGAGGGCGAAGAAAATAGCAACGCCGATGACGAGCGAACCAAACACTCGCGTCCGTTCGCTCGTATTGCGTTGACGCCAGCCGGCGGCGCCGATGAGCTGCGCAACGGCGAGGAAGCCGAGGGTGACGAGCCCCGCGATGGCGATGGCGTACGCGACGATGGCGAACGGGATGAGCAACACGCCGATGACCGTGACGGCGAGCGCGATGCACAGCACGACGAGCCCGGGCAGGATGAGCAGCTGACCGGCCAGCCCGACCCAGAAGGCACGGGCGAACCGGAGCTCGACCGTCTGCACCACCTCGGCGAGGTTGGGGCCGGCGAAGAGCAGCACGCCCAGGGCGACGATGAGCAGCACGGCGAAGCTGCCGGCGACCACCTTCACGGCGGCAAGGGTGCGATCGGACACCGAGCGCGTATCGGCGACCGCCTTCGCGGGGACAGCGGGAGAGGGAAGTGCGCTCATCGCGCGCATCTCCCCGTCGACCGAGGCTCACGACCGAGCCTTCTACCGTACCGGCGACGTCCACGGCACCGCGGGCGACGATCGTGCCCGTTACGGTCGTGCCGGCGGGAACGCTACGGGGACCGGGAGAGACGCTGTCGGCGGGGGGGAGCCCGCCGATCTGCTCGCCCTTGGCGAGCTGCTGGAGGGCCTGACCGATGTCGACCTTGCTGCTCGCCTGCGCCGCGAGGGCGGAGGGGAGCAGCGCGGCCAGAAATACGATGGCGGCGCGGAGGGGCGAGCGCATTCTAGGCTCGCCGCGACGAAGCCGTCGCCAGCCTCCGAAGTCCCAGTACGGTACCGACCGCCGTCCCGAGAAACAGCAGGACGAGCAGGGTGACCCCGAGCGCCCCCGACGCCTGAACGGCCGCGACCGCGGACTCGCCGAAGAGCGAGAGGGCGAGGTCGCGCGCCGTGCCCATGACCAGCGACTGGACGCGGTCGGCGAGCAGGCTGGTGGCGAAGATGGCAGCGTCCCCGCGGCTGGCCAGCCAGACCATGGCGACGGTGAGCAATCCCGCGATCGAGGTGCCGATCACCGCCGCGGCGGCGCGGGCCGGCCGCGATTGCGGGAGCCAGCGGGTGACCGAGTCGCGGGCGGCGACGTGCGCCGGCACGAAGACGGGCACCTGCGCCATGATCCGATCCGCCATCCGGGAGTCCGGGGCGAAGTGCGGGAGATTCTCCAGGGCGTCCACGACGATCCGGGCGTCGTCGAGCCGCGCGCGACACTCGTCGCATTCGGTGACATGCGCGCGAAGCGGGGCGACGCCGAATCCGGCTTCGCCGTCGACCAGGAGGTCGATCTCGTTGGGGAGCAGGTGTCTGTGATTCACGATTCCTCTGATTCCCTTTACGGGACGTACAGGTGCTGAGTTTCAGCCCGTTGGGTACGGGCCGGAAGGGGTTCGGGGCACAACGTGCCCCAGCTCACTCTCGGGTATGCTCCAGCGCCCGGCGAAGCTCATGCCGGGCGCGGTGGATGTAGGTCTTCACGGTGCCAAGGGGGAGGTCCAGGGTGGTCGCGATCTCCTCATAGGACCGGCCTTCGACGTGGCGCAGCAGAATGCAGGATCGATACTCCGGGCGGAGCCGGGCGATCGCCTGCTCGATGGCGGATCCCAGCTCCTTCGCTTCCATCTCATCGAGAGCGGACTCCGAATGGTCGGAGAGCTCGATGGCCGATGCCATGACGGCATCCGGAGTGGTGGCATGGGGGGAACCATCCATGCTGACCGTGTCGAGCTGACGGCGCCGGAGGTGATCGATCGCGACGTTGTTGGCGATCTTGAACAGCCAGGACGAGAACTTGAACTCGGATCGATACCGATCGAGATGCGAGAGCACCTTGATGAAGGTGTCCTGCGTCAGGTCCTCGGCGAGCTCGCGGTCGCGCACCATGCGGAACACGAGCGAGAACACGGGACGCTCGTACCGCCGGATCAGCTCACGGTGCGCGGCTTCGCGGCCCTCGAGAGCGAGGGCGACGACGTCGGCATCGGGAAGATTCGCGAGGTCGAGTGCGTGGGGCATCTGGTCGAGTGGGGTCGCGCGCGGCCGACACGGGGCGACGCGCGCGACAGCATAAGAACCTACCCGCGCCGCTCGGCGCAATCCAGCGTCGCGCTTGCCCGTGCTCTGGACGCGGGCGAACTTTCGTCGATGCACGCCACGGACGTCGAGGAGCGGGTCGCAGAGTCGGCGGCCGAAGGAGGCGCGGAGAAGCGCGCGTACGTGCGCACGGTGTTCGAGCAGATCGCGCTGCGCGCGGGGATCGGCAAGGCGCCGGCCTCGGTGCTCGCGCCGGTGGCGGCGGACGCCCAGCAGCTGCCGCTCGCCGACGGCTCGGTGCAGGGGGCGACGGTGGCGTTCGGGATCCGGAACGTCGCGTCGCTCGATCGAGCGCTGGCCGAAGTGCACCGCGTGCTCGCGCCGGGTGCGCGGTTCGTGATCCTCGAGTTCACGACACCGTCATCGGCGGTGGTCCGGACGCTCTATCACTTCTATTTCCATCACCTGCTGCCGTTCATCGGCGGCGTGATCAGCGGTCATCGGACCGCGTACAAGTACCTGCCACGCTCGGTGGCGAATTTTCCCGCGGAGGCCGCACTGGCGCGCCGGATGAGCGAGGCGGGGTTCGCCGAGGTCCGTTGGACGTCGTTGACGTTCGGGATCGCGGCGATTCATGTCGGATCGAAACCGGTGAGTTAGTGGCCCTCGACACACTGAACGAGTTCGTGCAGGCCATCGACGCGACGGGGGAGCTCGTGCGCGTCCGCCATCCCGTGCAGTCGCATTTCGAGCTGTGCGAGATCGCGGATCGCGTGATGAAGCAGCCGGGCGGTGGGCCGGCGCTGTTGTTCGAGCACGTCATCCTGCGCGACGGCACGCGCTCGCGCTATCCGGTCGGGATCAACCTGTTCGGTTCGATGCGCCGGATGGCGCTCTCGCTCGGCGTCGAGCAGCTGGACGACCACGGCGACCGCATTACCAAGCTGCTCGACCTCAAGGTGCCGGAAGGAATCCTGGGGAAGCTGTCGATGCTTCCGCGGCTGATGGAGGTGGCGAAGTTCCCGCCGCGGATGCAGTCGGGCACGCCCCCCTGCCAGGAAGTGGTGTGGCGCGGCGACGAAGTGAATCTCGATCAGCTGCCGATCATCACCTGCTGGCCGGAAGACGGCGGCCCGTACATCACCTTCCCGATGGTGATCACGAAGGACCCGAAGCGCGGGATCCGCAACGTGGGGATGTATCGCGTGCAGCAACTCGGGAAGAACACCCTCGCGATGCACTGGCAGCGGCACAAGGTGGGTGCGGCGCACTGGCGCGAGATGGCCGAGAAGGGAGAACGCATGCCGGTCGTGATCGCGATCGGCGCGGATCCGGCCTCGATGTACTCGGCGAGCGCGCCGCTGCCGCCGACGGTGGACGAGTTCATCTTCGCCGGCTTCCTGCGGCGGAAGCCCGTGCAGCTCGCGAAGGCGTTGACCTGTGATCTCGAGGTGCCGGCCGACGCGGACTTCGTGCTCGAGGGCTACATCGATCCGGCGGAGCCGCTCGTGACCGAGGGGCCGTTCGGCGATCACACGGGGTTTTATTCCCTCGCCGACCTGTACCCTGCCGTGCACGTCACCGCGGTGACGATGCGGCGCAACCCGATCTTTCCGGCGACGATCGTCGGCCGGCCGCCGATGGAGGATTTCTACCTCGGCCACGCCACCGAACGGATCTTCCTGCCGCTGCTCAAGCTCACGATCCCCGAGATCGTGGACTACCACATGCCGGCGGAGGGGATCTTCCACAACCTCGTGTTCGTGAGCATCCGGAAGGAGTATCCGGGGCAGGCGTACAAGGTCATGAATGCGATGTGGGGCCAGGGGCTCATGTCGCTGGCCAAAGTGCTCGTGATCGTGGACGACTGGGTGAACGTGCGCAATCCGCAGGAGGCATGGTGGGTGGCGCTCAACAACATCGACCCTGAGCGCGACACGCGGTTCACGATGGGGCCGATGGACGTGCTCGATCATTCGTCGCGGGCGTTCACGTACGGCTCGAAGATGGGGATCGATGCGACGCGCAAGCTCCCCGAAGAAGGATTCACTCGGGAGTGGCCGCCGGTGATCGAGATGGACGAGGCGACCAGGCGCTCGGTGGACGCGATGTGGCCGTCGCTCGGCATTCCGGCGCGATGAGCGCGACCTCTCCAACGCCGGAGGAGACGCGCGAAGGCCAGACGTTCGCGGGCACGACGCGGCTCGCGACCTACGCGAGCTTCGTCAAGCTGCCGCATACGGTCTTCGCGCTGCCGTTCGCGCTGGTGGGCGTCGTGCTCGCGTCGTATCGCCGGCCGGTGACGTGGGCGACGCTCGGCTGGGTGGTGCTCGCGTTCACGGCGGCCCGGTTCGCGGCGATGGGCTTCAACCGCATCGTCGATCGCGAGTACGACGCCCGCAATCCGCGGACGCGGCTGCGCGAGCTGCCGCGCGGCGCGATGACGCTGCGCGAGGCGACGGCGTCCGTCGCACTCGCCTCGGCGGTGTTCCTGCTCGCCGCGGCGATGCTGAACCGGCTCTGTCTCCTGCTGGCGCCCGTCGCACTCGGATGGGTGTTCTTCTACTCGTACACCAAGCGCTTCACGCGCTTCGCACACCTGGCCCTCGGGCTCGGGATGTCGATCGCGCCGGTGGGAGGGTATCTCGCCGTGGTGGGCCGCTGGAGTCAGCCGTGGTGGATGCTCTGTGCGCTGGCGACGGCGGTGCTGACGTGGGGAGCCGGCTTCGACGTGCTGTATGCGCTCCCGGACATCGAGTTCGATCGGGCGAATGGATTGTTCTCCATCCCGTCCATGGTGGGCGAAGGGAAGGCGATCGCCATCGCGCGCGGCCTGCATACGACCACGGTGCTCATGCTGGCGCTGGTCGGTAGCGCGGCCCTCGTTGGATTCTCGCAGGCCACGATGCTCTACTGGCTCGGCGTGCTCGGCGTGGCGATGCTGCTGGTGTACGAGCACTCGCTGGTGCGGCCCGGCGATCTGTCCAAGCTCGATGCGGCGTTCTTCACGATGAACGGCGTGATCAGCCTGATGTTCTTCGGGTTCGTGCTCGCGGGCCGGTTCATGTCGCGCGTCGCATACGACGCCGTGGTCGCGCTCACGCGATGAGCAACGCGGACTCGCTCGCGACCGTCATGGCGATCACGGGCGCGTCGGGCGCACCGTACGCCGTGCGGCTGCTCGAGGCACTCGTGCAGGCGCAGCAGCGCGTGCAGCTCATCGTCTCCGATCACGGACTGCGGCTCCTGCGCACGGAGACCGAGATCGGCACGGTCGAGGCGCTGCGGACACGCATCGGCGCCGCGGCCTGGGATGCGAGCGTCACCCTGTTCGACGACAATGACCGGGGTGCGGCGCCGGCGTCGGGCTCGGCGCGGAATCGCGGCATGGTGATCTGTCCCTGCTCGATGGGAACGATCAGCGCGATCAGCCAGGGGACGTCGCGCTCGCTCGTGGAGCGGGCGGCGGACGTGGCACTCAAGGAGCGGCGGACGCTCGTGGTGGTGCCGCGCGAGACGCCGTACATCGCGATCCACCTGGAGAACATGCTGCGTCTGACGCGCGCCGGGGCGGTGGTGCTCCCGGCGAGCCCGGGATTCTATCATCGCCCGACCAGCATCGACGAGCTGGTGGACTTCGTCGTGGCGCGCGTGCTCGATCACCTGGGCGTGGAGCACACGATCGGCCGGCGGTGGGGCGACAGTCCGGCCGACGCGTGAGCGACGCGGCGGTGCACGTCGTCGGGCTGATCTCCGACACGCACGGGCTCGTGCGGGCCGACGTGCACCGCGCGCTCGCGGGGGTGGAGCTCATCCTGCATGCCGGCGACGTCGGGGGCGACGAGGTGCTCGACGAGCTCGCGCTGATCGCTCCGGTGGTCGCGGTGTTCGGCAACACGGACACGCCCGGCGATCCGCGACTCGCGCCGGAGATCGAGCGCACGATCGGCGGCGTGCGCATCCATGTCAGCCATGGGCACGAGCTGGGGAGTCCCACGCCGAAGAAGCTGCTGGAGCACTACTCGGCGGACGTGATCGTGTATGGGCACACGCATCAACAGTACGTCTCGCACGCGGACGGACGACTCGTCGTGAATCCCGGTGCCGCCGGCCCGCGGCGATTCAAGCTCGAGCCGAGTGTGGCGCGGTTGACGATCGCGAACGGAACGGCGGAGGTCGAGCTGGTGCGGCTCGGGGAATAGCTCGCGTCAGTGGGTGAGCCGCGGCAGCGGCACGTGCATGACGCCGATCTCGGCGAGCCAGAGCTGCGAGTCACTGTCGACGAATGAGCGATGCAGGGTCACGCCCGCGCGCAGACCGACGGAGCCGCGCGCCACGACGGCGGCGGCGCCCCAATACCAGCCGAACGCCGGCGGAGCGGCCTCCTCGCCGGCAAGCGCAACCGCGCTGAGTCCAGCGGATGGAATGAAGAACGCGTCCCGACCGAGCGCCAATGGGATGGACGGACCGAGGCGGGCGGCGACTGGAATCACCCCGAAGGCGAGTGCGTATGGTGCCGTGCCGATCGAGAAGTCGAGGCCCGGCGCATTCGGCGCGAGGCGCGTGACGCCGACACCGAGCGTGACGAGGGGGTAGGCGGCTTCCGGTCCCGCGCCGGGCAGGCCGACGAGCGGGCCGACGATCCAGCCATTCCGCCGCTCGGTAGACGAGTCCCGCTGCCGGGTGGCCGAGCGCTGCGCATCCGTGGCCGTGTCCTGTGCAGGAGCGGATCGCGGCGCGGCGAGCGCGAGTGCCGCCGCGACGAGCATCGCGCGCGATCCGCAGCGCGCCGGTATCCTTAGGTTCATTCGGCTCATGGAGTCGCTCCGATGTCGGTGGGCAGCCCGTTCGGGCGCCGGATGAGATGGGGTCACCTCCGTTACGCGAGAGATGGGATCACTCTGGCTCAACGATTCGACGGCGGCGTGGCGGGACGCGCTCGCGAGCTACGACGACGTCGTGGCGCGGCAGGGGGTGGCCAGGCTCGCGGAGCTGGATCGCTGGTATCGCGACGAGCTTCCCGGCGCGATCGCGGCGCGCCGCGAGCCGCACGTGACGCACGACGAGCTGGTGCGGCTCACGGAGTGGAAGATGGCGCGAGGGGTGTGGCGCGCACCGAACCTCGTCCTCGTGCGCGGCAACGACGCGAAGCTCGTCACGCAGACGAGCACTGAGGCGCTGGCCGCGGTGCCGCATCCGACGAAGCCGATCGCCACGCTGGCGACACTCGCTGGTGTCGGGCCGGCGACGGCATCGGCCGCGGTGAGTGCATTCGCGCCCGAGCGCTATCCGTTCTTCGACGAGCTGGTCGCGGCGCAGGTGCCGCGGCTCGGCGCGGTGAAGTGGACGATGCCGTACTACGCGACGTACGCCGACAAGCTGCGTGAGCGTGCCGCAGCGCTCGGCGGCGAGTGGACGCCGACGACGGTGGAGCGCGCGCTGTGGGCGGCGGTCGGTGGAAAAGCCGGGAAGAAAGCGCTGGCGCCCTAGTGCATCTCAGGGTTTCGCGGCACTCGGTGCAGGACTCGACGCGGCGCTCGGTGCCATGCTGGCAGCGCCGACGACGCGCGCCGACCTGATGTAGTCCATGCGCGGGAACATGCGATGG
>JAEKKK010000190.1 GCA_019510405.1 Gemmatimonadota bacterium | reverse complement strand
GTTCTGCCTCCCCCGCTCAGCGGCCGAAGAATCGCCCGAGACGGCTCCCATCGTCGGAATCCACCTTGGCCGCAGCCGCGAGCGCGGTCGCGAACTCCGGCGCGGACTGATAGCGGTCGTTGGGATCGCGCTGCATCGCTTTCGCGAGCACCCGCTCGACCGCCTCCAACCCGAGCGAGGGCGCGGCCTGGCGCAACGGCACGGGCTCGCTGCGCAACCGGGCGATCATCATCTCCTGCTGCGTCCGTCCGCTGAATGGCAGCTTCGCCGTCAGCATCTCGTACGTCATCAGCGCGAGCGAATACACGTCGGTGCGCGGATCGAGCGGCCGGCCGCGCAACTGCTCCGGGCTCATGAACTCCGGCGTCCCGAGGATGATTCCGGTCGCCGTCAGCTTCTGCAGCTCGGCGTCCGCGCGACGCTCCTTGGCGAGCCCGAAATCCATCACCACGGCGCGCTCACCGCCGCCCGGCTGCTTGCAGATCATCACGTTCTCCGGCTTGAGGTCGCGGTGCACGATCTTGAGCTCATGTGCAACGTGCAGTCCCGCGGCGATGTCGCGCACGTGGCGCACGACCTCGGCGATCGGCAAGGTACCCAGCCGGTTGTTCCGATCAGAGAGCACCTCGCCCTCGACGTACGGCATGACCACGTACACGAGCCCGTCCTGCGTCTCGCCGAGCCGGATGATGTGGCAGACGTTCGGATGCGCGAGCCGCATGCCGAGGCTCGCTTCGCGCCGCAGCCGCGCCATCGCGTTCGCGTCACTCGACAGTGCGGCCGAGAGCACCTTGATCGCGTACTGCTCGTGCGTCGCGACGTCGCTGGCCAGGTAGACGAACGACATCCCGCCCTCGCCGACCTTGCGGACGATGCGGTAGCGTCCGTCGAGGACCTGATCGGTGAGGTTGGCGTGGGTGAGCTCGGCGGGCCGCTCGGCGCGCCCGGCCACCGTGCCGCGCGCCGACGGCATCGCGATCAACTTGCTCCCGTCACGCGTGCAGAAGCGCGCCTCGTCGCCGTAGACTTTCCCGCAGGCCGGGCACCGGTTCATCGCGTCACTCGGCCAGGAGCGGCGCGAAGCCGCTCCACTCGATGTTGCCCCCGCTCAGCACCGCCACCGTGCGTCCGCGCGGCGTGACGAGTCCCGCCTGCAGCGCGGCGATCGTGATCGCCCCGCTCGGCTCGGCGACGAGCTTCATCTGGTCGAACAGCGCCCGCATCGCGCCGCGCAGCGCGGCGTCGCTCACCGTCACCACGTCGTCGACGTAGATCGCGTGGTGCGCGAAGGGGAGCCCACCCACTTCGACGGCGAGCAGGCCGTCGGCGAGCCCGCTCGTCGCCTCGAGACGCACGGGGCGTCCGGCTTCCCGCGCGCGCGTCAGCTTCGCCGCACCTTCAGGCTCGACGCCGATGACCCGCGCCTGCGGAGCGCGCAGCTTCACGGCTGCCGCGGTTCCCGCGCTCACGCCTCCGCCGCCCACGGGCACGAGCACCGTGCCGACGTCGGGCATGTCTTCGGCGATCTCGAGTCCGAGCGTCCCCTGCCCGGCGAGGATCCATGGGTGGTCGTACGGCGGCACCATCGTGAGTCCTTCCGCTTCCACCAGCTCGACCGCGCGGTTCCATCGGTCCTGGGTCGTCGTCCCCGCCAGCTCGATGCGTGCACCGAGTCGCTCGGCGCCGGCCCGCTTGGCCGGCGTGACGGTCGTCGGCATCACCGCCACCGCCGGCACGCCGAACATCCGCGCGGCCAGTGCCACCGCCTGCGCGTGATTGCCCGACGACGGCGCGACCACACCGCGCCGGCGCTCGGCGTCGCTCAGCTGCGCGAGGAAGTTGTACGCGCCGCGGAACTTGAACGCTCCACTTCGCTGGAGCATCTCCGGCTTCACCCAGATGTCGGCACCCAGATCCGCCGAGAGACGATCGAACGGCAGGAGCGGGGTGCGTACGGCGACCTGCGCGATGCGCCGCGCGGCCCCTTCGAGATCCGCGAGGGTGATGATGTCGGTCATGGACGGCGCTGCCTCAGGCGAAGACACGATTGCGTCCTGCGCTCTTGGCCTTGTACAGCGACTGGTCCGCTTCCTGGAGCAGTTGCGCCGGGGAGATCGCGTCGGTGCCGCGCGCGAGGGCGACGCCGACCGAGATCGTCAGGCGCATCGACGCTTTCGGCGACGCGAAGGTGTGCTCGTCCACGCGGCGACGCATCCGTTCGGCGAAGATGAGCGCCCCCTCCCAGCCCGTGTCGGGGAGGACGACGATGAACTCGTCGCCGCCCAGCCGCGCCACCGCGTCGGTGTCGCGCGCGGTCATCCGCATGATGCCGGCGAGATCCGTCAGCACGAGATCGCCGAACGGGTGCCCATGCGTGTCGTTGATCTCCTTGAAGTGGTCGAGATCGATCGCGAGGATCGCGAGCGTATTCGCGCGCCGCTTGGCCTGGCGCAGCTCCGCGCGCAGCCGCGTCTCGAGCGCGCGTCGGTTGAGGCAGCCCGTGAGCGGATCAGTGCCGATCTGCTCGCCGAGCCGCTCCCGCATCGCATCGAAGCTCTGCGCGAGGAGCGTCAGGTCATCGGGCCGCTTGTCCACGCCGAGGTCGAGCATCGGATGCAGGTCCCCGTCCTCGACCAGCTTGCAGAAGAGCCGCAGCCGGTTCATCCGCTCGCGGAAACTGCCATACGCGGAGATCAGCACGGCCGACACGAGGGCGAACAGCCCAACGGTGAACGCCACGTCGCGCAGCGTCGGTGCAGCGCCCGATGCCTGAGGTGGCAGCACGCGCGCCACGAACAGATAGGCCATCCCCGAGATCGCCGCCGCGTAGATGCCGAGCGTGCGGCCGAAGTAGAATACGGCGAGCTGCACGATGAGCAGTGCGCCAACGAGGAGGCGCGCCGCAACGGCGGGGCTTCCCGTCAGCCAGACGAGGCTCGCCAGCGCGAGAACGTCCGCGGTCACGAGGAGGGCCGGCACGTTCCGGTGCACCGTGATCGCGCGGCGCACCTGTTCCCCCGTGATGGCCACACACAGCACGTAGGCCAGCGCGACCGCCACCACCGGCATGAGCATGTCGCGGTTCGCCCGTTCGCCGAGCACGAGCGCCAGCACCACCAGGGCGAGGAGGCCGGCGTAGCGAACCCACCGCTGCCACAACAGCGCGTCGCGGACGAGCGATTCTCGGTCCCGGCGCAGCGTCTCCTCGAGCTCCGGGGTCGACACCGGCAGCTCGACGGTCATGCCCAGCGGCCCGATCGAGGCGACGGAAGTTGGTTCAGTAGGCCGATTCACGGGCGCGATGACTGCTGGCGGGAAACGGATGGAGGGCAAAAGTACAGTCGGGGCCGTGAGCGGGAAAGGCGATGGATCACAGCGAAACGGCTCCGACGCGCATGCGCGTCGGAGCCGTTTCATTTCGCACGCGCTGGGGCGTTATTCCTCGCCCTCGTCGCCGTCCACACCCACCGGCTCGACGTCGGAGTCGGACGCGTCGCCCTCCCCCTCCTCGTCGGGCACCACGCGAGCGACGGCCATCACGAGATCCTTCTCGTCGAGGTTGACCAGCTTGACGCCCTGGGTGTTGCGCCCCGCGACGCGGATGCCCTTCACCGGCATGCGGATCAGGATACCCTGCTTCGTCATCAGCATCAGCTCGTCCTCCGGCAGGACCTCCATGATCGAGACGGCATCGCCGGTCTTGTCGGTGCGATGGATCGTGATGATCCCCTTGCCGCCGCGCTTCTGCACACGGTAGTCGTCGATCGGCGAGCACTTGCCGATGCCGCGCTCCGCCACCACGAGCAGCGTGGCCTCACGCTTGATCACGACCATGCCGATGAGCTGGTCGCGGGCACCGAGCTCGATCCCCTTCACACCGGTCGTGTCGCGTCCCATCTCGCGCACGTCCTGCTCGTGGAACCGGATCGAGAGGCCGTGCCGCGTCGCGAGCACGATGTCATTCGTCCCCGTCGTGATCTGGACGTCGATCAGCTCGTCCCCCTGCTCGATCTTGATCGCCTTGATGCCGTTGGAGCGCGGGTTCGCGTAGGCCGAGAGCGACGTCTTCTTCACCGTGCCCTGCCGGGTGGCGAAGAGGAGGAACTGGTCCTCGCGGAACTCACGCACGGGCAGGATCGCCTGGATCCTGGTATCCGGGGTGACGTTGATCAGGTTGACCACCGGCTTCCCCTTCGCCGCGCGGCCCGCCTGCGGGATCTCGTGCACCTTGAGCCAGAAGCAGCGCCCGTCGTCGGTGAAGACGAGCAGGTACTCGTGCGTGCTGGCGACGAACAGGTGCTCGATGAAATCCTCGTCCTTGAGCGCCTGGCCGTTGAGCCCGCGGCCGCCACGCCGCTGCTTCTTGTAGGTGCTCACCGAGGTGCGCTTGATGTAGCCCGAGTGGGAGATGGTGACGACCATCTCCTCGTCGGCGATCAGGTCCTCGATGGTGAACTCGCCCTCGTCGCTCGTGATCTCGGAGCGGCGTTCGTCCCCGTACTTCTGCGCGATCTCCTGCAGCTCGCTCTTGAGGAGCGCCATCCGCCTGTCGCGGGAGGCGAGCAGTGCACGGAGGTCCTTGATGATGGCGCGGACTTCCTTGAGCTCCGCCTCCAGCTTGTCGATCTCGAGGCCGGTCAGCTTGGCGAGGCGCATGTTGAGGATCGCCTCGGCCTGGCGCTCGCTCAGCTTGAACCGCGTCTGGAGCTGCGTGCTCGCGATCGGCGTGTCGGCCGCGGCACGGATGATCTTGATCACCTCGTCGATGTTGTCGACGGCGATCTTGAGCCCCTCGAGGATGTGCTCGCGCTCGAGCGCCTTGTCGAGCTCGAACTGCGCGCGCCGGACGATGACCTCGTGCCGGTGCGCGACGTAGTGCTCCAGCACTTCCTTGAGCGGCATGACCTTCGGCACCAGCCGCTTCGTCGTCGGGTCGGGGACGAGCGCCAGCATGATGACGCCGAACGTCGTCTGGAGCTGGGTGTGCTTGTAGAGCTGGTTGAGCACGACGCGCGGGATGGCATCGCGCTTCAGCTCGATCACCATGCGGAGGCCGTCGCGGTCGCTCTCGTTCCGCAGGTCGCTGATCCCCTCGAGCTTCTTGTCGCGCACCAGCTCGGCGATGTTCTCGAGCAGGCGAGCGCTGTTGACCTGGTACGGGATCTCGGTGATGACGATCTGCGACTTGTTCGAGGATTCCTTCTCCTCGATCACCGCGCGGGCGCGCACGACGATCCGGCCGCGTCCCGTCTCCTGGTAGTCCTTGATCCCCTGCTTCCCGTAGATGTAGCCGCCCGTGGGGAAGTCGGGCCCCTTGATGAACTTCCGGAGATCGCCCGGCGTCTCCTCGGGCTGGTCGATCAGATGGACGATGGCGTTGATCGTCTCACGCAGGTTGTGCGGCGGGATGTTCGTCGCCAT
>JAEKKK010000189.1 GCA_019510405.1 Gemmatimonadota bacterium | reverse complement strand
TTCGATACCTGTTGGTGCACCTCACGGCCGCGGGTGTGGTGACCGACTACGACTTCACGCCGCTGTAGGCGCTACCGAGCGGTACCGTCGCGGTTCAAACAGAGAGACTCAGCGCACCACGACCTGGTTCAGCCACGCATCGGCGCGGTAGTCCATCTGCATGAACGTCGCGCGCGTGAGATCGCGCGACACCGAGCCACCGGTGATCGGCGCACCGATCGCGCCGAGCGGCGTCATCGCGTTCGGCCCGTCGACGCCGAAGAACGACCAGGAGTCCTGCGTCAGCGCGACGGCGAACACCACCTGGTGCGCCGACGACGCGAACACGCGCGCATCCTCGGCGAAGTGCGACGCCCAGAGGGTGGACTTGCCGTCGTCGAGCGTGAGCGCGGCGACGCCGGCATCGCCCGTGGCGCGGCCGAATCCCATGTAGAAGATGCGCCGCGTTGCCGGATCGGCCGACATCTGAAGGACGCTGGCGAACCAGGCCGGCGCCATGTACTCGCGCCGACGTCCTCCCTCGGAGACGACGATGCGGTCGCGGCTCGCCGGGATCCACGCCCAGCCATTCGGCAAGGCGGCGAAGTCGGCGACGACAGAATCGGGGAGCTCGAGCGCATTGCGTTGCGCGCCGCTCCGCACGTCCACCTCGGCCAGACGCAATCCACCCGTCCCGAGCGTCGAGGTCGCGACGTGCTGCGCGTCCGTCCACTGCACGCGCCTGACGTTCCCCGCCACGGTGAGGGGCGTCTCGCCGCCGCCGTCGTACGGCATCGTCGACCAGCGGTTGCCACCCGTCGGTACCGCGCGGCGCACGAGCAGCGTCGCGCCGTCGGGGGAGATGAGCGACGCGACGGCGGTCGAGGCGCGCGCGATCCGCCGCGCCTCGGGGAACGCGCCCTTGATCGCGTCGGCGAGGGGGAGGGCATACACGCTGTGGTCGAACGTCCCCTCGTCCATCACCATCTTCGCGCCGTCGCCCGTGAGGGAGAACTGGGTGAAGACGCCGTGCGTCATCGTGTCCTGACGCGACGCGAAGTGGCCGTTCGCCCGGTCGATCGCGATGCGCACGACCGATTCCTCCAGGCCGTCGCCGGCGCGCGCGAGCCAGACCGCGTCCGTGGCCGCGATGCCGCCGCAGGTGCACGCGTTGACGACGTGGTCCGCCACCTTCCCCGAGCGGTCGACGATCTGCCAGAGCCCATGCGGCGACTGGACGACGAGGGAGAGGATCCACGTCGTTCCCGGCACGTTGGAGAGCGCGGCGAGCATGTTGCCCGTCCCCGTGATGCGGATGCTGTCGCGCGGCACGCCGTCGAGCGCGGCGACGCGCACCCAGTGCACCGAGTCGCGGTGGAACGACGGGCCGAGGAGGAGCGAGTCGCCGCCGGCGTAGAACGTCGCGACGCCGGGGGTGAGGAACCGCGGCTCGCCGCCGAGCGCCGAGAGGAGGTACGCGCCGCCGCGGCCGTGGACCGTGCCGGTGTAGATCAGGTTGCGCCGGTCCGGGCTCCACTCGAGGCCGTAGCCCGACGTCGCGCTGTCGAGGACCGTGCGGGTCGTCGTGCCGCCGACGTCCTGCACCACCGTCGCGTACGTGCACGACGCGCCCGAGCAGTGGCGCGTGAGGAAGGCGAGCTGCTTCCCGTCGGGCGAGATCGCCGGGTAGTACACGCCGCCGGTGGAGGTGAGCTGCGTCTTCGCGCCGAGCGACGCGTGGAGCAGCGGCTTGGCGCGCGTCGCATAGACGCCGACCGCGGCGACCAGTGCGGCGGCGGCGAGGCCGAGCACGAGCGGGACGCGGCTGCGGCGCGATGTGGCAACGGGCGTGGCGACCGTCGGCTGCGTCGTGCTCTGAACGGCGAGCGCGCGAGAGAAGTCTCCCGCGCTCGTGAAGCGATCGGCCGGCGTCTTGGCGAGCGCCTTCATGACGGCCGCGTCGATCTCCGGCGGCACCGTAGTGCGCAGCACGCGGAGGTGCGTCGGCGCCTCCGTCATCAACTTCGCGATCATCGACTGCGCCGACGCCCCCGTGACCGGCGGCTCGCCGGCGAGCATCTCGTAGAGCACCGCGGCGAGGGAGTAGACGTCGCTGCGGGCGTCGATGCCGCGGTCGCCCGTCGCCTGCTCGGGGGACATGTACTGCGGCGTGCCGAGCGAGAGCCCCGTCTGCGTCAGCCGATTCCCACCTGCTTCCTTCACCGCGAGGGCGATCCCGAAGTCGGCGAGCATCGCCTCCCCTTCCTGGAGGAGGATGTTCTCCGGCTTGATGTCGCGGTGGACGAGGTGCTGGCGGTGTGCGTAGTCGAGCGCCGACGCGACCTGCCGGGTGATCGTGAGCGCCTCCTCGATCCCGAGCTGGTGCTCGCGATTCAGCTTGTCGCGCAGCGACTCGCCGCGGACGAAGGGGAGCACATAGTACAAGAAACCGTTCGACTCGCCCGAGTCGATCAGTGTCAGGATGTGTGGGTGGTCGAGCCGCGCCGAGATCTTGATCTCGGCGAGGAACCGCTCGGCGCCGAGGACGGCGCCGAGCTCGGGGCGGAGGACCTTGAGGGCGACCTCGCGATCGAGCTTGCGGTCGCGGGCGAGGTAGACGACGGCCATGCCGCCGGCGCCGAGCTCACGCTCGATGACGTAGCGGTCGTCGAGTGCGGCTGCAATCAGTGTTGAGGCATCGTCGCCCATGATGGGGCGAATGTGTGGCGCGGGACGCGGGAGGGGAAGGGAAGACGGCCGGAGCATGCGCTCCGGCCGTCGCCATCACCCACGGCCCACGACCAGGGCTTACGTGCCGTAGACCTGGAACTCCCACAGTGAATAGCCGTACTGCGTGGCTCGCTGCGTCCCGTACATACGCACGTAGCGCCCGCTGCCGGAGACGTTCAGCGTCTGTACTCCGCCCGTGCTGGACGTCGTGGAGTAGATCGTCGTCCAATTCGTCTTGTCGTTGGATGTCTGGATCTGGTAGGCCTTCCCGTAGGCCGCTTCCCAGTTCAATACCACTTTGCTGATCGTGTGCGTGGCGCCGAGGTCGACGTAGATCCACTGCGGGTCGCTGAACCCGCTCGACCAGCGCGTGCCCGTATTCCCGTCGACGGCGTTCGACGCCGGGAACGACGAATTCTCCTGCGAGGACGCGGTTGCCGGCTTGTTCAGGGCGAGGTTCGTCCCGCCCGACGCCGGGGCCTTGTTGTACACGGCGACATAGGCGACCCGCATCGCGCCGCCCGAGACGGTGGCGGTCGTCGGCGACGTGCAGCCGCACACGCCGTTCGGGAAGCCGCCGCCCATCGCGAGATCGTAGATGATGAAGAACGGGTGGTCGACCGCGTTCGCCCAGGTCGTCGCATCGACCTGTGTTGCGTTGATCGTGAAGTAGTTGACGCCATCCAGGTACCAGCGAATCTGTTCCGGCGAGACGGAGCGGTCGATCTGAACGCCGTACGTATGGTATGCGGTCTGGCAGCCGGAGCAGGCGTGCGCGCCGGAGCCGATCCCACTCGTCTCGTTGCAGGGACCGCCCGGCGAGACGCCGCAGTGCAACGTCCCATACGACGCCGCCGGCCGGTGCGCCAAAGTCGGCGCGTTGGGTCTCGATACGTCCGGAGGTCCACCCGCTCGTGGGGTTGGTGCCGGTGTGGATCGCCTTGATGACGAGGTTCCCGGTTCCGTCCTGATAGACGTTCGCGGTACTGCTCGTCTTGCTTTCGATCTCGCCGGTGCCGTATGTGCTGCCGGCGGCGACGTCGTACTTCCAGTTGGTCGTGTTGAGGCCTGTGTTGGCCGCCCCCGTGAAGTCGTCGCTCCACGTGAGCGTGAATCCCGACGGCGGCGCCGGTACGCCGGTGGGCGCCGTCGCCAAGGCGGGGGCACTGGGGCTGGCGAGCGGATTCCCGATCCGGGCGGCATCTGAACAACCGGCGACTGCGAGCGCGAACAGCACGAGAAGGCGTTTCATGGGACCTCCCATGGTTCCTTCGACCGGGCCGACGACGCGCGTCTCGACCGGCTTCGGCCGGGGCGCCGCGACGGCTCGTCCAGAACATGCCTGGGCTGACCTTCCGTGTCCAGGAAGTTGCGAGGTGAGGGGGCCGTGCTGCCGCCGTCGAAGAACCCCGTGCCAAAGCCTACCCAGTAGCCGGCATGAGCGAGGCACGAATATGGCGCGACTCGCCACTTCACTTGCCTCAGGAGCTGTGCCATGCTGTCTCGCCGTCTCGTTCGCCCTGGAACTACCGCACTGCTCGCGATGTGTTTCGCCGTGTGGAGCAGTGCCTGTGGCGGGGATTCCACGACCCAGGTGTCCACCATCGCGGGCAACTATTCGGCGACCGTCTTTCAAGTCACGCCGACTGGTCTGCCGACAATCGACGTGCTCGCTCAAGGCGGCACGCTCACGCTCTCCATCGCGGCGGACAACAGCACGACGGGAAATATCTCGCTGCCGGCGAGTGTCCTGGGCACGGCCTTCTCCGAGAATCTATCGGGCACGGCCGTGCAGTCCGGGAACACCGTGCACTTCCAGCAGTCGATCGACACGTTCGTGCGGGACCTCACCTTCACCATCGTCGGCACATCGCTTCAGGCGACGAACCAGGTGGCCGGTGGCGCGTCATTCACGATCACGCTGACGAGACAATAGCGCGGACTTCCAGCGTCGGTACTCCGCGCGCATGCACACGCCGCACGGGCGATAGCCTCCAGCGATCGCGGTGGCTTCGTCGGCGAAGAAGACGCGATGGCGTGCGTAGCCACGGGGCAGGGCGCGGAGTGCGGACGGGCAGTCGAGGCGACCGTAGATCTTCAGGCGGCGGTTGCCGCCGAGGAGGCCGGGCGTGTCGCTCGACACGATGTGGCCGTTCGAGTCGAGCAGACGGAATTGCTTTTGCGGCACGCCGATATCACCGCTGCAGCCGCGCTCGAGCGAAGCCCATCATATCCTCTCGCTGGCACCACGCCACAGTGACGCTATCGGCGCCCGTGCTCAGAATCGCGCGCACGGCGTCCCGAGCTTCCACGTGCAGGTGCAGGCGGCCGTCCTCGCGTTTCGCCCAGGCGTGAACCGGCTTCCACTGTCGCGCAGTCATCGGCGGCTCGCCCACTGCCTCGCCGACGTGGACGCCTGCGCCGTCGCACGCTGGCTCGTCGTCGCGAGCACCGTCGCCAGGAATATGGATCGACGCGCGAAGCACGAGGTCATGCTGCCGCTACACGATTCCTTCGAACAGCTCGGCGAGCTCCACGTGTACGGAGACGTCGCCGTCGGGCATGCTCCACGTCACGGCGTCGCGAACGAGGCGGCCCTCACCGGGTTGCGTGCACACCTCGATGCTGCGGTGGTGCAGGTCCACGAGCCAAACCTCATGCACGCCGAGCGCGAGGTACGCGTCGCGTTTGAACTCGCGGTCGTACACGCGCGACGAGCGGCTCAGGATCTCGACGGTCAGCCAGTGCTCGTTGATCTCGGCCCACGGAGTACCGAGCGCGAAGCGCGGTGGCACGACGAGGAGATCCGGCTCGAGCTGGGTCAGCGGTGGCATGGTTACCACCCCTGGGCTGAACAGCCTGAGCCGGCGAGCGAGGATGTGCGACGCGAACAGCGCCGAGAGCCCCGCGGCAACGCCTTGATGCGCTGAGCCCGGAGATGGCGTCACGAGCAACGTACCGGCCAGCACCTCGTACCGGTTGCCGTCGTCCGGCAAGAGGTCGAGATCGGCAACCGTGTATCGCGGAACGGTGAGCGCCATTCCCATAGTCTAGGGTTCCTCGGCTCGGGTTGTCCACTCGGCATCCGCGGAACGTCTCGCTGTTGCCGAGGACACCGTCACCGAATCAGCGCAAGGGTGGCCGGCATTGCTCGCTGCCCGATATTCTCAGGCGGCGAGCCTTGGCTCCCGTGCACGAGTGCGCCGGCGGCGACGACTCCGCCTCCAAATGGCACCGCTGAGATACTCTTGATGCCTGGAAAGTCTGTCCACGTGACGCTCGCAGGCAGTCCAGCGGGTGCAGGCGTCGCCGGCGTGATGGACTGCGTTCGCCACCACGCGTCGATCTCGGTGCGAAACGCATAGACGGCGCCCCGCGCCATCGCCACCCGATGCACCGGGAGCCGGCAAAGCGCTCCCATCGCTGGACCGTGCGGTCGCCGTCATCGAGACGTTGATGGCCGCACCCCTCGGCCACCTCGTCGGCGGCGAACGTGGCCGCGGCGGTCGTCGGGCCAAGCACCGGTTGGCACCGCGTGCTCGCGTGGTTGTCCCGATGAGATGCGGTGGCGCGAACATCACGCGCACTCGCACTCCATGAGCATTCACCCCAGAAACCGACGCGCGACCTGTTCCAGCCGGTCGTCGCCCGCCGCTTCCGCATCGGCGCGCATCGCGGAGCCGGCGCCATGTGCCGGACTCCTCGAAATCGTCGCGCACCCTCGTGCCGCGTCCGGTAACGTCACATATTGCCGCATGACTGCAGCGCTCATCCCACCGGACCTTCGGCTGATCCAGGATTCCGGACCGGTGCAGCGGCGATGAGCGACCTTCGCTCGCAGCTCCAGACGGCCCTGGGCAGCGCGTACACCCTCGAGCGCGAGCTCGGCGGCGGCGGGATGTCCCGCGTGTTCGTCGCGACCGACCTGACGCTCGACCGGAAGGTCGTGGTCAAAGTGCTGCCGGACGAGATGGCCGGCCACGTGTCGCTCGAGCGCTTCAGGCGTGAGATCGCCCTTGCGGCGCGGCTGCAGCATCCGCACGTCGTGCCGTTGCTCACCGCCGGCGACGCGAACGGACTCCCCTACTTCACGATGCCCCTCGTCGAGGGGGAGTCGCTGCGCGCACGGATCGCGCGCCATGGCGAGCTGCCGCTCAGCGAAGCGATTCGACTGCTGCGCGAGATCGCGTCGGCGCTCTCGTACGCGCACGAGCACGGCATCGTGCATCGCGACATCAAGCCGGACAACGTCCTGCTTTCCGGGGGCGGCGCGATGATCACCGACTTCGGCGTCGCGAAAGCCGTCTCCGCGTCGAGCAACGCCGAAGGCGGGAGCGCGACCTCGATGGGCGTCGCGCTCGGCACGCCCGCCTACATGTCCCCCGAGCAGGCGAGCGCCGATCCCGGCGTGGACCATCGCGCGGACATCTACGCGTTCGGCGTGCTCGCGTACGAGCTGCTCACCGGGCAGCCGCCCTTCGTCGGACGCTCGCCGCAGGGGTTGCTCGCCGCGCACGTCAGCGAGAGCCCGGAGCCGGTCACGCGCCGGCGCGGGACCATCCCGCCGGCACTCGGCGCGCTCGTCATGCGCTGCCTCGAGAAGCGCGCCGCCGACCGCCCGCAGCGCGCGTCCGATCTCGTGCACGCGCTCGACGACATCACGACGCCGAGCGGCGGCTCGATGCCGACGAGCGCCGTGCCTGCAATGTCGGCCGCGGTCATGGGCGCGGCATCGCGCCGGTCGAGCGCCATGCGCTGGATCGGCCTCGCCGCGGCGGCGGTCGTCGTCGCGGTGGTCGGCCTGCTCGAGATGACGCGGCGCGCGGCGGCCACCACGACATGCAGCATCGCCGTGATGCCGACCGACATGGGTGGTGACACCGCGCATGCGTATCTCGCCGACGGACTGTCGGGTGATCTCACGACCCGGCTGAGCCGGATCCCGGGGCTCGTCGTCCGGGCGTACTCGTCGTCGAAGGCGCTGCATGGCAAGTCGGTCGGGGAGGCGGGCAAGGCGCTGCAGGTGTCGTCCATCCTCACCGCGTCGATGGCAAGGTCGGGCAACCGCCTGCGCGTCACCGCGTCGCTGATCGATCCGGCGAACGAGTCGGTGCAGTGGTCCGACACCTTCGAGGCGAACGACGAGGATCAGTTCGCGCTGCAGGACCGATTGGTCAACGCCATCGCCGATGCGCTCCGGCTCAAGCTATCCGCCACGACCGTGGCGAAGGTCGAAGCGCGAGGTACGCACAGCGCCGAGGCCCACGACCTCGTGCAGCGGTCGATGTTCCAGTCCGATCAGTTCACCCTGAGGTCGCTGCGATCTGCCGTGTCGCTCGCCGAGCTCGCGATCCAGAAGGATTCCACGTACGCGGACGCGTGGGCGGCGCTGAGTCAGGCGTGGGGGCTGCTCGCCGACGATTTCGTCCCGCCGCGCGAAGCCCTGCCGCACATCCGCCCTGCCGTGCAGCGCGCGCTCGAGCTCGACCCCAACTCGGCCGAGGCGCACGCGCAGGCCGGCGTGCTGCACTACTTCTACGATTGGGATCTCGCCGCGGCGCGACGCGAGTTCGAGACGGCGCTCGCGCTCGATTCGGCGAACGCCACGGCCGGCCACTACTACCCATTCGTGCTGGACTACGACTCTACCGAGGCGGATCGGGCGTTCAGGATCCGCGAGCGAGCGCTGCGCCTGAACCCGGGCGCGCCCGGTCTCCTACGGGATGCGACTCGACCACCGTCGATGCGCAGGCTGAGCGACGCCGAGCGTCGCGCGCGCTGCAAGGCGATGCTGACCGTCACGCCGGAGAACGCGCCGTACTGCGAGGCCAACCGACTACTCCTGTCCGGCGATACGGTCGGCGCACGTGCGCTCGCTCGCTCCGAGCTCGGCTCACCGCCGGCGGGTGCCAACGGCTCCATGCGCCTCGGCTACGTGAGCGCCATGATCTTCAGCCGGGACACCGCGCGGGCTCGCCAGCAACTTGCGACCATCGTGGCGATGTCCGCGCAGGAGTACGTGCGCGAGGACGCGATCGCGTCGATGTACTATCGCCTTGGCGACATCGACCGTTCGATCGAGTGGTGGCGCCGCGCCGTCGAGTCCAATGGCTCGCTCGTGATCGATCTGGCCAAGGATCCTGAGTTCGCGCCGCTGCGGAAGGATCCGCGCGTGCAGGCGCTCCTCGTGAAGGCGGGAATCAGGTAGCGGCGATCGCCATGGAGGCGTCGTGCCGCCGCCGCAGATCTCAGGCGAAGCCGTACGTCCTG
>JAEKKK010000188.1 GCA_019510405.1 Gemmatimonadota bacterium | reverse complement strand
CCGTACCGAGGACCTTCCGGAGTTGCGAAGTAAAGTCGAACCCGAACATCATGCGTCCTCCGGGTTCCGCGGTGTCGGCCGGCGTTCTACCGTGAAGCTCGGTGGGTGAGCGCCAACGATCGCGAATCGGGCGTGCGTCCGCAAATCGCGCATCAACCGTTATCAGCGCGGAGTCGCCAACGCAGTGCACTCGCACGAACAACGCCCTCCTCGCGAGCTCGCGACGGAGGGCGTTTCGTTCCGCGACCGTCACCCAGGGTCAGGGCAGGCGGATCGCTCCAGCCGCGTCGAGTGTCGAGCCCAGGCCGCCGTGCGTGAGCTGCGTCGCCACCTCGGCACGCAGGTTCGCGAGCGCCGCGCTGCTCGTCACCGCCGTGCTCACTCGTGCGAGCGCACGGTCCGACGCGTTGCCGAGCCGCACGAGGTCGGCGAGGACCGCGATCGCCACCGTCCGCCGCTCCGCCGGCGCCTCGCGCTCGACGCGAATCACCGCGCTCTCGCTGACGCCCGCGTCGAGCGCATCGGCCGTGACCGCGAGCTCACCCGCGTTCGTGGCCTCCACCCCGCCACGCTTCATCGTCTCGGACGCGCGCACCAGGCTCGTGACGCGCGCCTCGACCGCGGTCGCGATGCGCTCCGGCGGCACGTGCTTGGCCTCGCCCTCGGCGATCTTGCTCTCGAGCAGCTTGGCCGGCACGTTCGCCTTCGCGGCCGCGCTCAGTGCGGCATCGATGCGCGCTTGCGGCGTCCGTGCCCCGCCCTGCGCCTGGCCCTGTGCCTGTACCTGACTCTGGTGACTCTGTGACTGGTCCTGGGCCGCGCTCCCGCTCTGCGCGCGAAGTGCGGCGGGCACGAGCAGCATGGTCGGGACGAGCAGGGCCATCATCGTAGACTTCGTAGCGTTCGCCTTCATGACATCCTCCGTGATTCCGCGGTGCGCAGCGCATGCGCCTGCGCGCCGCTCGTTGGTGTGTTCCGTGGTGCTTCATTCATGAGACGGTTGGCGACGGCGCGATTGTCACTTTCCTCGTTCAACTCGATCGCGCCGCCGAAGCCCTGCGCGGTGAGGAACGCACGGAGCGCTTCCCGCGCGCGATGCACGCGCATCTTGACCGCGCTCGGCGACGCCTCGGTGATCTCCGCCACTTCTTCATAGGTATAGCCCGCGTCGTGCTTGAGCAGGAACGCCTCCCGCAACGCGTGCGGCAGGCGCTCGAGCGCGGTATTCAACGTCAACATCACGTCGTTTGCGGCGACGTGCGTGGATTCCAGCTCGTCCGCTCCCTCGACGCTGCTCATCGGCACGCAGAGGCGCCGCACGTTGCGCAGCTCGTCGAGACAGAGGTTGCGGCAGATGCGAAACAGCCAGGCGCGGAAGTGCTCGGAGTCTCGGCAGTCCGCCAGTCGCTCGTAGGCGCGCACGAATGCGTCCTGCACGAGATCGAGGCTCGTGTCGTGATCGAGACCCATGCCGCGCGCGTGACGATAGAGCACGTCGAGATGCCGGCGCACGAGCGGAGCGTATGCCGCCTCGTCTCCGTCGAGCACCCGGGCGACGAGCTGCGCGTCGGTCGGTTCGGGCGCGGCCGACGGATCGAATCGCGGGGCGCTCATCGGACCACCACCACGGCGACGAAGCCGCCCATGCCGTCCGCCTTCCGGCCGGGCACACCCTCGGGAACGAACCAGCTGCCGTCCGCGCCGACGAACGCGTAGTTGTAGACGCCAGGCACCACGACGACCCTGTACACCCAGAAGCCGCCTTCGCGCTCCATCGGCGCCGGCTTCCAGGCGTTGAAGTCGCCGGCGATCGACGGCGGAGTCGTCGTTGCGGACGCGGGCAGGCGGATCGTCGCGCGGCCGTTCTCGTACGCCGCCGGGACGGGAGCCGCGACGGGCTGCGCGCGACCGGAGGCCAGCACGGAAAGTCCGATGCTCCACGACGTCTGCGCCGCATGGAGCGACAGGGGGTCGAACGTGTCGCGTCGCACCGCCGCGTCGAGCGACACGACTGGATGCAGCGCCAGGCGGCCGCCGACGGACCACGGTGTTCCTTTGCTGCGTCCGCCCGACCATTGTCCGACGCTGGCCCAGAGGCTGCCCGCGGTCGAGGCGGTCATGACCGAAGCGCCGGTGAACACCGTCGCCGTCTCGCCGGGTGCCTGATAACGCTGCACGACCGGGACGATGGCCAGCGCGCGCGCGGGCGTGAGCGTCAGCTGAAGATCCGCGAGTCGCACGGAGCGGTCGCTTCGCTGGTCGCCGAACTTCGCCGCATATCGTGACACCCCCGTGCGTCCCTGGAGCTGGAAGGCGGAGCCTTCATAGCCCAGTACGGGCATGAGCTGACCGGAGAGCGCGTATCCGGAACGGTCGGCACCGCCCGGTGCGGGCGGATCGAATGGAAAGGGGAGCGGAGTTGCCGGCTGCGCGGATCGATCGAAGGCGCGGAACGCGTTGCCTGTGAGATCGAGCCCGGCAATCACGCTGCTGTGGTGCACCGCGAGACGCTTCCATGCGCTCGCGCCACCGCGCAGCGGGTCACCCGAGTGCGTGGGAACTCCGCCGGTCAGACGAAGGTCGGTCGTCGGGTCGCCGTACTGCACGCCGAGCGCGAAGCTCTCCGACGGAGCCGGATCGAGCGCGGAATGCATGCGGCCCGCCTGCGCGCTCACGCGCCATTCCTGCGCGCCGAGTGGCGCAGACGACATCGCGAGCCCGGCCGCGGTGAGGAGACCGGCGCGAACGAAGTGCGGGCGCATCAGGACCTCCCGTTGTCGGGGGAGAGCACGGCCAGGCGGCTGTTCATGCCGCCGAAGCCGTCGTTCACCGACGGCGCGGTCGGGTCGGGGACCCAGCGCTCACCATCGACGACGAAGGCGTAGTCGTGCACGCCCGGGTCGAGCGGAACGACCACGGTCCAGACGCCCGCCTCGGAGCGCGTCATGACGTGCACCGGCTTCCATCCCGAGAAGTCGCCGGCCACGGCGACGCGCTTCGCGCCAGGCGCGCTGAGGACGAACTGCGTCAGCACCTGCTGCGGAGCCGCGGCGATGTTGGCGGGATGCGGTCGCAGCGAATCGAGCGCGAACGCCGCCATGAACACCGCGGCGGCAGCGAGCGCGTACGCGGGGCGCCAGGCGATCGAGATCGCGTGCGGTCGCCACAACCACGCAACGGCGTCACGCAGGCGAGACGATGAGGATGGCGCCGCAACGCTCTGCGCACGCGCACGAGACTCGCGCCGGATACGCTCGAGAACGGCCGGCGCGAGATCGGGGAGGGGTCGAGTGGGAATGGCGCAGAGGACTGCGTCGAGCTGCGACTCGACCGCTGCGAGCTCGGCGCGCTGCGTGGGGGTGAGTGCCTGGGGGCTCGCGTCGCCGTCCAGCACCTTCTGCACTTGGGGATTCATTCGCGGGACCTGCGTCGTGTTGGAGTCCTGGGCCCATCGGCGGGCCTTCAGATCCAAGACGAGTGGCGCAGCCCGGATTGTCACATCGAGCGCGAGCCCGAAGTGCCGCCGTGTGTGCGCTCCGTCACAACACGGTTGGGACATTTTGCGCACGGTGCCGTTGCGGAGGCGGCGCGCGCTCCTGTTGTCCGCCGCGGCCGCTCACTCGAGCGATCGCCGCACGCATCCGGCGGGACCGCCAGTGCAGTAGGTCAGAGAACGCGGTAGTGCAGTTGAACGACGCCGTTCTCGAAGCGCTCCGTGCCACGCAGCTCGAGAGGCGTATGACGGTGACGCCGCGCAATGAGGGGGATGCCGTCGCCGATGAACACCGGCACGACCCTGATGATGAACTCGTCGATTGCGTGCGCATCGAGGAAGCAGGCGATCAGCTCACCGCCGCCCATCAGCCAGATGTCCTTGCCCGGCTGCTCGCGCAGGCGTGTTACGAACTGACCGACGTCGTCGCTCACGAACTCCACGCCCGGTGGCGCGTCGGCAGGGCGCGCACGACGGGAGAACACGAAGGTCCGATCGTTTCCGTCGAACTTCCCGCCGAGGCGCAGGCCTTCCTCGTAGGTCTTCCGCCCGAGCAGCTTCGTGTCGATGGACTT
Source organism: Gemmatimonadota bacterium (assembly GCA_019510405.1). GTDB lineage: Bacteria > Gemmatimonadota > Gemmatimonadetes > Gemmatimonadales > Gemmatimonadaceae > AG11. Next base: position 1,373 of record JAEKKK010000188.1, on the reverse strand, counting down.
CATGAACTCGCCGATGCCGTAGAACCCTCTGGGCCTCGGGCGCGACGTCAGCCATTCGAGATCGCCGTCGGGACGGGCGATGTAGCCGTCCGCGCTCGTGGCAATGCTGACGATGATCCTTCGATTGGCCATGGTAGCCTGGCCTTGGATTTTCCCGTCGGCTCAACGATGCGCTACGCCGTCGATGCCGGCGGCGGCGCCGCTCTCACCGACGCTGCGCGCGCCGAGAGGATGGCTGCCGAGGTAAGACAGATCAGTCCTACGATCAGAGCAACTCCTGCTGCGATAATCAGGAGGTAGCCGGATCCCGCCAGCTGTCTGTACTCCCCTCCGTAAACGGCCCGCCCAGCGGCAAGTGAGTTGACGACCAGACCGAGGCCACACGCGAGGATGGAGGTCAACAGCAGGCACCACGACGTCACCAGCAATCCGCGAGTCCAACGCGGCGCATTCCGAAAATCGGCGATCTTCTCCGAGAAGGTCAACGAGAATACCAGGATGGAGACGACGACCGTCAGGAAGTGCTTGGCAAGATCCTTGGTCTCGGCGTAGTCGTACTTCAGGAACAGCTCGGCCAGACTCTCGTGCGAGATCGCTGCAACGGCTTGAACCATGGCGCTCCCCCAGTCGTGAAGACGGTGAAGGGTGGCTGCAACGAATCGTCAGGCAATACGCCTCATGAGTGCAAGCTCGCACTCATGAGGCGCGCAGTTTCGCAGAGTGCCTGGCGCCGATCGTTTACGGCTGTACCGGCGTGTCGAGCGGGTGCTTGCTCCGCTCGTAGAACTCGTTCTGCAGCCGGAGGCTCGCCTGATCCGCCTTGACGGCGCGGATCGACTCCACGATGGCGTTGATCCACGTCTTCACCTCGAACTCGCCGAGCTCCCGCGAGGCGACGGCGCCTTCACCGGCGTAGTGGTTCGGGAACTTCGAGTACCACCAGATGCCGGTGTACAGCCCCTGCGGCAGCTTCTGGCGCGCCAGGTCGGCGCCCGATTCCGATGCCGCGCGGTCGAGGTGCACGAGGTCGGGACGTGCGATCATGCTCACCGACGTCTCGCTCTCGCCGGCGTGCTGGTCGCCCGCCCGGTTCGACTTGTGTGCCGGCTCGCCCGGCCCGCTGCGCGAGAGCCCCTGTACGTACACGACGTAGTCGTGCGGCTTCTCGAGCTGCGACTGCGCGAAGAAGTTCAGCATGTTCGGGTTGCCGCCATGCCCGTTGACGATGATGACCTTCTTGCAGCCATTGCGGGCCATCTCGTCCGTCGTCTCCTGGAGCAGCTGGAGCTGCAGCTGGGGGCTGTACGCGACGGTGCCCGGCTCGTGCTTCGCCTCGAAGATCTGGCCGAAGTAGTACTCGGGGAACACCACCG
>JAEKKK010000187.1 GCA_019510405.1 Gemmatimonadota bacterium | reverse complement strand
GCGCCGGGGACGAAGGGGAGCTACTGCTCGGGGAACGTCGCGGTGGCGGGGCGGATCGTCGAGCGGGCGGCGAAGACGGCGCTACCATCATTCGCGGAGAAAAACCTCTTCCGTCCACTCGGCATCCACGACGTACGCTGGAACTACGCGCTCACGTCGTCGAACGCGCAGACATTCGCGCAGGTGTATTTGCGCCCGCGCGACATGCTGAAGCTGGGCATTCTGTTCTTCCAGCACGGTGCATGGAACGGGCGACAGGTGATCTCGCGCGCGTGGGTGGAGCGCTCGACGGCGAAGTGGTCGCACGTGGGCGATCAGGACTACGGCTACTTCTGGTGGCACCAATGGATCGACGTCGCGACGCCGAACGGCGCGAAGCGGGTGGACATGGTGCTCGCGTCGGGGAATGGCGGCCAGAAGATCTACCTGATTCCCTCGCTCGACGCAGTGGTCGTCATGACAGGCGGCAACTACAACAGCAACTCACCGCCGACGGCGATCATGAGGACCGAGCTGCTGCCGGCGATGGTGCGCTGACGGCAAGGATCACGTCACCGTCGTCACGAGGCCGAGCCACGCTTCCGCGTCGTGCATGTCGCGAAAGACGTGGACGTTCTGCGACGCGTACTGCGCGAACTCCGCGTAGATGCGCGCCAGCTCGTAATGGTCAGCCGAGGACACGACGATCGCGCGCCGCGCGTTGCGGTCGAAGAGGTGCTCCAGCGCATGTCGCCGGATGAACTCTCTTCTCAACTCAGCGTGTTCGACGCTGCGGAGATCGGCGAGCTGCGAGAAGGTCGATTGAAAGGCGGGATCCGCGCCGAGCATTGTGAAGTGTCCGAGCAGGTCCTGTTCGGTGAACACACCCCACCCTCGACTGAGCACGAGACGTCGCTCGCGGTCGATTTCATAGGTAGCCGGCATCGTCGCCTCCACGCGATCTGAGCAACCTGCGGTGCTCGGCGCGCGGGCACATGCGACCAACGTCCGATGGCGGGGCGTTCGACCGTGCGTCACACTGCCCTGCTTTGGTCCAGCCGATCGCTCGGATGACACCATGGCCAAGCTCGATCGTCGTCGCTTCCTCGCTGCCGCTGCTGCTGTCCTGGGCAGCCGCGGACTGGTTCTCGTCGCCATTCATCGGAGGTTGAAGGTCATGACCGGCACACTCACCGACGTCGTCCACGACACGGACACCCCCGAGCCCGAGATCCGCCCATTTCGCGTTGCGGTGTCGGACGCCGAAGTCGCCGACCTGAACCGGCGCGTGAAGACGACGCGCTGGCCGGACCGCGAGACGGTGAGCGACGACACGCAGGGCGTGCAGCTCGCGACGATGCAGAAGCTCGCGCGCTACTGGGCGACGGACTACGACTGGCGCAAGGTCGAAGCGCGGATCAACGCGCTGCCGAACTTCATCACGAACATCGACGGACTCGACATTCACTTCATCCACGTGAAGTCGAAGGAGCCGAAGGCGCTGGCGATGATCATCACGCACGGCTGGCCCGGCTCGATCATCGAGCAGATGAAAGTGATCGGTCCGCTCACCGATCCGGTGGCGTACGGCGGCAAGCCGGAGGACGCGTTCGACGTCGTGATCCCCTCGCTGCCGGGCTACGGCTTCTCGGCGAAGCCGACGTCGGGCGGGTGGAACCCGGTGCGGGTCGCGAAGGCGTGGGCGACGCTGATGCAGCGGCTTGGCTACTCGCGCTACGTTGCGCAGGGGGGCGACTGGGGGAACGCGGTGTCGGAGACGATGGCGCTGCAGACGCCGCCCGGGCTGCTCGCGATCTCGACGAACATGGCAGCAACGGTTCCGGCCGAGATCTCGAAGGGACTAGCGTCGGGCGCGCAGCCACCGTCGACGCTCACGCCCGACGAGCTCAACGCGTGGAAGCAGCTCGACAACTTCTACAAGAAGGGGCTCGGCTACGCGAACGAGATGAACCTGCGGCCGCAGACGCTGTACGCGCTCGAGGATTCACCGGTCGGGCTCGCAGCATGGATGCTCGATCACGACATCCGGAGCTACGAGCTCATCGCGCGGGTGTTCGACGGACAGCCGGAGGGGCTGACGCGCGATGACATCCTCGACAACGTCTCGCTGTACTGGTTCACGAAGACGGCGGTGTCGTCGGCGCGGCTCTACTGGGAGACGGCGCAGGTGTCGACGTCGGGGTTCTTCGATCCGCGGAACGTGCAGCTCCCGGTGGCGGTGACCGTGTTCCCGGACGAGATCTACGCGGCGCCGAAGAGCTGGGCGGAGCGGGCGTATCCGAAGCTGATCTACTTCGGCAAGGTCGGCAAAGGCGGGCACTTCGCGGCGTGGGAGCAACCGGAGGCGTTCGTGCGCGAGCAGCGCGCAGCGTTCCGGGCGGTACGGTGATCCGGGGGCTCGGCCCCGTTTTTTCTCACAGAGAGCACAGAGGACACAGAGGACTGCCTTTCTCTGTGCTCTCTGTGAGAAACCGCAGGTGCAGATCCCTCGACTTCGCTCGGGATGACAGCGAGGTGCAGATCCCTCGACTTCGCTCGGGATGACAGCGAGGTGCAGATCCCTCGACTTCGCTCGGGATGACACCCCTCGAGCTGTTCGGTCGGGATGACACTTGCAGTGATTGCATCGGCGCGCCGGTACTCTTGCCGGCGACGCTGCTGATTCCGTTGAGCCAAGGAGTGGGACATGTCCGAGACGAAGCAGATCACCCCCGATCGCATGGAGCAGTACTTCGACGGATTCAGCAAGCGCTTCCTGCGGCAGGACAACCGGACCGCCGACGTGGAAGTGCTCGGCATGGATCTCGGCGACCAGGTCGAGGGTGAGGGGATCCGCCTGATCGGCATCACGTACGAGCCGAAGACACGCGAGCTGGAGGTCGAGCTGGAGTCGGGGACCCTGCGGTCGTACAAGCCGAAGGAAGTGTGGGCGATCGAGGAGGACGACGGCTTCATCCAGGCGCTGGAGATCGTGCGCGACGACGACACGAAGGAGATCGTGCGCGTGCGTCGCCAGGCCATCCGGCGAGCCGACTGACCGCGCGGCACGCTCACCTCTTCGGTGCGCTCCATGTCGAGCCGCCCCACCCGCGACGCCGCGCCGCGGAACGAAGCCGTTCCGAAGCCGCCCGATGTGCCGGAGCAAGCCGACGGGGAGCATGAGCGCGTCGGCGGAGAGCGGCAGCGCGAGGCGAACGAGAGCGATCGGATCATCGCCGAAGAGGGGCGGGTGTCGCAGGAGTCGCTGCGTGTCGTCACGGAGAGCGGACGCGTCGGCGCGGAGGAGCGGCGCACGGAGTCCGACGCGGTCCGCAGGGAAGCGGATGAGATGCGCCAGAGGCTGGATGCGGCTCGCGGCGACATCGTGCGCGCGGGGCTGGAGGCCGAGCGGGCGCGGGAAGTAGCCGAGCGGGCGCGTGAGCGGGCAGAGCACGCACGCGAGGTGGCCGAGCAGGCGCGAGAGCAGGCCGAGCTGGCGCGGGAGGAGACGGCGCAGACGCGGCGCGCGGTCGAAGCACAGGCCCAGATCATCAGCGAGATGCGTGAGACGCTGCGCTCGCTGCACCCGAGCTCGGGCACTCCCGCGCTGGCCGATCCTCGGACGTCCTGACGCACGAAGGCTCGCGAGGAACGCCTCGAGGGCGCGGCGCGCGGCGCGCAAGGCGACGAACGGACGACTGCGCGCCGGTGTCGTCGTGAGCGATGCTGTCCCTTACGCTGGGCTCAGGCGCGAGCCGCGCCCGGCACGGACATCATCACTCAAGAGGAGACGCGGACCATGACGATGGCAATGCCACGGATAACCCAGCTGACGAGCAACTGGTGGGCGCTCGCGCTGCGTGGGATCCTCTCCATCCTGGTCGGAATTCTCGCGCTGACGCGGCCGGGCGCGACGCTGGCGGCGATCGTCATCCTGCTGGGCGCGTACATGTTCGTGGACGGCGTGTTCGCCATCATGGCGTCGCTGCGCGGCATGCGCACGGGCGACCGATGGGGCTGGATGCTCGTCGAGGGCCTCATCGGCATCGTCGCCGGTCTCGTCGTGCTGCGCACGCCGGCGACTGGTGCGCTCGTGCTGCTGTGGCTCGTGGCGTTCTGGGCGATCACGCACGGCATCGCCGAGATCGCCGCCGGCATCAAGCTGCGCAAGATCATCGAGGGCGAATGGCTGCTCATCCTCGCCGGCGTGCTCTCGCTCGGGCTCGGGCTCTACATCCTGATGCGGCCCGGCGTCGGGCTGTTGCTGCTGGCGACGTGGGTCGGCGTGTACGCGCTGTTCGCGGGCATCGTGATGCTGATGCTGGCGCTCAAGGTCCGGAAGTGGACGCACGAGCATCCCTAACGGAGGCGCGCATCATGACGATGACAATGCCTCAGGTGGCCGAGCTCACGAGCAACTGGTGGGCGCTCGCGCTGCGCGGCGCGGTGTCGATCCTGCTCGGGCTGGTCGCGTTCACGATGCCGGGCCTCACGATTGCGGCGCTCGTGACGATCTTCGGGGTGTACGTGTTCATCCAGGGTGTCCTGGCGATCGCGGCGGCGATCCGCGGGATCAAGGAGCACGACCGGTGGGGCTGGATGCTCATCGAGGGGATCGTCTGCATCTTCGCCGGGGTGGTCGCCTTCGTCGTGCCGTCGGCGGGGGCGCTCGCGCTGGTGTGGCTCGTCGCGGCGTGGGCGATCGCGGCCGGCGTGCTCGAGATCGCGGCGGGGATCCGCCTGCGCAAGATGATCGAGGGCGAATGGATGCTGATCCTGGCCGGCGTACTGGCACTGGTGCTCGGCGTCTACATCATGTCGCGGCCGGGAGTGGGCGTGCTGCTGCTGGCGACGTGGCTCGGGGTGTACGCGATCTTCGCGGGGATCATCACGCTCCTCCTCGCCTTCCGCATCCGGAACTGGGCCCATGACCATGCATAGCGACGCGAAGCTGGTGGACGTCGCCGGGATCATGCTCGGCTTCCTCGACGTGCGCGGCGATCGGATTCGGCACGAGCTCAGCGACGCGGACTTCGCGGACGCGATCCTGGCGGTGGAGGAGGCGCGGCATCCGTGGCGGCCGTCGCAGGTGCGGGTGCGGGAGGCGCGGGGGAGTCGGGCGGGCTTTTCGGAGCCGTCGCATTAGCGGCGTCGGGACAATTCTCTGCGCCTCGGGTTCATGCGTCAGTGCCAATGCGTGGGACTTTGACGCAAAGGCGACGACGCACCGGAGTTTTCACGCGGAGGCGCGGAGGGACGCGGAGGCGCGGAGAACTGCTTGAAAGCGAGCGACCCTCCTTGGTGTTGACGCGGAGGGGCGAGGAAGCTGGGGGGTCGTAGTCGTTCACGACACGCCGGATTCCTTCCTTCATGACTTCCGCGCCGAAGTTGAGCAGCAGGCCGACGCGCAGATTGGTGAGTCGGAGGTAGGTGAGCAGCTGCCTCGGATGCACAGGTGCCGACCGCT
>JAEKKK010000185.1 GCA_019510405.1 Gemmatimonadota bacterium | reverse complement strand
GCTCCTGCATGATCGGGCTCTCGTTGCGGAACGGGATGAACCCGACGTACGGCAGCTCGGGCTGGAAGTTGTGGATGTAGAGATACCGGTCGTCCCGCGCCGAGCGCATCATGTCGTACTCGACGTCCATCCGGTCGCGCGCGGCGAAGACGTACTTCGGCGCCGGCGCGGCCTTCGGCCCGAACAGTACGCGCCCCTGCATGTGCAGCGGGATCGGCACGTTGGCGATCGACAACACCGTGGGCGCCAGATCGATGAACGAGACCAGCTCTCTGTTCACGCTGCCCGCCGCGAACGCCGGCTTCATCGACTTCGGCCAGCGCACCATGAGCAGCGAGCGCAGCCCCGAGTCGTAGAGCGAGCGCTTCCCGCGCGGCAGCCCGTCGCCGTGATCGCTCCAGAAGAACACCACCGTGCTGTCGGCCAGTCCATCTTCGTCGAGCTGTCGCAGCAGCGCGCCCACCTCGCCGTCCATCGTGGCGATGTTGTCGTACCACTGCGCGAGCCCTTCGCGCACCTTCGGCGTGTCGGGGTAGTATGGCGGCACCACGACCTGCGACGGATCGGTGACCGGCTTGCGTCCCTTCAGCACGCCCGGGAACACCATCGACTCGTGCGTGGTCATGATGTTGAACACCGAGAAGAACGGCTGCCGCTTGTCGGGACGATTGCGCCAGTGCGCCTTGTCGCTCAGCTCGTCCCAGATCGTGAACGGGGAGCCGAACTGGTAGTCCGTCTTGACGTTGTTCGTCGTGTAGTAGCCAGCGGCGCGCAGATACTCGGGGAACGCCTTCACGTAGAACGGCGGCACCGCCTCGTACGGCCCCGGCAGGTCGGCGATCGTGTTCTCCCCCGTGCGCATGTGCTGCGCGCCGATCGCGTTCTGCCACATCCCGGTGATGATCGCCGCGCGGCTCGGCGCGCAGACGGGCGCGGTGGTGAACGCGTTGGTGAACCGCATCCCGTCGCGCGCGAGCTGATCGAGCGTCGGCGTGCGCGCGACCTTGTCGCCGAACGCGCCGATCCGCGGACTCAGATCCTCCGTCGAGATCCAGAGGATGTTCGGATGACGAACCGGCGCGGGAGCGCTCGCCTGGGCCCGCGCCGGTGACGGTGATCCGATCGCCAGCGCGAGAGCCAGCGAGGCGACGCATGCACCACGAGGTGACCGCCCGCTCATATGAGTGCTCCGGCGAAAGACGCTGTCCAACTCTGACCCGCCGGGGTCAGAGTACACGGGGTCAGAGTCCCTACTCTGACCCCACCTACTCTGACCCCACCTACTCTGACCCCAAATCTGGCGCTTGGTCGTTACCGGCTTCCCGTCGTCGGCGCCGGTGTCGTCGACGCCTGGCTCGTGCCGTTCACGAACGTCGCCGTGAGCGCGATCATGATCATCCCCGGCGTGTCGCTCTTGAAGACGAAGTAGACGTCGTGCATCCCCGTCGTCGGCTTGAGCGGCGCATGGAGCTGGGTCGGCGGAGCAGCCAGCCCTTCCGACTTCGCCAGGTTCGGCGTCTCGCCGAGCAGCGGACCAGTCTCGGAGTCGACGTGCACCTCCACCTTGCCACCGACCGCGTACTGCGCCGGCGCCATCGCCGAGATGACCACCTCGGAGATCCCGGTCAGGTCGATCTGCTTGAGCTTCGCCCAGCCGCCCGACTTGGCCGGCATCGTCATCGGCTGGGGGAACTGCGGCACCTGCATCTTCGTCACCCCCTCGCCCAGATCGCTCGTCGCAAGAACGACCGTCGGCGCGCGCAACACGAGCGTCTTGTCGGCCGTCGCACCGGGGAGGCCATTGGCGCCGTTGTCCGTATACGACGCGCGCAGGACGACGGCACCCTGAGCCGGCGCGTTCGCCGTCTGCACCGGCGGGGAGTACTCGCCCTTCGCCGGCAGCGACGGACTTGCCTTCTTGCCGAGGCTCAGCACGTAGGCGGCGAGCTGGGTCGTCTGCGCGTCGGTGAGCTGCGGATGCGGCGGCATCATGACTTCGCCCCAGACTCCCGAGCCACCTGTCTTGATCTTCGTTGCGAGCTTCGCCAGCGCGCTCACGTCGCCGCGATACTTCTCGGCGACCGCCGTGTACGCCGGTCCGATCGACTTGCGATCGATCTGGTGACACGCGAGACAGTCGCTCGTGGTCAGCAGCTTCTTCGCGTCGGCGTGCGGATCCGGCGCCGCCGACCGATGCCCTGCAACGACGACGGGTTCTGCCGGTGCGCCGTCCTTGAGGTACTCGGCGGTGACGATCACGCGATCGGCCGCGATGCGGCCGTCCGCCAGTGAGCCGTCTTCACGATCGCTCACGTTCGCCGCGTACTTGATCGGCGTGCCGGGGAAGAAGAACGTCTTGTTCCCGCCCGCGACGTCGATGCCCACCTGCGGCGGCTCGTTGCCGGCGACGATCTGCACGCTCTCCGTCGTGCGCGCGCCCTTCGCGTCGGTGACGACGAGCGACGCGGTGTACACGCCGGGCTGCGCGAAGGTGAACGACGGATTCGGCTCGGTCAGCGTCTTCACGACGGCGCCCTTCGGCCCCGTGATCGTCCACTGATAGCGCAGCGCGTCGGCGTCGGGATCGTTCGTCCCCTGCGACGACAGCGCGACCTTGAGCGGCGTCGGCCCCGCTTCCCTGTCCACGGCGGCGACGACGACCGGCTTCCGGTTGCCGCCGTTGTACTCGATGCGCACGAGCCGCGCATCCGGATTCCCCTGGAACCAGCCGGTCCCGTACTCGAGCATGTACAGATCGCCGCTCGGCGAGAACTCCAGCTCGATCGGGTTGCTGAACTTCTGGCTCGGCATGAAGCGCTCCATGGACACGAGGTCACCGCTCTTGTTCATGGTGACCGCCATGATCCACCCGCGCATCCACTCGTAGGCCAGGAACTTCCCGTCGTAGTACGCCGGGAAGGGGCGCGGCGCGTTCTTGAAGTCGTCGCGGTGGAACACGGGACCCGCCATCGCCGCGCGACCGCCGGAACCGAGGAGCGGAAAGACGTCCGACTTCGCAGCGGGATACCAGATGAACGCCGGCTGTGCGGGCGGAAGCTCGTTGAGGCCCGTGTTGTTGGGCGAGTTGTTCACCGGATGCGCCGGGTCGAACTGCTTGCCCGGGGTGTTCGTGGCGAAGTCGTAGTCGTAGTACGCCTTGTTGTCGCCGACGAAGTACGGCCAGCCGAAGTAGCCTGCCTTGCGCGCCTGGTTGAACTCGTCGTGCCCCGCCGGACCGCGGTTCGCCGAATCGGCCGGCGCGTCGGGACCGACGTCGCCCCAGTAGAGGAAGCCGGAGTGCTTGTCGACGGAGATGCGATAGGGATTGCGATGCCCCATCGTGCAGATCTCCGGCCGCGTCTTCGGCGTGCCCTTGGCGAAGAGATTCCCTTCGGGGATCGTGTAGCTGCCATCCGGCTGGGGATGGATGCGGAGGATCTTGCCACGCAGGTCGTTCGTGTTCGCCGACGACTTCTGCGCGTCCCACGGCCCGCGTCCCGGACGCTGGTCGATCGGCGCGTAGCCGGTGGCGTGCGGGTTGGTGTTGTCGCCCGTGGAGAGGAAGAGGTTCCCGTGCGCGTCGAACGCCATCGAGCCGCCCGTGTGGCAGCACTGCTCACGCTGCGTCGGGATCTCGAGCATGATCTTCTCCGACGCCAGCTCGAGCGAGTCGCCCTTCAGGTGGAAGCGCGACAACCGGTTCTTCGGCTCGGCGCCCACGGGCGAGTAGTACATGTACACCCAACCGTTGCGCGCGAAGTTCGGGTCGGCGGTGAGGCCGAGCAGTCCGTCTTCCGCGACGTCGCCGTTGTTGTACTTCAGGCTCACCGGGATCGTGGCGAGCGTCTTGATCTGCTTCGTCGCCGGGCTGTAGAGCTTCACCTCGCCCTTGCGCTGCACGAACAGGATCCTGTCGCCCGGCAGCACCGCGAGCTCCACCGGCTCGTTCAGCCCCTCGGCGAGGACGACCTTCGTGAAGCGGTTCTCTTCCGGCTTCGCCTTCGTGTAGTCGAGCGGCTTGGTGCCCATCGCGTACTTGATGCCGCCCGTGAGGTGCTTGATGTACTGCGGGTCGGCGTACGTGGCCTCGGTGTGGCCCATGTTCGTGTACCACGCGCGTCCGCCGTCGAAGTCGTGGTACCAGCTCATCGGATGGTTGGCGCCGTTCTCGCCGCCCTGATACGTCGACTCGTCGATGTCGATGAGGACGTGGATGTCCGGATTGATGTACTTGTAGTTGTAGAACTCGTCCTCGTGCTGGAACGTGCTCGGGAATCCCTGCGTGGAGACGTGGGACTTGTCGCGGACGCGGAACGTCGCGGTGCGCACGTTCGGGTTTTGCGGATGGCTCTTGAACCAGGCGCCGGCGAGCTTGCCGTACCAGGGCCAGTCGTACTCGGTGTCGGTGGCGGAGTGGACGCCGACCCAACCGCCCCCCGCCTGGATGTAGCGCTCGAGCGCGTCCTGCTGCGTGTCGTCGAGCACATCGCCGGTGGTGCTCATGAAGACGACGGCGCGGTACTTCCGCAGGTTCGCGTCGTTGAACGCGGACGCGTCTTCCGTCGCGTCGACGGCGAAGCCCTGCTCGGCGCCGATCTTCTTGACGAGCGCGATCCCCGTCTCGATCGAGCTGTGGCGGAAGCCGGCGGTCTTGGAGAACACCAGCACGCGCGGCTGCTGCGCCTGTCTGGCGAAGGAGAGGCCCGCGGTCGTGACGACGAGCAACGACACGACGAGGAGACCGCGCAGCATCGTGGAGAGCCTGGCCATGATCCTGATGGGTTGGTGTGGCGGACGACGGAGCGCTACTGCGACGCAGCGACGCCGGAGTCAGACTCCGGCGTCGCGTTCAATCGGTGCGACGGCTGACGAATTGTCCATGGCCATCACGCGGTCACGAACGCCGTGATGGACTGAGAACGTCCCTCTCACGAGGGCCGAAGCCCTGCTTACTTCTTGGGAGCGGCCGCTGCGCCGGCCGCAACGGGCTCGGCGGTGAACGAGCCGGCGGCGTCGAACGGCTTCACGTTGATCGTCCCCTCGAGCTTGTTCGCCGAGAGCTTGCCGGCGTAGGTGATGGTCAGCGCGGTGCCCTGGTAGTCGCCGCCGTGCGAGAAAATGACCGAGTCGCCCTTCACTTCGCCGGTGATCGGCTGGTCCGGGCCGCCCTGCTCCGCGCTGCTGCAGACGCCGGTGATCTTGGTGCCGGACTGGGCGAACTGGCAGACCGTGTTGAGCGGGTTGCCGACGACATCGCCCTTGAGCTGCCACTTGCCGGCGATGGAATCGGTGGCGGCGGCGTGGAGCGAGGCGACGAGGGTGAGCGCGAGCAGCATGGCGGTGTCTCCGTGAGTGGGGCCGGCGGGTGGATTGACTGACGTCCGCGGCATGGCGCGATTGCCAGGACCGGCTTGGCACATTAGAATGGACGCGGACTGAATGAACGATCATTCAGTGCTGCGGAGATTCTATTGGGACCTCCGCGACCTGTCAAGCAAAGGAGTCCGTCTCCATG
>JAEKKK010000184.1 GCA_019510405.1 Gemmatimonadota bacterium | reverse complement strand
GAGACCCGATGCGCACCACCGCGAGCTTCTGAACCAACTGTCGTTGACGCCCCGCGCAGGCCTCCTCCATTCGGAAGAGGCCTCCGCGCCGGGGCCTTTCGCATTGCCAGTGGGTGCTGATCATGGCTGAGATGCTGCCGGTCATTTCATTCTCGAAGCGCGAGGGGGCGATGGCGATGCCCCACCTCCTCGACATCCAGACGGAAGCGTTCAAGTCGCTCCTCGTCCCGGACGACGTGGCGGGTCACCGCCAGGACGTCTCGCTCGAGCGCGTCTTCCGGGACCTGTTCCCGATCGCCGACGTCAACAACAAGTACAGCCTCGAGTACGTCGCGTACTCCCTCGGCGAACCGAAGTACACGGTCGAAGAGTGCATCGAGCGCGACATGACGTACGCGACGGCCCTGAAGGCCAAGCTCCGCCTCATCATCACCGAAGAGGTCGAGGGTGTCCGCCGGATGAAGGACGCGATCGAGAAGGAGGTCTACCTCGGGGAGCTCCCGATCATGACCCCCCTCGGCACCTTCGTCATCAACGGGGCGGAGCGCGTCGTCGTCAGCCAGCTGCACCGGTCGCCCGGCGTGGTGTTCGAGGAGGACACGCACCCGAACGGCCAGCGGCTCTTCTCGGCGCGGATCATCCCGTTCCGCGGCTCGTGGGTCGAGTTCACCATCGACATCCACGACGTGATCTACGTCCACATCGACAAGAAGAAGAAGTTCCCGGCCACGGCGCTGCTCCGCGCCTTCGGCCACAGCGGGAACGCCGACATCCTCCGGCTGTTCTACGCCGAGAAGGAGCTCGACATCACCGCGAAGGGGGAGAACAAGCAGGAGCGCCGCGAACTCGCCGGCACCCTCCTCGCGGCCGACGTGCCGAACCCCGAGGACAAGCAGGGCGAGCCGCTCGGCAAGACCGGCGAAGAGCTCACCCCCGAGCGCCTCGCGGCCATGCGCCACACCGGCGTCAAGAAGATCAAGGTCTTCGCCGGCTACACCCGGCTCGACCTGCGCGACGACGAGCAGCCCACCACCACGCGGGAGCGGGCCCGCCACATCCTGGCCTTCCCGGCCGCCGACGCCGACGGCGAGGTGATCGCCGACGCGGGTGACGAGCTCAGCGACGCGCTCCGGAACAAGCTCCTCAAGGCCGGCGTCACGGTCATCGAGGTGTTCCTCCAGGGCCAGCGCGGCGAATCGCCGTTGATCAAGAACACCCTGCTCAAGGACCCGACCAAGACCGAGGCCGAGGCCCTGGCGCAGATCTACAGCCTGCTCCGGCCCGGCGAAGCGCCCGACCTCGAGACCGCCCGCCAGGCGCTCGACCGGCTCTTCTTCAACCCGAAGCGCTACGACCTCGGGCGCGTGGGCCGCTACAAGATCAACCAGCGCCTCAAGCTCAAGACCGACCTGGATCACACGGTCCTGACCGAGGAAGATTTCATCGCGATCGTCCGCTACCTGATCGAGCTGCACGACGGGCGCGGCCAGACCGACGACATCGACCACCTGGGCAACCGCCGCATCCGCTCGGTGGGTGAGCTCATCGCCAACCAGTTCTCCGTCGGCCTCTCGCGCATGGCGCGGCTGGTCAAGGAGCGGATGAGCATCAACTCCGACCCGGACAAGATCTCGCTGGACGACCTAGTGAACGCGCGGACCGTGTCCGCCGTCATCCAGGCCTTCTTCGGGTCGAGCCAGCTGTCGCAGTTCATGGACCAGACCAACCCGCTGGCGGAGCTGACCAACAAGCGCCGGCTCAGCGCCCTCGGGCCCGGCGGCCTGACCCGCGAGCGCGCCGGGCTCGAGGTCCGTGACGTGCACTACTCGCAGTACGGGCGGATGTGCCCGATCGAGACGCCGGAAGGGCCGAACATCGGCCTGATCACCAGCCTCGCCTGCTTCGCGCGGATCAACGAGCTCGGCTTCATCGAGACCCCGTACCGCCTGGTGAAGGACGGCCGCGTCACCGACGAGATCCACTGGCTCTCGGCGTCCGAGGAAGAGAACGTCGCGGTGGCCCAGGCCACGGCGAAGACCGACGCCAAGGGGAAGTTCGTCGACGAGCTGGTGCTCTGCCGCCGCGGCGACGACTACCCGCTGATGGTGCCGGAGCGGATCGACTACGCCGACGTGGCCCCGGAGCAGCTCGTCTCCATCGCCGCGGCGCTGATCCCGTTCCTCGAGCACGACGACGCCAACCGCGCGCTGATGGGCAGCAACATGCAGCGCCAGTCGGTGCCGCTCCTCTTCCCGCAGGCGCCGCTGGTGGGCACCGGGCTGGAGCACAAGCTGGCCGTGGACTCGGGCGCCGTCATCGCGGCCCGCCGCGGCGGCACGATCATCCGCGTCACCGCCGACGAGATCATCGTCGACGCGGGGCTCCCGGCGGCCTCCAAGGCCGACCAGCCCCTCGCGCGGCTCGGCCAGTACGACCGGTACCGCGTCAAGAAGTTCTGGCGCACCAACCAGGACACCGCCATCAACCAGCGGCCCCTGGTGCAGCTCGGCCAGAAGGTCGCGCAGGGCGAGGTCATCGCCGACGGCGCCGCCACCGAGCAGGGGGAGCTCGCCCTCGGCAGCAACGTGCTGGTGGCGTTCATGCCCTGGTACGGCCACAACTTCGAGGACGCGATCGTGCTCTCGGAGCGGCTGGTGAAGGACGACGTCTACTCGTCGATCCACATCCAGGAGCTCGAACTCCACGTCCGCGACACCAAGCGCGGGCAGGAGGAGATCACCCGCGAGATCCCGAACGTCTCGGACGAGTCCCTCGTGGACCTCGACGAGCGCGGCATCGTGCGGATCGGCGCCCACGTGAAGCCGGGCGACATCCTGGTCGGCAAGATCACGCCCAAGGGCGAGACCGAGCTCTCTCCCGAAGAGAAGCTGCTGACGGCGATCTTCGGCGAGAAGGCGAAGGACGTGAAGGACTCGTCCCTCAAGGTGCCGCCGGGGATGAAGGGCGTCGTCATCGACGTCAAGATCTTCAGCCGCGTCGAGGACTCGGTCGTCGAGAAGGACCGCGGCGAGCGGATCGGCGAGGTGCGCCGCATCGAGGCCGACGAGAAGGCCCGCATCAACTCGGTCCTCTGGGAGGAGCTCGGGCACCTGCTCGAAGGGCAGGAGATCGCCCTGATGCTCAAGAACGGCACGGTCGAGGAGTACCAGCCGGCCGGGACCAAGCTCTCCAAGGCCCAGATCGCCGGGATCGACTTCCAGGATGTCGACCTCAAGACGCTTCGCGTCACGGGGAAGGCCGCCCAGGAGCGGATCCGCCTGGCCACCGACGCCGCGGCCCGTGAAAAGGCCAAGGTCGAGGAGAAGGCCGAGGACCAGATCGACAAGATCCTCCAGCCCGATGAACTGCCCCCGGGCGTCATCCAGCTGGTCAAGGTGTACATCGCCGAGAAGCGGAAGGTCTCCGTCGGCGACAAGATGGCCGGCCGCCACGGCAACAAGGGCATCGTCGCCCGCATCGTGCCGGAAGAGGACATGCCGTTCCTCCCGGACGGCTCGCCGGTGGACATCGTGCTCAACCCGCTCGGCGTGCCGAGCCGCATGAACGTCGGGCAGATCCTCGAGACCCACCTCGGGTGGGCCGCGAAGATCCTCGGCTTCAAGGCGAAAACCCCGGTCTTCCGCGGGGCCGACGAGGACGAGATCGGCGTGCTGCTGAAGCTCTCGGGGCTGGTGACCGCCGCGAAGACGCTCGACCTCAAGGCGACCGCGCCGGAACCGGACACCGCCGGCGTCGTGGCCCTGAGCCGCGACCTGAAGCAGGTGCACGGCGAGAAGCACGTGCTCCTCAACCAGGCCAGCCTCTCGGCGCTCAGCGACAAGAGCGTGGGGGCGAGCACCCGGGCGCTGTTCAACGACATCCAGACCTTCCTGACCGACTCGGCCAAGGAACTGGCGGCGCGCGAGCGCGACCAGCGCCGGCTCGAGGTGGCCTATCACCAGGCCAAGGCCGACCTGCTCGGCAAGGCGGGGAAGGCCGCGGTGAAGGAGCTCGAGAAGTCGGCGGAGCTCTCGCCGTCGGAAGCGCTCGAGGCGGCGGGTCTGCCTGCCCTCGCGGCGCTCCTGGCCGGCAAGGTGGACGGCGCCGGGGTCGACGCGGCGGCGTGCGAGCTGCTCAAGGCCGCGGGGCACACCCCGGCCGGCAAGGTGCGCCTCCGCGACGGACGGAGCGGCACCGAGTTCGCCGGCGACGTCACGGTGGGCGCCATCTACATGCTGAAGCTCTCCCACCTCGTCGACGACAAGATCCACGCCCGCAGCATCGGGCCGTACTCGCTCGTCACGCAGCAGCCGCTGGCCGGCAAGGCGCAGTTCGGCGGGCAGCGGTTCGGTGAAATGGAGGTGTGGGCGCTCGAGGCGTACGGCGCGGCGCACACGCTCCAGGAGATGCTGACCGTCAAGTCCGACGACGTCGCGGGACGCAGCCGCGTCTACGAGGCGATCGTGAAGGGGCAGAACCTGCCAGAACCGGGCATTCCCGAGTCGTTCAACGTCCTCGTGAAGGAACTCCAGGCGCTCGGTCTCAAGGTCACTCTCGGCACGTCCGCCGAGGGCGACGAGTAAGGGGGATATCGTGATCGATTTCCGCAGCGGGCGCGAGCCCAAGAGCTCGAGCTTCGACTTCATCAGCATCCGCATCGCCGCCCCGGAAGAGATCCGGGGGCCGCGCGATCCCAAGGAACGCGAGCGCCTGGAACTCCAGGGGCAGCGCACCTGGTGGTCCTGGGGTGAGGTGACGAAGCCCGAGACCATCAACTACCGGTCGTTCAAGCCCGAGAAGGATGGGCTCTTCTGCGAGCGCATCTTCGGGCCGGTGAAGGACTGGGAGTGTCATTGCGGCAAGTACAAGCGCATCCGCTACCGCGGGGTCATCTGCGACCGCTGCGGCGTGGAGGTGACGCTGAGCAAGGTGCGGCGCGAGCGCATGGGCCACATCGAGCTCAGCGTGCCGGTGGCGCACATCTGGTTCTTCAAGACCCTCCCCAGCCCGATGGGCAACCTGCTGGACCTGACGCTCCGTGACCTGGAACGGGTGATCTACTACTCGTCCTACGTGGTCATCGAGCCGGGCGAGCAGGAAGTGGAGCACAACCAGCTGCTCGACGAGGACGAGTTCCTCGAGCTCAAGCAGAAGGCGCGGGCCGACGGCGACTCGAAGTTCGAGGCCGACATCGGCGCGCCGGCGGTGCGGAAGCTGCTGCAGCGGATCGACATCAAGCCGCTGGCCGAGACGCTGCGCGCGCGGGTCAGCACCGAGACCAGCCAGCACCGCAAGAAGCAGCTGCTGAAGCGGCTCAAGATCGTCGACGCCTTCCTGACCTCGGGCGACGCCGGCGACCTGCCGAACAAGCCGGAGTGGATGATCCTGGACGTGATCCCCGTGATCCCGCCCGATCTCCGCCCGCTGGTGCCGCTCGACGGCGGGCGTTTCGCCACGTCCGACCTGAACGACCTGTACCGGCGCGTCATCAACCGGAACAACCGTCTCCAGAAGCTCATC
>JAEKKK010000183.1 GCA_019510405.1 Gemmatimonadota bacterium | reverse complement strand
TCGGCGGCGACGTCGTGGTGCGCAGCGTCCTCGGCGAAGGGAGCTGCTTCACGATCCGGGTGCCGCGGGCGTACTGGGAAGCGCCCGCCGAAGGCGGGGCGATGGATGTGATGGATACCGGAGAGTTGGTGGCGAGTCGGGCGGGATGATCTTTAACCACCACTCCCAGTACTGAGTACGAAGTACCTGGTACCGAGTACTATTTACTGGGCGTGGCAGTATCGAGCGACATCGCGCGATCGAAGTAATGCGTGCGCCAGTCGGGGGCGACGCGGTCGAGCATCAGCGCGTACGCCGCACCGGCCGGATAGAACGCGACGCGATTGCCGCGCTCGAGCGAATTGCCGCGCAGCCCGGCGCGTACGCTCGAGTCGATGCGCTCCGCCGTGGTCGCGTACGGCACGAAGTCGGGCAGCGCGGCGAACGCCGCGCTCGGCGTGTAGCGCGCAGCGGCGAAGCGCGCGATCGTGAGCTCGGTGTAGCGCGCCACTCCCTCCTGCCAGATCTGGAAGGCCAGATACCGGTCGTCGTCGGAGGTGAGTGCGTCGTGCAGCTCGGCGCGTGCGCGTCGTGCCGCGGCCCAGCGGGTCGCGCGCTGGTCGTCGCCGGTGGCCGACAGTGCACTGTCGAGCAGCTGCGTGAATGCGGCGAAGCGGGTGCGCACGCGAGCCGAATCGTAGGGGAAGGCGTAGTTGAGCATCCACATCCCCGTCTTGTCGCCGCGCGCGAGACCGAGCGAGTCGACGCGTGCGTAGTAGCCGGGGCGCGAGGTCTGGAGCTGATGGAAGTGCTCGTGCAGCAGCGTCACGACCCACTCCGTGCTGTTCTTTCGCTCGGTGGCGGCGGGCTGGCCGACGACGATGGTGGGTACGCCGCCGACGGCGGGAAAGGTGGCGAGCAGGTTCGGCGGGAACTGGCGCGGTCGCACGAGCACCTCGCTCTGGAGCAGCGAGTCGTAGCCGAGCGGCGTGAAGTCGGGGGTAGGGCGCGGGTGGCGGATCAGAAACTCGCGCTCCGGGGTGACGAGCAGGATGGCGAAGGGCGCCGATGTCCACGCGGGCCAGATCTGGTCGCCGACGGCGTCGGCGAGCCGGAACGCTTCGGCGATGCGAATGCGGTCGTCGGGAGCGAGCGTCGGCGACTGGGCCCGGAGAGGTACGGAGGAAAGCAGGACGACGGTTGCCGCCATGGCGAGTGTCGCTCGCATGTCGTCTCCAAGGCGTGAGAGTGGCGGCGAAGGTTCGCGCGCTTTCGCCGAACATGGGTACGATGGTCTGACACGCGGGCGGCTCGAAAGGTGGCCTGCCGTTCACGCGTTCGTGGCAACGGATTAGGTTGCGGGCGGTGTCCGACTGGGCATCCGATGCACACCCCGCCCCCGCAGTGACCAGCTCCGACACCAACGACCTCGACCGCCTGCGCACCGGCGATATCGGCTCGTTCGAAGCGCTGTTCTTTCGATACCACGCCACGCTGTGCGAGATCGTCGACGCGTACGTCGGATCGCAGGCGATCGCGGAGGAGATCGTCCAGGATCTCTTCCATACCTTATGGCGTGATCGCGCACGGCTGGTCGTCCGCGGCTCGCTGCGGTCCTACCTGTGCGTCGCGGCACGCAATCGGGCGCTCCAGCACCTCCGCCACGGTGCCGTGACGCGCCGCCATGCGCCGCTGGTGGCGGAACCGGATGTGGACCGGGCGCCGCGCGCCGACGAAGTGGTCGAGCGACAGGAGACGCTGGCGGCGCTGCGCACCGCGATCGACGCCCTTCCGCCCCGGGCGCGGCTGGCCGTCGTGCTCCGCTGGCGCGATCACCTGACGAATGCCGACGTGGCCGATGCGATGGGGATCACGGTGAAGGGGGTGGAGAAGCTCCTCGCGTCGGCGATGGCACGGCTCCGCCAGCGGATGGGCTCCCACAAACGAGACAGGTAGGGTTCGCGGGGCTGGTCGGCGTCTCTCCGGCATGAGAGACGACGAAGAGCCGCTGAACGAGGACCTGCTCCGGCGCGCCCTGGCCCCCGATACGCCGGCCGGATCGCGGCGCTCGTGGGACACTGACGGCCAGTGGCGCGCGCTGCGAGACCGGATCGCGGCCGAGCCGAGCGACGAGCCGCCCATCCCATTGCATCGGCGGAGCTGGACGGGGCGCCAGGCGCTGCGATGGCTGGCGACTGCGGCTGCGCTCACCCTGGCGGTCGGTGGCACCTGGTACTCGCGCGTATCGAGCGCGCCGCACTATCGGACCGCGTCGACGGCGCGCGGTCAGCGCGCCACGCTCCGCCTCGACGACGGGACCCAGGTGATCCTCGGGCCGGCCAGCACGCTGCGGTACGATGTGACGTCGCGTGCGCGGCGGGTCGAGCTCAGTGGACTGGCGCAGTTCCACGTCGTGCATGATGCGGCTCGTCCGTTCGTCGTGCATGCGGCGGGCGTCGAGGCCACCGACGTGGGCACGGAGTTCACGGTGCGCGCCTTCGGCGACGAGGATGCCGTGGTACTCGCGGTGACCGAGGGCGAGATCGCACTCCGCGGGAGCACGGGCGGACTCTCGCTCACCGCAGGACAGGTCGGCCGCGTCGATGCGAAGGGAATTCAGCGGCTTGCCGGCACGCCGTCGGACTATGCGCAGTGGGTGGGCGGGCAGCTGGCGTTCCAGAATGCGACGCTGTCCGACGTGGCGCGCGAGCTCGCGCGCTGGTTCGACGCCGATGTGCGCGTCGACGCGCGCGTCGCGCAGCGGCGCGTGAGCGCCACGTACGCGAGTCCGACGCTGGACGGCGTGCTCTCGGCAATCACCCGTGCGACCGGCATTCGGGTCGAGCGCACGAGCGGCGGGTATCTGCTCCTGCCGCGCAGCGATTCGGAGCGGCCGTGATGCGCAGCTCATCGAAGTGCACGCTGGCTCTCGCGAGCCTGTTGCTCTGCGGTGCGCCGCCGGCAGCCGGCGCACAATCGACGCCGTGCGCCGTGCCGACTTCGCCGGCGCACGAGTGGGTGCGCCTCTGCGCGAGCGGAAACGGGATCGCGCGACTGCAGCGTGCGGTGGAGGTGCCCTCGGGCGCGATGGCGGTCGGTGACGCGATCCGCGAGATCGCGCGGCGTGGTGGCGTGGACCTCACGCTCGACGCGTCGCTGCCCGCCGTCGCCGAGCGGGTGACGCTGTCAGGGGGCAGACACTCCGTGGCAGAGGCGCTGCTGCAAGTCGTCGACGGCCGTCGCGTGGAGATCGACGTCGGTGTGGACGGCGGCTTGATCGTCGTCGCCGCGGCAGCGTCACGCGGCGAGGGCGTGCGTGCCGCCGACTCGGACTCCGTGCGGCGCGCGGTGCGACTCTCGCGCATCGTCGTGACGGCGACGCCCAGCCACGCGGGGCTGCTGGATGCCCCGCCGCTCGTCGGGATGCAGACGATCGGCGTGCGCCAACTGGCCCTCGCGCCGGGCTTCTTCGGCACGGACGTGCTGCGCAGCGCGCGGCTGCTGCCCGGCCTGAGTGCGCGGAACGACTACTCCGCCGCGCTCAACGTGCGCGGCGGAGAGTCCGATCAGTCGATCGTCATGCTCGATGGGATCCCGCTCTATCACCCGTTCCACCTCGGCGGAGTGCTCAGCAGCTTCATCGAGCCCGCCGTGTCGCAGATGGACATGTACACGGGGGTCTTTCCGGCCCGATATGACGGCCACCTCTCCGGCGTGCTCGACGTGCGATCGGCCGAGGAAGCGCGATCGGGGGTGCACGGGACGGCGGATGTGAGTCTGCTGGCGTCGAGCGTGACGTTCGGTGGCACGACGCGCTCGGCGGCGACGTCGTGGCTGGTCGCGGGGCGGCGCACCTACGCCGACGTGTTCCTCGGGAAGCTGCTGCCCTACCATTTCGGGGACGCCAACGTCCATCTCTCACACCGGTTCGACGGCGGGTCGCGCATCGCGCTGACGGCGTACACCGACCTGGACGTCGTCAACTATCGGCCCACCGCTGCCTCCGACACGATCCAGGCGTCGGCGGGAAATCGCGCGGTGGGGGTGTCGTGGTCCAGGAATGTCGAGCACGTGCCCGCAGCGCTCGCCCTGTTCGGCGAGCGCGCCGCCGTGGAGCAGCGCGCGTCGATCACCGCGTACGACGCCACCGTCGACCAATACCAGGATTTCGCGTTCTCGAGCCGGGTGCGGGATGCCCGGGTCGCCGGCGCGCTGTCGGTGTTCGATTCCACGACGCGCCACACGCTCGGCTACGAGCTCGCACGACAGCGCCTCGACCGCGCGGCCAGCATGTCCTTCATCCCCGAGGCTCGCAACTTCAGCCCCGATGGCCGTTCGACGGGCGAGCTGCGCTCGGCGGCGCTGTGGTACGAGCTCCGACGACAGGTGACGCCGGCGCTCGGCATCGAAGCAGGCGCACGCGGTGACCTCGTGGCGGGAGTCGGTGGAGCGTTGCTCTCGCCGCGCGTGTCGGCGAGGCTGGCGCTCGACCGGAATACCACGCTGACCGCAGCAGTGGGACGCCATGCGCAATGGATGCACTCGATGCTGCGCGAGGAGGCGCCTCTCCGCGTCGTCGACTTCTGGATCGCGAGCGACAGTGTGGTGCCGCCGTCGCGGGCCTGGGTGTACACGCTCGGGCTGGAGCGTCGGCTCGACGCATTGCGCGACCTGCACGTGGAGCTGTTCCACAAACAGCTCTCCGGTCTCGTCGTGCCTGAGCCACTGGGGGACACGCTCCGCACCGGCGAGGCGATCGGGGTCGAGCGTGGCCGGTCGAGTGGGGCGGACGTGCTGCTGCGACAGGCGGAGCACAACGGCTTCGCCGGCTGGCTCTCCTACTCGTTCTCGCTGTCGCGCCGCACGGACGCGAGCGGATTCTCGTACGCGCCGGCGCAGGACCGGCGACACGAGCTGAATCTCGTGGGGAGCTGGCATACGAACGGATACCTGTTCGGTGCGCGCTTCGGGCTGTCGACCGGCACGCCATACACGAACGTCGAGGGCGTGTTCGAGCGACAGCGGTACGACCCGCTGCTCGATAGCTGGAGCCCCGACGAGAATGGCGCGCCCCGGCAGTATCTCCTGGCTCCACGCAACGCGGAGCGGTATCCACTCGCCCACCGGCTCGACCTGAGCGTGACGCGCATCGGCCGCGACGGCTCGGCGCGCACGACGCCGTATCTCAGCATCGCCAACGTGTATGGAGCAATGAATCCGGCACTCTACGTTTTCAACTACGGGCGCATACCGCCCGAGCGCACCGGGACGTCCAACTTCCGTTTTCTCCCGACCTTCGGGATTGCTCACGGCGCCCGACGGCACGGTGCAGGCGGCATCCGAGTCCGCCACGTCGTCCGCCGGCCCAAACGTCGATGCGCGCTATGATGTCGCCATGGGTTCGTTGACGGTCGGGCAGCCCTACCACCTGCGCGTGGTCACCGCGGACGGGATAGTCGCCGAAGGAGATGCCATCGTGCCCGCCGCGCCCCCACCGCGCACGTTGGCGGAGCGGCGCTTCGACCGTACGAGGGACACGCTGCGGCTCGTCTGGCCGCGCGCGACCGGCGCGCGGGCGTACGAGGTGCGCGTCTTGACGCAGCGGGATTCGACCGGCCGAGGCTACGTCGATACGCCGAACGGACGGGTCTATCTCCCGCCGGGGGACTTCGTCACCTACGTCGACACGAGCGTCGCAATCAACGGCACGGTACGCCGGAACGATGTGCCGGTGTTCCTGCCCGGCGTGCGGTACGACGTGATCGTGAGCGCCGTGGACGACCACTACTACAACTACTTCGCGCACGACAGCGATCCCTACACACCCACCGCTCTGCCCTCATCGCTGCGCGGCGGGGTCGGGGTCTTCGGCGCGATCGTGCCCATCCTGCGCCAGTCGATCGTCGTCGAAGGGAGCTTTCCGGCGCCCTGATCGCGCTCTGCTCGCTCGGGGTGACGGCATGGGTCGTCAACCGTTTCGGAGGATCGCGTGTCTCGGTGGGGACACCGGCTTCGAGTCCCCACCCCGAGTCATATGCGCCTACTCCGCCACATTCCGGTTGCCGCGTTCGCGATCCTCGTCGCTTCCCCCGCCCCCGCGCAGCCCGCACGACCGTCCGCCATCACCGCGCCGGAGATCGTGCAGCGGTACATCGACGCACGCGGCGGGCTCGAGAAGATGCGCGCCATCCGCACGCTCGTCATGCGGGGGCCGCCGCGGACGAACGGAAAGCCCGGGCGGCAGATGCTCCGTGCGCGGCCCTTCTACCTCAGCATCGGCTCGGAAGGGAACGACGGTTCGCCGTGGGAGGCGTACGACGATTACGGCCTGCAGCCGCGCGTGACCGACGCGCCCGGCTCGGCGCTGCGGCACACGGCGTACTTCGACGATCCGCTCGTGATGTCGCGCGAGCCGGGTTGGGCGATCGAGCTCACCGGCACGGAGCGCATCGGCGATCGCGACACGTGGCGGCTGCGGGTGCGGTATCCGGACGGGTTCACGAGCGAGTCGTTCGTCGACAAGGAGACCTGGCTGCTCGTCGCGCGGCGGATCACGGCGCCGGTGCACGCGTTCGCCGAACCGGTGACGAGCCAGGCGGTGTTCGGCGATTGGCGCGCCGTGAACGGGGTGCTCTTTCCCTACTCGCTGCGCGAGATCGACCTCTCGACCGGTGAGGCGATGGACGCGAGTGTTTGGCAGTCGATCGAGGCGAACGTGCCGCTCGCGCCGTCGGTGTTCTCACCGCCGCCACGGGCCGACACGCCGGTGTCGCGGCTGGTGAACGCGATCTTCGCCGCGCGTCACATCCCGGCGGACGCACTCGGCTGGTATCACGACTTCCAGCGCAATCCGGCGACGTCGGGAATCGACATCGAAGGCGCGATCGAATCAGTCGGCTACGAGTGCCTGAAGAACGGCGCGATCCCGACGGGGACCGCGCTGCTCGAGGAGAACCTTCGCGCACACCCGAATTCGGCGAAGGCGCATTACGGTATCGGCCGCGCCTACCGCGCCGCGGGACGCGAGGCGGATGCGCTGACGGAATTCCGCGAGGCGCTGCGTCTCGAGCCGGCGCTCACCGCCGCGAAGGATGCGATTGCGTCGGCGAGAATGAAGTATTGAGGGAATGGGGTAATGAGGGGAATGGAGAGCTGGAGCAGACCCGTGCCGATCTTGCCGACGTAGAAGCGGTGCGCACCGAAGACGCCGAGGAAGAAGCAGAGGAGCGAGGCCGGGAGGATGCGCTTCTCCGTCGCCATCTCGGGAGGCAGCGGCTGCATCACGCCGCATGACGTACAGACGACCGCCTCGGCGTCGATGATGCGGTTGCAGGCGAGACAGAACTTGGTCGGGCGGGTGGGGAGGTAGGTACCCATCTTGGGCTGGTGTGGTCTCGGAATGGATGGTGTTGCCGCGGGGAACTGCCACTCCCAGTAGTCAGTACTCGGTACCTGGTACCGAGACTGGCATATTGGCTCCCGGAATGCGGGACCGGAACTTCCCGAATGCGGGCCAACGCTCCTGCCCCGAGAATGCGGGAGGATGTCCAGGCTCCGCTAGCCCTGGGCGACCTTCCGTTCCTCTTCCACGTACGCGACGGCACCCTCCACGGGGACGATCCCCTTTCCGTACCGCTGCGCCCACAGCTTGGTGAACTCGGCGCCGAGGAGGAGGATCATCGACGTGTAGTAGACCCAGATCAGCACGAGGGCGAGCGACCCCGCGGCGCCATACACGCTGCCCGGATCGGCCTTGCCGAGGTAGAGGCCGATCAGGGTGCGGCCGAGCACGAACAGGAGCGCGGTGCCGAGTGCGCCGGCGCGGACGTCGCGCCAGCTGATGCGCGCGTCGGGCACGTAGCGGAACATCGCCGCGAAGAGCAGCGCGATGACGAGGAAGCTCCCGAGTGCGGTCGTCCACTGCAGCAGGACGGGCGGAACGCCGAAGCGCGACGTGAGCGCCGAGCTGATCGCCGAGATCACCGTGCTGAGTGCCAGCGACACGAGCAGGAGGAAGGCGACGGTGATGAGGATCCCGAACGAGAACACGCGCTTGATGAGAAAGACGCGGATCTGGTTGCGGTGCGGGTCGGGCTTCACCCCCCACGCCTTGTTGAGCGCCTGCTGGAGCTGCGCGAACGCGCCCGTCGCGCCGATGACCAGCGCGACGATCGAGACGATCGTGGCGATGGATGCCGCATGCGGCGAGCGGTGCGCATTGCTGATGATGCCGGCAACCTGCTGCGCGCTCGCCGGTCCGATCAGCCGGCCGACCTGTGTGACGATCGCACCCTCGACCTGTGCAGGATCGGCGAAGCGGCCCACCAGCGCGAGCAGCAGCGTCAGCAGCGCGGGGAGTGAGAAGAACGTATTGAACGAGAGCGACGCGGCCATCGTCGAGCAGCCGTCGCTGAAGAAGGCGAAGATCGTCGCCCAGAGGAGGCCCAGGTAGCCGCGGATCGTCGCCATCACGCCGGGCTTCTGCATCTCGTGCGCGGCGTCGCGCGCCTGATCGACGCCTTCGCTGGAGCTCTTGAGAACTTCCTTCTGCTGGGTGGGGGCGGTGGAATTCGGCGGCGCAGGCACGGTGTGAACGGTGAGCGGGCGTTGAGAGGGATGGCTGGCCCCGCTCACCGTTGCATGCGTCGCGCCGACGTTACGCGCACGGTGGCGCTCGCCACGGTGACGTTTCGGAGCGCTCGGTCGTCCTCATCCAGCCACCCTCCCTTCCGAGCCCGACTCGTATGCCCAGGAAACCGTCGACCGACGCGACGCCGCGTACGACGCTTGAGACGAAGCGGCCCTACGTGCGCCCCGTGCTGAAGCGCTACGGCGATCTCGCGCAGCTCACGCAGGCAAAGGGGATGAGCGGACAGCAGGCGGACGGCGCGATCGCGAACAACAACAAGACCGTCTGAGCGGCCCGCCGCTCGCCCGCGTCACGTGCAACGGATCCACGGCCTCGTCGTCCGAGCCGACGTCACCCTTCCCGGGATCGGGCACACTGACGCAGCGGAGCCGGACGTCGTGCTCGAGCTGGTGGACGCGCTGCCGGCACCCATCGCGGCGCGCGTTCGCTATCGGGCCGGCGCAGCGGACGACGTCGGCGCGCGCGTGGAGATCGTGGACGACGTGCGCGGCCACGTCGCCTTTCGCTACGGCGACGGCTCGGCGATCGACGTCGATCCTCGCGTGCGGCCCGCGCGCATCCGCGCGGCGATCGCGCCCGGTCAGGTCCTCGAGGACCTGACCGCCTATCTATATGGTCCAGTGCTCGGCTTTCTGCTGCGCGCGCGCGGGCAGCTCGCGCTGCACGCCAGCTGCGTGCGCATCCACGGTGGCGCCGTGCTCATCGCCGGCGATGCGGGCGCGGGAAAGTCCACGACCGCGGCGGCACTCGCGACGCGTGGGCATACCGTCCTCTCCGACGATCTTACCGCGCTGACACTCGACGACGCTGCGGCGACCGCCTGGCCGGCGTTCGACCATCTGCGACTCTGGCCGGCGAGCGCGCCGCTGGTGCTGGGCGGTGCGTCGTCGCTGGAACGCATCACGCCGACGTGGGACAAGCGCCGCTTTCCACTCGACGACAGCGCGTTCGCCGAGGCGCCCTGCCCCGTGCGCGCGGTCGTCGTGCTGCGGGCGCGGCGGACCGGCGCGCAAGTCGTCGCGCGCACGCTGACGCCGGCGCAGGCGGTCATCAAGCTCGCCACGCTCACCTACGCGAACTACCTCCTCGACGCCCCGATGCGTGCGCGCGAGCTGATGCAGCTCGGCGCGCTCGTGCGCGCCGTCCCGGTCATCGCGCTCACCCCGCCTTCGGGGCGCGCCGGACTCGGGCGGCTGTGCGACGCGATCGTCCGCGCCACCGAATTGCCCGCCGCGGTCGTTGCATGAGCTACACGATGGAGGAGTACGCACGGATGCTCGTCGATCCGGTGCGCAGCGAGAAGTACTTCGCCGCCGTGCGCCAATCGGTGCAGCCGGACATGGTCGTCGCCGACATCGGCGCGGGGCCCGGCGTGCTCGGGATCTACGCCGCGACGCTCGGCGCGCGGCGCGTCTTCCTCGTCGAGCCGGAATCGGCGGTGAACGCCGCGTATGCGCTCGCCGAGGAGAATGGGGTGGCGGATCGCATCGAGGTGATCCGCGCGACGTCGACGACGATCGAGCTGCCGGAGCGCGCCGACGTGATCGTGTCCGACCTGCGCGGCGTCACGCCCTTCCACGGCCACCATCTCGAGGCGGCGGCGGACATGCGGCAGCGGCTGCTCGCGCCGCACGGTGTCT
>JAEKKK010000182.1 GCA_019510405.1 Gemmatimonadota bacterium | reverse complement strand
CATGGGACGTCGCACCGGTACATCGCGTACCGCTACCGCCAGCTCACCGGTCGCACGCGCGAGCAGACGAAGATCATCACGCTGCACCTCGGGAACGGCGCATCGGCCTGCGCGATCGTCGGCGGCAAGTCGGTCGACACGTCGATGGGGTTCACCCCGCTCGAGGGTCTCGTGATGGGCACCCGCTCCGGCGATATCGATCCGGCGATCCTCGACTTTGTCTCGGCCAAGGAAGGGCTGTCGCTCCACGAGCTGGACTCGATGCTCAACAAGCAGTCCGGACTTCTCGGTCTCTCCGGGCTCACGGCGGACATGCGCGAGCTGCTCGCCGAGGCGGCGGAGCACGACGACCGCCGCGCGCGGCTCGCCGTCGATCTCTTCTGCTATCGGGTCAGGAAATACCTCGGCGCCTACCTCGCGGCGATGAACGGCGCCGATGCCATCGTGTTCGCCGGCGGGATCGGCGAGAACTCCCCTGAGGTCCGCGCCCGCATCTGCGCCGAGATGGACTGGCTGGGCATTTCCCTCGACCCGTCGCGCAATGCGCCGCTCATCGGCTCCGAGGGGCGCATCGACGGCGAAGGCTCACGCGTCGAGCTGTGGGTGATCCCGACGGATGAAGAGCTGTTGATCGCGCGGGATACCTGGCGCGTGGTGACGGGGGAGGAACTGCAGTGACTCACCCATGTTTCACCTTCGCCGCCGCGAGCAGCACCAGCAGACCGACCATCCCGCTGTTCGTCGCCACCACCGGCCAGTCGCGCGATAGCGCGCCGTAGAGGATCCACATCGATCCCGCGGTGATGAGCAGGGCGAGCGACGCGAGTGAGAGGTCGCGTGTCTGGCGCGTGCGCCATGCGCGGACCACCTGCGGAAGGAACGACGCGACCGTCACCGTGCCGGCGACATATCCGAGCTCGTTCACCATGCGGGCAGCTGGGCGAGCGCGGGACTCGAGACCGGCGTGAGCACTTCGCCGGCTCCCTCGCGGATGGTGAGCCAGTCCGTGCGGACGCGGTCCCACTCCTGGATCAGCACTCCATGGTGCTCGAACAGGGCGCGGATCTGGTTGCGGCTGTAGCCGAGGATGTCCTCGAGCACGGGGATGAGCACGCTCAGCGCGTCGTCGCTCATGACGGTGCGCTGCGCGATGCGCGCGATGAAGCGCGCCTCGGACGCCGCGATCGTCAGGCCGTCGCACCGGTTGACGTGCAGCATCACGTGGATGTCCGAGCTGCCGTCGCCGACGTACACGATCCGGTCGCCCGGGACGCCGAGTCGGTCGCGCAGTTCATCCACCGCGGCGACCTTGCCGTAGCCCGCCGGCACGCGCGCGATCGACGCGACCTCGCCGGTGTGCTCGTCGTAGACGAAACGCGTGGCGATGATGCGCTCCGGCGGCACGATGCCCGCGAGCGCCGAGTGCACGACGTCTTCCGGCGCGGCGGAGACGACGTAGAAGTCGAAGCAGTGCCCGTCGATCCCGTTCTCGAGGAACGACGTGAGCAGCGGGATGTTGCGCTTGAGCCGGATGCGGCGGCCGACTTCCACGAGATCGCTGCGCCGTACGCGACGGAACTCCGGATCGTGCAGGATCAGATACGTCAGCTCGGCGCCCGACTGCACGAGATTCAGCCGCGACAGGCCGGCGACGCGCTCACCGAAGTCGTTGATGCCGAGCATGTCGCTCATCACGTGACCAGAGTCGTTGAAGCTCAGCGTCTGGTCGAAGTCGCTCACGAGCAGGTAATGCTTGCGTGCCATCGTAACGCCCCTGCGAGAGTGGTGGTGAGCGCAAGATCAACGAGCACGCGAGTGAAAGTCAACGCGCGCGTCATGTCGACTTTCGTGTCGAATGATGCGTGCGAATTGTGTCGTCGCATGACAAACACAATGCACCCGCGCGCCATGTTACGCGCGCGTCACGACGACGTCACGAACGTCGCGCGCGATGCGTCAGTCGCCGCGCGGCGCGGGCGGCTGCGCGGGATCGCGACGCGGCGATGGAACGGGCGTGCGCTGGGGCGCGCGCGCATCGTCGCCGCGGCGGAGAGGCACCGCGACGTCGGCCGGCATGGGCGCCGCGCGCCGCGATGCGTCGCCGCGTCGCACGCCGATGAAGCGGAAGAATGGCGCGATCGCGAAGAGCGGCCAGCGGAGCATGCGAAGCTCGGCGACCCGGTTGTATGCGCGCGCGATCTTCGCGCGGCGCTCGGCGAACAGCGCGATCTCCTCGTCGGCGATGCGCGGCACGATGAAGCGTCCGTCGAAATGCGTCTCGCGCTTCATCAGGCGTTTCAGCCCGGGGACGCTCAGCAGCCGCACGTACTCGTACGGCTTGCCGCTCCGCATGCGTACGTAGCGTTCCTGCCAGCGCGCCGGAAGCCACCCGACGCCCCACACGCCGACGTGCGGCTCCGCGGACACACTGAACCGGTTCGGCGTGGCGAGCGCGAAGGAGCTGCCGGGTGCTGCGATGCGGTCGATCTCGCGCAAGTGCCGGCGCTGGTCGCCGCAGTGCTCGATGACGTCGAGTGACGCGATCGCCGGCGCCGAAGCATCGGGGATGGGAAGTGCTTCGCAGAGCGCGGCGCACAGCGTGGCGCGCCCGCCGTGTGCCTCGATCATGCGCCGCGCGACGACCAGCCATTCGAGCGAGGCGTCGATCCCTATGCCCGACACGCCGTCGTCCGCCGATGCGGCGAGCAGCAGCCCGGGTCCGCAGCCGAGATCCACGTAGCCCGGAATCAGCGCGACGTCGCGCAGCCAGCCGTGGACCTGTCGCCGCAATCGTGCCGGTGACGCGACCACCTGCCGGACGCGATAGTCCACCTCGGCGTCCGTGCGATGCTCCTGGTTGGAGAAGACGCGTCGCACGACCGACTCGAGCGCCATGCCGCGCGTGTCGCGCTCGAGCCGGAGCGCCGCTTCGCGATCGGTGTCCACGTTCACCCACGAGGGGCGCGCCACGCGCAGGTCGGGAATGCCGGCGAACATCTCGAACGGCGTGCCGCAGCGCACGCACGCGAGTCGCGTGTCCCGCGCCTCCACCGCGAGGCGTCCGCGGCAGATGGGGCAACACCAGACCGTCAGGAGATCCACCATGACGTCACGCTCCCGAGCGACGAGCGTGTCACGATCCCTCCGGGAAGCTGCGTCGCCGCCGGACGTCGTGAACCTCCATCGCATCTCCGACTTTCGCCAGGGCGTGACGAAATGGAGACACGGAAGCGGAGGTCGAACGACCACGCTCACGAGACTCGTCGAAATCCTCATCCAGCCCGGCAAGGGCCGCGCCGCAAACGGTCACCGCGCTCGACAACCTCGCTGATCCTATCCGCCGAGGGAGCCAGGACCTGGGGTCAGACCCTGGGGGCACAGCCCCAGGCTCTGACCCCCTGTCGTAGAAGCCTGACCTACTGAGTCTGACCCCGTCGAGTCTGACCCCAAAAAGGAAAAACGCTCCGATGCCGGAGCGTTTGTCGAGGAATCTGACCCCTTCTGCCGGGCGGAGAGGTTGACCGCTGCCGTGAGACGCTCGCCCTCGGGGCGCAGCGCGCTCCACGCGGCCACCTGCCGGCACGTCTGACGAATCACCCAGCGACCGACATCGACGATGATGTCGAGCTCCTCGGCGACGACGTCGAGCCCGAACTCGCGCGCCAGACCGACCACCGAGCGAACGAGCCGCAACGCCTTCTCGTCGCGGTCCATCCGGTTCACGAGCGTGTGGTCGATCTTCACCCCGTCCAGCGGGAGGCGCTGGAGATAGCCGATCGGCGAGTTCCCGCTGCCGAAGTCGTCGAGGTGGATCCGTGTGCCGAGCGAGCGCAGGCCGGTGAGCACGCCGACGGCGCGCGACATGTCCCGCGCGACGACGCGCTCGTTCACCTCCACCGCTGCCGGGCGGAGAGGTTGACCGCTGCCGTGAGACGCTCGCCCTCGGGGCGCAGCGCGCTCCACGCGGCCACCTGCCGGCACGTCTGACGAATCACCCAGCGACCGACATCGACGATGATGTCGAGCTCCTCGGCGACGATGAGGAAGTCGAACGGGGAGAGGAGCCCGCGCGTCGGATGCTGCCAGCGAAGCAGGGCCTCGACGCCGGTGATCTGCCCCGTCTCGAGCGAGATCGTGGGCATGTAATGCAGCACGAACTCGTCGCCGTGAACCGCGCGGCGCAGCTCGTCCTGCAGCCGGCGACGCGAGCGCGCCTCGGCGGCGAGCGTCCAGTCGAACACGACGGGGCGGCTTCCCGTGGTGTCACCGCGCGCATCGCGCTTGGCGCGCGCCATCGCCAGGTCGGCGCCGCGGAGCACGTGCTCCGCCAGCTCCGCCGCCGTCGCGCTCAGCGCGATCCCGACGCTGACGGTGAGCGACACGGTCTCGCCGCCGATCGTCGTCGGCTGCGCGAGCACGACACGGAAGCGCTCGGCCAGCTCCTCGGCCACGTCCGCGGCATCGATCTTCTCGAGCAGCACGGCGAATTCGTCGCCGCCGAGACGCGCGACCACCGCCTCCGGACCCGCGCTCTGCTGGAGCCGGCGGCCGAGCGTGGTGAGCAGCTGATCGCCCACGTGATGGCCGAACCGTTCGTTGATCGACCGGAAATCGTTGACGTCGAGGAAGAAGACGGCGACCAGCTCCTCGGCGGGAACGTCGACCACGCCATCGGGAGACCTGCCGTTCGACGCCGCATGCTTGCTCGGACGGTCCAGCGCCGCGCGCAGTCGGGACAGCAGGACCTGACGATTGGCCAGACCCGTCAGCGTGTCGTGGCTCGCGTCGAACTGCAGGCGGCGCTCGTTCGCCTCGTGCTCGGCGACGGCGCGGCGAAGCTCCCAGTCGGAGACGGCCGCGGAGGCAAAGCCACGCAGCATCTCCGCGTCGTCGTCGTTCCAGAGCGTCGGCGCGGGATCCGCTGCGCAGAAGATGCCGATCACCTCACCCGCGCTCGAGGTGAGCGGCACGCCGAGGAGAGAGCCGATCTCGAGGGTCGCCGCTGCCTTCCGCTGCTCGGGCGTGAGCTCCGCCATCACGTCGCGCATCTGCACGGTCCCGCCGGCGATGCGCTCGACGATTCCCGAGCGCCAGAGCGCGCCGGTGTCGTGGTGCGTCCAGTCGGGTCGCTGAGGACCCGCCGAGAAGCACCGGCGATCCTCGCCCGTGAGCAGAATGAACGCAAACGGGGCGCGGAGGGCCGTGGCGGCCAGACCGACGATTCGCTCCATGGCAGCGGCTAGCGGACCATAAAAGGCGGAAGCGCCCGGAGGCGCGCCCGCGTCGACTACGTCGCCGACGAGTGGCCGGTCAGCCAAAAGAGATGAGTCCGCTGCCATGACCTTATGACGGCCTAGGCGCGGGCGCGTCACCTGTGCGCCATCGAGCCAGACCGCCGACGAGACGGGTGCGGGGACCCGACCGCTCGCGGGAGTTTGAGGATAGTGGCCTGTCGGAGGTTGTGCGAGAGGTCAGAGGCCGGGGTGGTTGCGGCGTGCAAAGTAGACCGCGTAGGCCGTCGCCAGGCTCGCGAGCGCGACGGCGCAGACGCCCGGCCACCGGAAGGCGTCCCACGCCACGACCGCGAGCGCCGACCCCGTGGCGCCACCGATGAAGTAGCCCACCATGTAGATGGTATTGAGTCGGTTGTGCGCGTGGGTCGGGAGAGCGTAGACCCGCGCCTGGTTGGAGACCTGGGCCGCCTGGGTGGCGGCATCCAGCAGCAGCACGCCGATGGCGAGTCCCCAGAGTGTGTGGCCGACGACCAGCATCACGAGCCACGCCGCGATGTTGCCGAGCAGGGCGAGCCCCACGGTGCGGCGCGGGTGCCGCTTGTCGGCCGTGCGTCCGGCGAGGGGGGCGACGCCCGCCCCGACGAGACCGATCAGGCCGAATGCGCCCGCGACTGCGCTACCGGAATGGAGGGGCGGCTCCTGCAACCGGAAGGCGAGGGTCGTCCAGAACGCGCTGAACGCGGCGAAGGTCAGGGCGCCGAGCAGCGCGGCATCGCGGATGACCGGCTCGCTCCGAAACAGGGTGCCGATCGATCGGATCAGCGAGCCGTACGGCGCGGCCGCGGCCGGCTTCACCGAGGGCAGCACGCGCCAGAGGAGCAGCGCGAGTGCGAGCATCGCGGCGCTGGCGCCGAGGTACATCGACCGCCAGCCCGCGAGGTCCCCGACGACTCCCGCCACCGCGCGGCCGGCCAGGATGCCGACGAGCAGTCCCGACACGACCTGGCCGACGATGCGGCCCCGCATCGCCGGCGGCGCGAGCCCGGCGGCGAAGGGAAGGAGCAGCTGCGGCACCACCGTCGTCACGCCGACGGCGAAGCTCGCCACCATGACGACGCTCAAAGTAGGACCGAGCCCCACGACGAGCAGCGCGCCGGCGACGAGACAGAGGAGCAGCGTGATCAGCCGTCGGCGCTCCACGACGTCGCCGAGTGGCACGAAGAGCAGCAGGCCGACGGCGTATCCCGCTTGCGTGAGCGTCGCGATCCCGCCTGTCGCGCGCGGCGTGGCGTGGAACGTCCGCGCGATGGACGAGAGGAGCGGCTGATTGTAGTAGAGATTGGCGACGCTCGCGCCGGTGGCGACGGTGAGCAGCCAGATCAGGCGGCGCGAGGGCGGCTTCGTCGGCTGCGCCGGCGTATCGGTTTCCGTCACCGCGACGAATCTAATCGCGCGACGATGTGAACCGCGGCGCCACCGAGCGACGACGCGCATTGCGGTGCGGCGTTGGCAGGCGCAGCTTCATGCGCCCTCCTACCGGAGTCACGCCTCATGACCGAGCCCACGAGCCAGGGCGCGGACGCGGACCTCTCGACGTCCACCGCGTCGCCCACGGCTGCTTCCCCCGCCAGCGCATCGGTGTGGGAGGACTTCATCGACATCTTCTACGCCCCGTCCGCGGTATTCGCGCGGCGGCGCGGCTTCATCCTCCCGATGCTCGTCGTCGTGATCGGCGCCGGAGCGCTCTACCTTCTGAACAGCGCCGTCTGGGCGCCGGTCATGGACGCCGAGATGGCGCGCGCCTTCGCCAAGCGGCCCGAGCTCACCCCGGAGCAGATCGAAGCCGCGCGGAAGATCGGATCGACGATGAACAAGATCGGCGTCGTCTTCTTCCTGCCGTTCGTTCTCTTCCTCACCGGGCTCGCGCTCTGGGTCGTCGGCAAATTCTTCGACGCGAAGGAGACGCTCGGCCAGGCCCTCATGGTGGCGTCGTACGCGAACATCCCGCGTATCGTCGAGGGTGTCGTCACGAGCATTCAGGGATTGTTGCTCGATCCCTCCCACTTCACCGGCCGCTGGCGCGTGTCGATCGGCGTGGGGCGGTTCCTCGATCCCGACACGACCTCGCCGGCACTGCTCGCGCTGCTCGGTCGCGTGGACGTCTTCACGATCTGGGTGACGGTGCTGCTCGTGATCGGCCTCTCGGTGACGGGAAAAATTCCCCGTTCGCGCGCGGCGATCGCCGGCGTGATCGTCTGGTTCCTCGGTGCGGTGCCGCTGCTGCTGCAAGCCCGCTGACGCGCTCGGCGGAGGGTGGCTAGACTAGGGAGCGCACCGTCGCTTCCACCCGCACTCCGCCATGGCTCGCACTCGTACCATGTCGCCGCTCGCGCTGCTCTGCGCGGCGGCGATCGCACATCCGGCGCTCGCTCAGGAGCGAGCGGCCCATCCGCTCGACACCGTTCGCGTCACGTCGCGCAGCGACGCTGAGCTGGCGACGAGCACGCGCTCCGTCGAGGTGATCACCCGCGCGGACCTCGAGCGGCGCGCGGCGCGGTCGCTGGCCGATGTGCTGACCGTCGCCCTCGGAGCGGACGCGCAGCAGCGCTCTCCCGCCCAGGCCGATCTCGGCCTGCGCGGCTCGACGTACAATCAGGTCGTCATCCTCGTCGACGGCGTGCGCGTGAGCGACGTGCAGAGCGGCCACTACGCGCTCGATCTCGCCGTGCCCGTCGGGATGATCGAGCGGATCGAGATCCTGCGCGGCACCGGCTCCGCGCTGTACGGCAGCGACGCGATCGGCGGCGTCGTCAACATCGTCACGCGCTCCGACACGAGCTTCGCCGAGCTGGCGACGCGGGTCGGCAGCTTTGGCGGAACGAGTGGCCGCGCCGCGCTCGGCTCGGCGAGTGGCGGCACGTCGTTCCGGCTCGGCGCCGACGTCGATCGATCCAGTGGTCATCGCGCCGACACCGACTACCGGATCGTGCAGGCGCGTGCCGCAGCCGAGCGTTCGCTCGGGAGTGCCAGGCTCGCTGCGAACGTCGGACTCGGTGCGCGGCAGTTCGGTGCGGCGGACTTCTACTCACCCTATCCGTCGTACGAGACGACGCGCAGCACGACTGCCGACGTCCGCGTTCGCGCGCCGCTGGCGAGCCGAGTGTCGCTGGAGGGCGTGGTGCACACGCGCCGCCACTCCGACGTGTTCACGCTCAAGCGTGACGACCCGGCGTTCTACCAGAACACGCATCTGAGCTGGCAGAGCGGAGCCGAGGGCACCGTGCGGTTCGCGGCGACCGAGCGCTTTCGCGTCGCGGCGGGGAGCGAGCTGCTCGACGCACGACTGAAGAGCGCTCGACTCGGCGATCATGACGAGCGGAGAGAAGCCGCGTTCGTCGAGGCTACCGCCGGGCGCCCGGGTGGCGCGATCGTCGATGCGGGGCTGCGCGGCGACTGGTCGTCGGTGGTGGGCTCCTTCGCCTCGCCTTCAGTGGCGGCGTCGATCCCCATCGGATCCGTGATGCAGCTCCGCGCGTCGAGCGGGCGCGGATTCCGCGCTCCCGACTGGACCGAGCGCTTCTACAAGGATCCATCGAACGTCGGCGATTCGACGCTCTCGGTCGAGCGGTTCACGGCGCACGAAGTCGGTGCGCGCATCTTTCCCGTCGGCTGGGCCAGTGCGGACGTCGCACTGTTCGAGCGTCACGCGACGGAGCTGATCGACTGGGCGCGCCCGACCGGCTCGACGAGCACGACGCCGTGGCGCACGATGAACTTCGCGGCGGCCACGTATCGCGGGCTCGAGGCCGCTGTGCGGGTTCCGGATCTCGCCGGCGTCGACTGGACGCTGCGCGGCTCGGGGCTCCATCTCGGCGCGAGCACCGCGGAGGGAATCACGGGCAAGTACGCGCTGCGCCCCCTCACGCGCACACTCGGCGCGAGCGCGGCCACCCGTGAAGTGCGTGGCGCTGCGCTCACCGTGGACGCGCTGCGCACGCGACGCAGCGGTGAAGCGGACCACTTTGCGCTCGATGCGCGCGTCGATCAACGCGTCGGCGGGATGCGCCTGTCGCTCGAGCTGCTCAACCTCACGAACGAGAGCTACCTCGACGTCGCCGGCAAGCCGGTCGCACCGCGATCGATGTTTTTCGGGCTGGAGTGGCGCGCGAAGTGAATGAGGCGGTGATGCGGGGATGAGAGGAT
>JAEKKK010000181.1 GCA_019510405.1 Gemmatimonadota bacterium | reverse complement strand
GGTCCGTCGGCCGACAGTGCCGCGGCTCCCGCGCCGCAGTCGATCGACGCGGTCCTCGGCGCCGGCATTCGCTCCGCACCATCTCTCCTCGTGCTGCGAGGTGCGCCAAGGACTCGCGACGTGGACGCATGGCTGCAGCGCGAACGGCCGATGCGCTTTCAGCTTGGCCATCTCACGCTGGCGCTGACGCAGGCCTTCGACGCGGTGGTCTACTTCGATCACGCGAGCCAGATGATCGAAGCGCGCTGACCTGATGGTCCCCTCGCACTAGATTCCATAGCGAACGGTAGCGTTGACATGGGCGGCTCGCGATGCGGGCCGCCCATTGCCTTGCGGTGTCTCGACCGGCGACGATACTTCGCTCGTCTGCTCGGCCACACGATTTCTCGTTGGGAGCCACGCCCTGATGCTCGCTGCACGACGCACCTCGACGTTCACCGAATCGGTCATCCGCGAGATGACCCGCATCGCCAACCAGCACGAGGCGGTCAATCTCGCGCAGGGATTCCCCGACTTCCCGATGCCCGAGCCGATGAAGGACGCGGCGTGCGCGGCGATCCACGGTAACATCAACCAGTACGCCGTCACCTGGGGCAGCTCGGCGTTGCGCATCGCGATCGCCGAGAAGTACAGGCGATGGTACGGCATGGAAGTGGATCACGATCGCGAGGTCACGGTGACCTGCGGCGCGACCGAGGCGATGGCGGCGGTGTTCCTCGCCCTGCTCGATCCGGGCGACGAAGTGATCATCTTCGAGCCCTTCTACGAGAACTACGGCCCCGACGCGATCCTCGCCGGCGCGATGCCGACCTTCGTTCCGCTCGAGCGCCCGCACTGGACGATCGACCCGGACCGCCTGAAGAAGGCCTTCACGAAGCGCACGAAAGCGCTCGTTCTCAACACCCCGCACAATCCCACCGGCCGCGTGATGACGCGGGCCGAGATGACGATGATCGCCGAGTTGTGCATCAAGCACGACGTCTGGGTGATCACCGATGAGATCTACGAGCACATCCGATACGCCGGCGAGCATCACGTCATGGCGACCTGGCCCGAGATGCGCGAGCGCACCATCACGATCTCCGGCCTCTCCAAGACGTTCAGCTGCACCGGCTGGCGACTCGGCTACATCGTCGCGCCGGAAGCGCAGACCGCGGCGATCCGGAAGGTGCACGACTTCCTGACGGTGGGCGCGCCGGCGCCACTCCAGGCGGCGGGCGCGGTCGGGATGCACTTCGACGCCGACTACTTCAACCACCTCGCGCTCGACTATCGCGGACGTCGCACCCTGCTCTGCGACGCCCTGTCGGAAGCGGGGTTCCGATACACGCTGCCCGAGGGCGCCTACTACGTGCTCGCCGATTTCTCCGAGCTGAGCAACATGGACGACGTGACCTTCGCGAAGTGGATGTGCGAAGAGGTCGGCGTCGCCACGGTACCTGGGTCGAGCTTCTACTCCGACCGGTCGCTTGGGAAGTCGCTCGTCCGCTTCGCCTTCTGCAAGAAGTACGAGACGCTGAAAAGAGCGGCGGATCGACTGGCGACCGTACGAAGCACGGTGTGATGCACGCTGCGCGCAGTGAACGGTTTACGGTGAACGGTGATCAGCCGGCCTCGGCCCGCAATTGCTTGCCGAGGCAGGCCGTCAACCGATAACCGATCACTGTCGACAGGCCCTTCTTCGGGGTATATTCGGTTAGATAGAATCCGAGCATTCACGGAGACCCGCCAATGTCCCGCGCCGAGATCACCACTCCGGAAGTCCTCTCCGACGAGAGCGTCGTCGAGCTGTCGCTCCGGCCCCAGCGGCTCGCCGAGTTCATCGGGCAGCAGAAGGTCAAGGACAACCTCCGGCTCGCCATCGATGCGGCGCTCGCGCGGAGCGAGCCGCTCGATCATGCGATCTTCTACGGTCCGCCCGGACTCGGAAAGACCACCCTCGCCGAGCTCATCGCTCGTGAGCTGCGCGTCAACATCCGCACGACCTCGGGCCCCGCGTTGGAGAAGCCGGGCGACCTGGTCGGCACGCTCACCAACCTCCGTGCGGGAGACATCCTCTTCATCGACGAGATCCATCGGCTGCGGCCGGTGATCGAGGAGTTCCTCTATCCAGCGATGGAGGACTACCGGATCGACATCCGGCTGAGCGAGGGACCGAAGGCGCAGACGATCACCATGCCGATCGAGCGGTTCACGCTCATCGGCGCGACGACCCGCTTCGGCATGCTCACCGCGCCGATGCGCGCGCGGTTCGGCATCGAGCAGCGGCTCAATTATTACGCGCCCGAGGACCTCGAGCTCATCGTGCGTCGCACGGCCGAGGTGCTCAAGGTGGAGATCGAGTCCACCGGCGCGCGCGAGATTGCGTGTCGCTCGCGCGGAACGCCGCGCGTCGCGAACCGGCTGTTGCGCCGCGTGCGCGACTACGCTCAGGTGCGGGCGGACGGCGTCATCACCGAGGACGTCGCTCGCGCCGCGCTCGCCATGCTCGACGTCGACCAG
The DNA here is from genome assembly GCA_019510405.1 of Gemmatimonadota bacterium. GTDB lineage: Bacteria > Gemmatimonadota > Gemmatimonadetes > Gemmatimonadales > Gemmatimonadaceae > AG11. The sequence continues at coordinate 5,701 of JAEKKK010000181.1, read as the reverse complement.
TTCGGGCTCGACGACATGGACGCGCGCATCCTTCGCGCGATCATCGAGAAGTTCGAGGGTGGTCCCGTCGGTGTCGCGACGATCAGCGCCGCCATCGGGGAGGACGCGAGCACGCTGGAGGAAGTGTACGAGCCCTTCCTCGTGCAGCAGGGCTTCTCTTCTGACCCTCGCCGCGCCGCTCGCACCAGTTGGGGTCAGAGTAAGTGGGGTCAGAGTAAACGGGGTCAGAGTTGTTTGAGTCTGACCCCGTTTACTCTGACCCCAGCGACTCTCTTCGTACCGAGTACGGCCGTGTGCCGTTCTGATAGAGAGCGCTACGCGAGCCTTCCGGGAGCTCCTATGCCAGTCCAGGTACCAGGTACTCGGTACCCAGTACTGGGAGTGGTGGTTCAGACTAGTGCGCCGGCTTGATCATCCCGTGCATGTCGAGCCAGCGCACAAACTCGTCGAACCATCCCGTGCTCGTGGTCTCCTTCGGATACATGCCGAAGCCGTGTCCGCCCTGCTCGAACAGGTGGACCTCCACCGGGCGCTTTGCGGCGATCCAGCTCTTCACAATCCCCGTCTCGCCGCCTCCGAGCAACGGATCGTCGATGGCTACGGCAGCGAACAGCGGCGGCGCATCGGCCGGAACGGTCATGGCGCCCATTGGCCCATAGATGTCGCCGATGAAGGCGGGCTTCGCGTCCTGACCGGCGAGCGCCGTCGTCATCGTCAGCATCGCGCCGGCTGAGAAGCCGACCATCCCGATACGGTTCGGATCGACGTGCCACTCCGCGGCGCGCTTGCGAATCAAGGCGAAGGCGGCGCGTGCATCCTCGAGCTGTGGAGCGATCGACGCCGCCATCGCGTCGGGGGTGGACGGCCGCGGCGGACGCGCGCCGGCGCTCGAGAACATCTCGCGCATCGACTTCTCGAAGCCGGGCATGTCCGGCGGCGTCTGCACGAGCCGGTACTTCAGCACGAACGCGGCGACCCCCTTGGCGGCGAGCGCCTTGGCGACGTTCGAGCCCTCGTTCTCCATGGAGAGCGTGCGGAAGCCGCCACCAGGCGCGACCACTACCGCCGTCCCTGACGCGATGGACGGATCGGGCAGATAGGGAGTCAACGTGGCGACGGTGACGTTGCGTGCGAACAGGCTACCGTACTGGCTGTGCCACGATTCCTTCGCCGTCGCGCCGGGAAGTGGCGGCGTTCCGAGCTCGATCGCGTTCGGCTGCGCCGGCGTCGGCACGGGCGTCATCTTGTCCTTCTGCGCGAGCGCTGGCGAAGCGAGCGCGCACGTCGCGATGCCGATCGCAGCGAGCCTGCCGATACGGAACGTTGAAGTCATTTCGGTTCCCTCATCGTTGGTTGCTACCCGATTCATTCAGTTGGCGGGCGAGCAATATGAGACGCCCAGGACGCTGCTGACAGGGTGGTGCGTCACGCCGACGACTTACTGCACGGGGCACGCACGGTGAACGCGCCGGAAGGCGGACTGAACGCGTGAGCCCGCCGAAGCCCTAACTGCGTAGCCCCGCAGTCTTGGATGCGATCCAGTGCAGGACGATCAGCGTCGGCACGACGAATGGATAGATGCCGTACAGCGTGTCGCTGACCGAGTGCGAGTGCCGGTCGATCGCGACGAACACCTGGACGCAGAAGATCGCCGCGAGCGCGACGAGGACGAAGCCGACAACGGAGACGGGGCGATACGTCCAGCCCCACGGGGTGAACCAGGCACGCATGGGTTCCTCGACGAGAGAGTACTTTGTGATACAAAGTATGCGGCCGTGTGCGGTCGTCAACCACCCGCTCGTCACCTGCGTGCTGCATAGCTTTGGCGGATGTCCGATGGCCTCCTCACCGCCGACTACAACTTCGATCTTCCGCCGGAGCTGATCGCCCAGACGCCGCTCGAGCGGCGCGACGCCAGCCGGCTCATGCTGGTCGACCGCGCGGCGGGAACGATCTCGCACCATCGTTTCACCGAGCTCCCGTCCATCCTCGATCCGAAGGATCTGCTCGTCGTCAACCGATCACGCGTCGTGCGCGCGCGGCTTCTCGGCCGCCGCTTCGGCTCGGGCGCGCGGGCCGAGATCTTCCTCCTCTCGCCGCTCGGCGGCGACCGATACGAGGCGATGGTCTCGCCCGGCGGAAAGCTCAAGCCGGGCCGCGCCGTCGAGATCGCGCCGGGCTTCGTCGTCGAGATCGTGTCGGTGACCGAGCGACGCACGCGCATCGTCCAGCTCCGCGCGGACACCCCCGTCGAGCAGGCGATCGAGACGTTCGGCCACATCCCGCTGCCGCCGTACATCACACGGATGGACGAGCAGGCGGACGTCGAGCGATACCAGACGGTGTACGCACGCGAAGCGGGTTCGGTCGCCGCACCCACGGCGGGACTGCATTTCACCCCCGAGCTGCTCCACGCCATCGAGGCGCGCGGGACGGGACGTGCCGAAGTCGTGCTCCACGTCGGCGCCGGCACCTTCAAGCCGGTGGAGGTCGAGGACCCCGCGCTGCACGTGATGCACGAGGAGCGCTACAGCGTGCCCGAGGAGACCGCGGTCTCCTACGCGCGCACGCGAGCGCACGGCGGGCGCATCTGGGCGGTGGGAACGACGACCGTGCGTACGCTCGAGAGCGCGGTGGACGACGAGGGCGCGCTGCACTCGGGGAGCGGGGAGACGCGTATCTTCCTCCGGCCGCCCGCGCGGCCGCGCGCCGTGGACGCGCTCGTGACGAACTTTCACCTGCCGCGCTCGACGCTCATCATGCTCGTCGCGACGTTCGCCGGCTACGACCTGACGATGCGCGCGTACGCGGAAGCGATTGCCCAGCGGTACCGCTTCTACTCCTATGGCGACGCGATGGCGATCGTCTGAACCCTGCTGTCATCCGCTTGAGCTTCGACTTCACTCTCGAGACGACGACCGGCGCCGCGCGCGCCGCGCGCTTCGCCACGCCGCACGGCGTCGTCGAGTCGCCGGCGTTCATGGCCGTCGGCACGCTCGCCACGGTCAAGGCGCTGGATCCCGACGACCTGCGCGCGATGCAGGCGCAGATGATCCTCGCCAACGCCTATCACCTGCACCTGCGTCCAGGGGACGAGCTGATACGCGAGCTGGGCGGGCTGCACGAGTTCATGCACTGGGACGGGCCGATCCTCACCGACTCCGGTGGCTTCCAGGTCTTCTCCCTCGCCACGCTGCGCACCGTGCAGGAGGAGGGCGTCGAGTTCCAGAGCCACATCGACGGATCGAAGCGGCACTTCACCCCCGAGAGCGTGATGCGCATCGAGCGCAACCTCGGCGCCGACGTCATCATGCAGTTCGACCACGTGATCCCCGGCCAGAGCGAGGCAGACGTGGCGCGCGACGCGAGCGAGCGAAGCCTGCGCTGGCTCGCGCGGTGCCGCACCGAGTTCGAGCGGCTCGTGCGCGAGGATCCGATCCCCGGCCGGCACGAGCAGGCGCTCTTCCCGATCGTGCAGGGGGGCATCCATGCCGACCTGCGCCGCGAGGCGGCCACCGCGATCCGCGGTATGGCCGATTGGGTAGGCTACGGCATCGGCGGTCTGTCCGTCGGCGAGGCGAAGCCGGACATGTATCGCATCCTCGAGGAGCTGAACGCGGTGATCCCTCAGGACCGGCCGCGCTACCTCATGGGCGTCGGCTTTCCGGAAGATCTCGTCGAGGGCGTGCGCCGCGGCGTGGATCTGTTCGATTGCGTCGCCCCGACGCGCATGGGACGCAACGGCACCGCGTTCACACGCGACGGACGTCTCAACATCAAGCGCGCCGAGTTCCGCACGGACCGCCGTCCCATCGACGAGATGTGCGGTTGCTCGTGCTGCACCCGGTTCAGCCGCGCCTACGTCCGCCACCTGTTTCTCGCCGACGAGATGCTCGGGCTCCGCCTCCTCTCCCTGCACAATGTACATTTCCTCGTGTCGCTGATGCGGGAGGCACGCTCCGCTCTCCTCGGCGGCACCTTCGACGCTTGGAGCGAGGCATGGCTCCAGCGTTATCACTCGCGCACCATACCGGCTCCCGCATGATGCACTCGGGCATTCTTCCCGCACTCGCGCTCCTCCAATTCGGTGGTGCCGGCACGGGCACGTCGTACTTCCTGGTCCAGGTCATTCTGATCCTGGGCATCTTCTACTTCTTCCTCATCCGCCCGCAGCAGCAGCAGCGGAAGAAGCACGAGGAACAGCTGCGCGGGGTGAAGCGCGGCGACCGGATCGTCACCTCCGGCGGCATCATCGGTGAGGTGATCCACATCCGCGAGGTCGCCACCGGCGAAGGCGCGACGGCACGCCCGATGGAAGACGAGGTCACGATCAAGTCGGCGGAGTCGCGGCTCATCGTCGAGCGCGGAAAGATCGCGCGCATCGAGCGCACGACGAACGCTCCCGCGAAGGAGTGATCGAAGCGCCGTGAGCATTCTCGACATCCGCGTCCTCGGCGATCCCGTTCTCCGCCAGGTCACCACTCCGGTCGCGGAGGTGACGGACGAGATCCGCCGCCTCGTCGCCGACATGTTCGAGACGATGCACCACGCGCGCGGGATCGGACTCGCCGCGCCGCAGGTGGGGCGCACCGAGCGGCTCGCCGTGATCGAGATCGACGGCGAGCCGCTCGTCGTGATCAATCCGGAGATCGTCGAGCGGAGCAGCGCCAAGGACAAGGCCGAGGAAGGCTGCCTCTCCATCCCCGACATCTACGCCGACGTCGAGCGCCCGAAGGACGTCGTCGTCCGCGCGATGGATCTCGACGGGAGCGAATACGAGATCGAAGCGACGGAGCTGCTCGCGCGCTGCCTGCAGCACGAGATCGACCATCTCGATGGGCGCCTCTTCCTCGACTATCTGAGCGTGCTCAAACGCACGGCGGCGCTGACGAAGTGGAAGCTGCAGCAGGACAAGTATCCGGGGTTCATCCGCCGCACGGCGCTCGAGACGCCGGAGGAGCGCAAGCGGCACGAGCACCCGGACGAGGAGCTCTGACGTGCGCGTGCTCTTCTGGGGCACGCCGGAATTCGCCACGGCGCCGCTGCGTGCGCTGCTCGGCGAGGGGTTCGACGTGGCGGCGGTCGTCACGCAGCCGGACAAGCCGGTCGGGCGCTCCCGCTCCAACCTTCGCGCGTCGGCGGTGAAGGAGGTCGCCATCACCGAGGGGATCCCGGTGCTCCAGCCGGAGAAGCCGCGCGGCGACGCGTTCCTCGACCAGCTCCGTGCCGTCGGCGCGGACGTGAGCGAGGTCGTCGCCTACGGGCACATCCTCCCCAAAGCGGTCATCGACCTGCCGAGGCTCGGCACGATCAACATCCACGCGTCGCTCCTCCCCGCGCTGCGCGGCGCCGCACCGATCCAGGGCGCCATCCGCGAGGGGCTGGGCGAGACCGGCGTCACGATCATGCAGATGGTGCCCGCGCTCGACGCCGGCCCCATCCTGCACCAGGCACGCACGACGATCCTCGAGGACGAGACGGCGGGAGAGCTCGCGCTGCGATTGAGCGAGCTCGGTGCCGGCGCGCTGATCGAGGCGCTCGCGCTCATCGAGCTCGGCATGGCCGTCGCCCAGCCGCAGGACGAATCCGCGGCGACCTACGCGGCGAAGCTCACGCGCGAGTCGGGGTTCGTCGACTGGACAGCGGGTGCGCACGAGGTCGGCCGTCACGTGCGCGCGTACGATCCCAAGCCGGGCGCGTG
>JAEKKK010000180.1 GCA_019510405.1 Gemmatimonadota bacterium | reverse complement strand
TCGCGGCGCTGATCGCCGAGGCGTATCGTGATGTCGGCATCAGGTCGATGCTCGACCAATAGGCCACAACCCTTCGGCAGGAGGGACGGATGCGCCAGGTGCTCGCGATCTTGGCTGGTCTGGGAAGCGCGTTCTTCGTGTTCTATACCGCACGACTGCTCGTCGTGACGCGCTTCCTCACCCATCTGCGTGCCGGCGGCGTCCGAGTCTGGTGCTGTACAAGTCGGTGCGCGGACCGGGCTTCGTCATCGGCCCGGGTACCGACGGGCCGGTGATCCTCGGCGTACTGCTGGAGATGGTCGTCGCCCTCGCCGGGATCGGGACGGCCGTCGCCGCCGCCAGTGGTCGAGCCATGAGGACTCTGTGATCACGATGGCTCGCACGGATATCCTCATCGCCCGGATCCGCACGCTCCTGTTGCTGTTCATCGTTGGACTGGTGCTCAGCGGCGTCACGGCGTTCGCGCTCGAGACGGAGCTGCACTGGCTCACCGGTCTGCTCGGCGCCGGCCCGTCCACCCAGCCGAGCGACGTCGAGGGTGTGCTGCGCTGGCTCGTCGTCGTCCGCGACGCGCTCGTCGCGACCAATGCGCGGTATCCCTTCCTCGCCTACGGGACCGACTGGCTGGCGTTCGCCCACCTCGTGATCGCCGTCGCGTTCATCGGACCGTATCGCGACCCGGTGCGGAATGCGTGGGTCGTGACATTTGGTCTCATCGCGTGCGCCGCCGTGGTGCCGCTGGCGCTCATCGCCGGCGCGATCCGTGGCATCCCGCTCTACTGGCGGCTCATCGACTGCAGCTTCGGCGTCGGCGGCGCGGCGCTGCTGTGGCCGTGCCGTCGCGCCATCCGGGAGCTCGAGGGACGAGGCTCGTGAAAGCCGCGCCCGAGCAGTAGACTAGGCGGCCCACCTTCCAGAGACCGACCGGTTCATGTCCGATCAGCCTGCCCCGGAATCGACGCCGGCGATCCAGCCCGCGCCCCGCGCGCGTTCCGCGACCTTCACGCGCCGCTTCCGTGCGTACGTGATCGACACTGCCTGCATCGCGGGGCTCTGGATCGTGCTCTTCTTCCTCGGCGACGCGGCAAGCGACATTCCGGGCGCCACGCAGGTTGCGTGGCTGTTGATGTTCGCCGCCTACCTGCTCTACGATCCGATCCTCGTGTCACGTCGCGGTGCGACGGTGGGCCACGCCGCCGCGCAGCTTCGCGTCGTCGATGTCCGCACGGGACGCTGGCCGAGCTTCGCGCGCGCGTTCGGGCGGTCGCTCGTCAAATCGACGCTGGCGATGATCTCCTTCTTCACGATGGAGCTGAGCGATCGGCATGAGGCAGTGCACGACATGGTCACCCACACCACCGTGCAAGTCGCGGCGTCGGTGGAGCAGGTGGACTCCGTCATCGAGCCGGGCGACGAGCCCGACGTCGTGCTGCCGTCGCGCATGCGTCGCGCCGCGGTGATCGCGCTGTATCTCGTCGCGGTGTTCATCATGTACGACGTGTCGATCACCCACGTGGACGCAGGAGGTTGCCTGCGTGGCCAAGGCTGCAGCGCGGGCACGGAGGTGCTCGTTCACGTGATCGCGTGGGGATGGCTCGCCCTCTCGGCGACGGCGATCGTCGCCGGATGGAAAGGGCTGCTCTGGGGAGCGCGGAGGAGCAGGCATGTCCCGTCCGGCGTCGTCATCGCGTGACGGGAATGACCGAAACATGATCCGGTCGCCGTTCGTCCATCGAGCGTCGAATCTCATCCCCATGACAATGCGTCTCTCGACAGTTTTCGTCGCGTGCGTCTTCTCGCTCGCGTTCGCCCACAGCGCTTCGGCGCAGAGCATCGGCGGCGAGGTCGTCGAGGCCATGTCGGCGCAGCCGCTGCGGGCCTATCAGGTGCGACTCTACTATCTCGCGCACGGCGACTCGACCCAGGCTTGCGACAGCACCACGACCGACGAGCGCGGGCTGTTCCAGTTCGGCGGTCAGGGTACGGGGCCGTATCGCCTCGAGTTCGGGCCGCCCGCGTCGCGGCTGACGAGCAGCGCGCGCGTGGAGGCCGGCACGCGCGACACGGCCATCGCGGTGCGCTTCAAGGTGCCCGTGCTCGAGCTGGGCGGTGCGCAAGCCTTCTCCCCGAAGGAGGTGCAGGAGGTCGCGGTCATACCCAGTTCCAACCTGCTCAAGTATCCGGATGACCTGAAGAACCTGGACGTGACGGGGGAAGTCGTCGTGCGCTTCGTCGTCGAGTCGACGGGACATGTGCGCAAGGGCTCGGTCGCCGTGGTCCGGTCGAGTCATCCCGGATTCACGCGAGCGGTCAACGACTATCTTCGCATCGCGAAGTTCCAGCCCGCTCGCGTCGGCGGGATCGCCGTGCCACAGTTGGTCGAGGAGCCATTCACCTTCTCGCTCTCGCGCGGCGGCGTCGCCCTGCCGTAGATGCGTCGGATCGCGTCCCGGATTCCCATCGCCCTCACGGGCCTCCGCGCTGCGCTGGGGCCCGTCGTCGTAGTGATGGCACTCGTCTGGCCGAACCGCGCCGCCTTCGCGGTGTGCCTCACGCTCGCCTTCCTCTCCGACTACTTCGACGGCGTGATCGCGCGCCGGCTCGGCATCGCGACGGCGCCGCTGCGCCGGCTGGACAGCATCGCGGACACGGTGTTCTACGTCGCCGCGCTCTTCGCCGCCTGGTACCTCCACTGGGCGATCCTGCGCCCGTATCTGCCCGCGCTGCTCGTCCTCGCGGCACTCGAGCTCGCGCGCTACGTGTACGACTTCCGCAAGTTCGGCCGCGAGGCGAGCTACCACATGTGGTCCTCGAAGCTGTGGGGCATCACACTGGTCGTCGCCTTCTACGCGATGCTCGTCTTCGGCCGAGCGGGATGGCCGGTAGCGCTGGCGATCTACGCCGGCATCGTCGCGGATCTGGAGGGGCTCGCGATCTCGACGGTCCTGCCCGAGTGGAAGACGGACGTTCCTACGCTCTTCCACGCGCTCGCGCTCCGCGGCAGCGCCTGACGCTCACGCGCGGAGGAACGGCCTCACGTTGCCGGCGATGGTCCGCAGCTCGTCCGCCGTCAGCGGCGTGCGCGTGCGGAAGAGCGCCCAGCCGGCCTTGATCGTGCCTCCGGGCACGCTGAGGTCCGATCCGTACAGCACGTGCGGCATGCCGACCTGGCGCAGACGCTTCGCGACGAGCGCCGCCTCCTGAGGTGTCGTCTCCTCCGCCACGTTCGACGCGACGTCGAAGTACACGTTGCGCATCCGCGGATCGCCGCGCTCCGCGGCGGCGCCGAACTCGGCCATCACCGAATCGTTCTGCACGGAATATCCCGGCCCGCTGCCCCCGAGGTGCGCGACGATCACGTCGATCGACGGCGCGACCGCGACGCACTTGTCGAGGAAGAGCCGCGCGTCCTCGGCGCCGTAGTTCGCCCCGCCGCGGGCGCGCATGTGCACCAGCACGGCCACTCCCCGCTGCGCCGCGAGCCGGAACACCTGCGCGATGCGCGCCGCGTGCGACGAGTCGCGCAGCGTGATGCCCGCGTTGCCGAAGTGCAGCTTGATGCCGCGCATCCCGGGCAGCCCGAGGCAGCGCTCGATCTCGGCCAGCGCCGCGTCGCGGAGCGGGTTGGCGCTGCAGAATCCGATCAGGCGCCCGGCGCTCGCCGCCACCTGCTGCGACGTCCAGTCGTTCTCCGTGCGCGCGAGGCCGTCGGGGTCGGGGAGGTGCTTGCGCTCGTCGCCGTAGGTGTAGGCGACGGAGAGCACGACGGCCTTCTCGATGCCGGCCGAATCGAGCTCGGCGAGCAGCGCCTTGCCGTCGCGCGGCGCATGCTTGGCGATCGGGGCGAAGTTGGCGCTGACCAGATGCTGGTGATAGTCGACCTGCGGCACGATCGCGGCACGCGGCGTGTGCGGCCGCCCGGTCGCGCAGGCAGACAGCGCGAGCGCCGAACAGAACGCAGGGAGACAGCGAAGCGAGATCATCGGCTCCTTCGGGGCGAGACAGGGTGCGCAGGCGCCGGGCGCGACGAACGTCAGCGCGCCGCTCCCGCTTTCGGCAATCGTGCGAGCCACTCGGCGCTCATCGTCGCGATACCGTCCATCACCGCGGCATCGGTCGTCCCCGACGACTTGAGCACGTGAAAGCTGTGATCGGCGCCCTCGACCCATTGCATCTCCCACGGCGCCGTCACCTTCTGCAGGGCGACGTCCATAAGCTCGCGCGTGCACAGCGGGTCGCGCGTGCCGCTGAACGCGAGCACCGGCATGCGGATCTTCGGCAGATGCGCGTCGCGCAGCTTCTCCGGCTGACCAGCGGGGTGCAACGGGTAGGCGAGCAGCAGCAGGCCGTCCGCTGCATAGCCATCCGCGGCGAGCATCGATGCGGCGCGTCCCCCCATCGAGCGGCCGCCGATCACGAGTCGATCCGGGTAGAGCTCCTCGCGCACGCGCGCGACCACTGCCGCGGTCGTCTCCATGAGGAGGGGCATCGAGTCGGGGCGGCTGCTTCCCTTTTCCTTATATAGGAAGTTGAACCGCACCATGCCGATGCCGTGCTCGTGGAACGCTTTCGCCGTCGCGAGCATGCTGCGGTCGGTCATGCTCCCACCCGCGCCGTGCGCACAGACGAAGACCGGAACCTGCTTCCCACTCGGGGCTCCGGGCTCGTACAGGGCGGTCGTCGTCTCCGTGCCGACCGCCACCTTCCACTCGACCGTGCTCATGTTGTGTATGCCTCCGGACAGATCCGTCGGTTTGCCACGCGCCAGAACATATGTCCCCTGAGGATCGACACCAGCGGGTTGCGGGTTTAGCGGGGTGCCGTGGCGCCCCGGACCCTGGCGAGATCGGAGGTTCGCGAACATCGTCAGCGCGCTGACCAACCCACTCGCCACTCCGATCATGCGCCTTCTCTCTCGCGCCACGCTGCTGCTCGCCCTCGTCGCGTCACCACTCGTCGCGCAGCAGAAGACGAACGCGGGCACCGCTCCGAGCACCTCCGCCGAGCTCATTCGACTCGAGAACGGGTGGACAACAGGCCTCGTCTAGCGCGACCGCGCGCTGTTCGAGCGGCTGCTCGCGCCGAAGTTCGTCTACACGGAGAATGAACAGCTGATGAGCCGCGCCGACGTGATCAAGTCGGTGGCCGAAGGGAGCGATCGGGTGACGTCAGCGCACAACGAAGGGATGGTCGTCCACGAGTTCGCGTCGAATGTCGCCGCCGTCACGGGATGGCTGATCGTCAACGGTACGGGAACGAGCGGCAAGTTCACGCATCGTTATCGCTTCACCGACACGTGGGTGAAGGGCGACCACGGCTGGCAGATCGTCGCGGCGCAGGACTACCTGTTGCCGAAGTAGGCGAGTGCGCGCGTTGCTACCTCACGTCGTGTTCGTGCTGGTGCTGGGCATTGCGGCGATGCTGGTACGGGATTTCGTGTACCGCCCGATGATCGTGATGCATCGGGTCGGGCTCGCCGGGCTCTTCGCCGAGCAAGGCCGGCAGTGTGACCTACGGCCTGTCAGGGAATGGCACGCCTGCTACACTCGTCGGCCGCGGGCGACCCAGAGTGCCGGTGAGGAAGAGCAAGTCTTGATGGCTCGTGGCACCCGGCAAGTCACGCAAGCCATGCACGTGTGGCAAACGCCGGACTCGGCGACGTGGTGGCATCTGCGCGACTCGATCGCGATTGCGCTCGATGGCTGGGGTGGGCAGCGCATTCCGTCCTTTCCATACGACACGTTGCGCCGCCTCGCCTGGCGCTTCGATGAGCAGGACGTACAGCTGTCC
>JAEKKK010000179.1 GCA_019510405.1 Gemmatimonadota bacterium | reverse complement strand
GCCACGAAACCAGCGGGTGTCGCGTCGGAGAGATCGCCGCGGGCGGCTGACGGAGGCGCCCCGAGAATCGGTTTTGGCATCGCAGATCGAGGTCGGATGAGCACACGAGGCGGAACCGTGGTGGTCTCCTCACCGCCGTCCTCTGCGCAAGAACCGATCATCCGGCTCCGAGCCGCTCCCCTGCCGACTCCCGGGCCTGCGGCGCGATTGCCGAGAACGCCGTCTGGAAGCGCGCGGGTGCGGACGATACGTTTCTGCGCTTATGACCATGCGTGAGAAGCTTGGCCTCCTGGAGCACCGATCCGCCGAAGCCGAGCTCGGCGGCGGGCGACCGCGCCTCGAGGCGCAGCACGCCAAGGGAAAGCTCACCGCCCGTGAACGACTCGACCTCTTGCTCGACGAAGGAAGCTTCGTTGAGCTCGACCGGTTCGTCGTCCATCGATCCCACGATTTCGGGCTGGAAGAGCAGGTCGTGTACGGGGACGGCGTCGTGACGGGCCACGGGCGAATCGATGGTCGGCTCGTCTACGTGTTCTCACAGGATTTCACCGTGTTCGGCGGCTCGCTGAGCGAGGCGTTCGCCGAGAAGATCTGCAAGGTGATGGACCTCGCCATTCGAAATGGCGCGCCGGTGATCGGCCTCAACGACTCCGGTGGAGCGAGGATCCAGGAGGGTGTTGTCTCCCTCGGCGGCTATGCCGAGATCTTTCTACGGAACACGCTGGCGTCGGGCGTGATTCCGCAGATCAGCGCGATCCTCGGCCCGTGTGCCGGGGGAGCGGTGTATTCGCCCGCCATCACGGACTTCACGTTCATGGTGCGGGGAACGAGCTACATGTTCGTCACGGGCCCCAGCGTGGTGAAGACGGTGACGCACGAGGACGTCACGATGGAGGAGCTCGGCGGTGCCGACACCCACAACGGGACCTCCGGTGTCGCACACTTCGCATGCGATTCCGAGCCCGCGTGCCTCCAGGCTGTGCGCGATCTGTTTCAATACATCCCGTCGAACAATGTGGATTCGCCGCCGCGAGGCCGAGCTACCGATCCTCGGGACCGACGCGATGAGTCGTTGCTCGATGTCGTGCCGGACAATCCGAACAAGCCGTACGACATGCACGACGTCATCGGCCGAATTGTCGATGATGGAATCTTCTTCGAGGTACAGCGCGAGTTCGCGGCGAACATCGTCTGCGGCTTCGCCCACCTGGGCGGCTTCAGCGTCGGCATCGTCGCGAACCAGCCGGCGGTGCTGGCCGGTGTGCTCGACATCAACTCGTCCACGAAGGCAGCGCGCTTCGTTCGCTTCTGCGACGCGTTCAACGTGCCGATCGTGACCCTGGTGGACGTCCCCGGCTTTCTCCCGGGCGTCGCGCAGGAGCACAACGGCATCATCCGGCACGGCGCCAAGCTGCTGTACGCCTATTGCGAAGCGACGGTGCCGAAGCTGACCGTGATCACGAGGAAGGCGTATGGCGGTGCGTACGACGTCATGAGCTCCAAGCACATCCGGGGCGACTTCAACGTCGCGTGGCCGACGGCCGAGATTGCCGTCATGGGCCCCAAGGGTGCCGTGGAGATCCTCTTCCGGAAGGAGATCGCGGAGAGCGAGGACCCGCAGGCGATGACCGACGCGAAGATCAACGAGTACCGCGAGAAGTTCGCACATCCGTACGTCGCGGCGGGGCGCGGCTATCTCGACGACATCATCGACCCGCGGGATACCCGGCCACGTCTCATCGAGGCACTCGAGACGCTGCGCACGAAGCGCGATCGGAACCCCCCGAAGAAGCACGGGAACATCCCGCTGTGATGCTCGCCAGCGCGCGCATCGCCGGCGCGGCGACGATGGGTGCCGTCCGTGTTTGAGAAGGTGCTCGTCGCCAATCGTGGAGAGATCGCGCTCCGGGTGATCCGTGCCTGCCGCGAGCTCGGCGTCGCGTCCGTCGCCGTGTACTCGGAGGCCGACGCGCGCGCCCCGCATGTTCGCGAGGCGGACGAAGCCGTGCTGCTCGGGCCGGCGCCGTCGAGCGAGTCCTACCTCAAGGGTGATCGCATCATCGAGGCGGCGAAGCGCGTCGGCGCGCAGGCGATCCATCCCGGCTACGGATTTCTTTCCGAACGCGAGTGGTTCGCGCGCGCCGTGCGCGACGCTGGACTGACGTTCATCGGCCCGCCGGCCGAGGCCATCGCCGCCATGGGGAGCAAGACCGCCGCACGAAAGCTCGCGATCGCCGCGGGAACCCCCGTCGTCCCGGGTACGACGACGGCGCTGCGCGACGCCGACGAAGCTGCCGACGTCGCCGAGCGGTTCGGCTATCCGGTGCTGCTGAAGGCAGCGGCCGGCGGAGGCGGGAAGGGGATGCGCGTCGTGCAGCGCCGCGAGGAGCTCGCGAGCGCGCTGGCCTCGGCACAACGCGAAGCGCGCAATGCGTTCGGCGACGACGCGGTCTACGTCGAGAAGTACATCGTCGGGCCCCGGCACGTGGAGATCCAGGTGCTCGGCGATCAACATGGAACGATGCTGCATCTGGGCGAGCGCGAGTGCTCGATCCAGCGACGGCATCAGAAGATGATCGAGGAGGCACCGAGCGTCGCCGTCACGCCCGAGCTTCGAGCACGGATGGGCGAGGCGGCAGTCGCCGCAGCGCGGGCCGCGGGCTACACCAATGCCGGAACGTGCGAGTTCCTGCTCGACAGGAACGGCGAGTTCTACTTCCTCGAGATGAACACGCGCATTCAGGTCGAGCATCCGGTGACGGAGCTCGTGATGGGCGTGGATCTCGTGCAGTGGCAGCTTCGCATCGCGGCAGGCGAGCGACTCCCATTCACCCAGGAAGCGCTCGTGCCGCGCGGGTGGGCGATCGAATGCCGCATCACGAGCGAGGATCCGGCGAATGGATTCCTCCCCTCCACGGGCCGCGTACACTATCTCCACGTCCCGACGGGTCCCGGCGTGCGGTGGGACGGAGGCATCGAGACGGGGAGCGAGGTGACGCTGCACTACGATCCGATGCTCGCCAAGTTGATCGTGTGGGCACCAGACCGCCCGCATGCGATCGCACGCATGCATCGGGCGCTGCTCGAGCTCACGATCGACGGCGTGGACACGTCGCGCGACTTCCATCTGCGGATGATGGAAAACGCGGATTTCCGCTCCGGCGACATCGAGATCCAGTGGCTCGAGCGGCACCTCGCCGAGCTCGCGGCGACGCAGCCGCCGCACGAGAGCGTGGTACGTGCCGCGATCGCGGCCGTGCTCCTCTCGGAGTCGGACCGCGGCAGGCGGCAGCCCACCTCGTCGGCGGCGGCTGACGCGTCGCGGGCCGCTCCGGCAGGAAGCCACTGGCTCGAGGTGGCACGCCGCGAGGCGCTGCGATGATCGACGCCAGTGCGACGTTGACGATCGCGTCGATCGCGGCCGGAGGCGACGGCGTCGGCCGCACCGAGGGCGTCGTCGTCTTCGTACCGCGCACCGCGCCAGGCGATGTCGCACGGGTCAGACTCGCTCGCGCGAAACGATTCGCGCGGGGAGAGCTGATCGCGCTCGAAGAGCGGTCGCCGGCACGCATCGAGCCCCCCTGTCACCACTACACGGACGATCGGTGTGGCGGGTGCCAGATCCAGCACCTCTCGTACGAGGCACAGCTCGAGGCGAAGCGGACGATCATCGGCGACTCGCTGCGACGGATCGGCCGGCGGGATGTCGCCGACCCGGACGTCGAGGCGAGCGATCTGCCATGGCGGTATCGGCGTAAGCTCACGCTGCATCTGAGGCGCACGCACGAAGGCTGGATCGCCGGCCTGCACCCGTACGACGATCCCGCCGCCGTCTTCGACCTCGTGGACTGCCCGATCACCGACGAGCGCGTCCTCGCGATCTGGGCCGAGCTGCGCGGCGCTTTCGATGCACTGCCGCCTGAGCGCGCGCTCCGCGTGGCCGTCCGTCTCCTCGACGACGGCGCCGCCGCGACGGTGGAAGGTGGACATGTCTGGCGTACTGCCGACGCCCTCCTCGCGGGGGCGCCGTCGCTCACCGAGCTCTGGTGGCGTCCAGAAGGTGGCGCGACTCGCCGCGTTGGCGCGCGCAGCGTCGAATCGCGCGCGGGCGCGGCGTTCGTGCAGGTCAACGCGCGCGTCGCGGCTCGTCTCCAGGACGAGCTGCTGCGCCGGGTGCGTGCACGCGCACCCGAACGCGTCGTCGACGCGTACGCGGGCAGCGGCGCGACGGCGATCCCGCTCGCGCGGGACGGACGCACCGTCGTCGCGATCGAGTTGGACCGGCCAGCCGTCGATCGGATGCGGTCGCAACTCGACGCGCCCTCATCGGCGATCGCGGGGCGCGTCGAGGATCACCTCGAGCGCCAGCTGCCGGCTGATGTAGTGATCCTCAACCCGCCGCGCGCCGGCGTCGACGAACGCGTCACGGCCGCACTCGAGCGCAACCGGACGACTACGCGGGCGCTCTTCTACGTGAGCTGCGATCCGGCGACGCTCGCCCGCGACCTGGCGCGACTGCCTGGGTATCGGCTCGTCGCCGTGCGCGGGTACGACATGTTCCCCCAGACGGCGCATGTCGAGACACTGTGCGAGCTCGAGCCGGTGGCGCGATGAAGTACTACGTCCGCATCGGCGACGAAGAGATCGAGGTGGTGCACGAGGGGGGCGAGGTACACATCGACGGCGCGACGCTCGACGCCCATCTCGCTGCAATCGAGGGAACGCCGGTACGCATGCTCACCGTTGGCGACGAGGTGCATCGCATCATCGTGCGCCGTGGCGCGACGCGTGGGCGCTATACGATCTGGGTGGACGGCTTCCGTCACGAGGTCGAGGCGCTCGACGAGCGGATGCGCGCCATCCGGGAGCTCGCGGGAGCCTCCGCCGGTCCGACGGGGCCGGCGCCGCTTCTCGCGCCGATGCCGGGCATGGTCGTGCGCGTGCAGGTGCAGGCGGGCGACGTCGTGCAGCCGGGCCAGGGGCTCGTCGTGATGGAAGCGATGAAGATGGAGAACGAGCTGCGCGCCGCCTCCGCCGCAACGGTGAAAGCGGTGGTCGTGCAGGCGGGGACCGCGGTCGAGAAGGGCGCCCTGCTCATCGAGCTCGAGTAGCCGCTAGCGCCTCGGCTTTCGCCCAGGCGCGATCGCGTCGCGCCCGAACCGCGCACGCACCGCATCGACGGCGCGCGACAGCTCGCGATCGCGTGCCGTCTCGAGCGGAGCGGCTGCCTTGTCGAACAGGGCCAGCTGCACCGCCGGCGGATCGGTGAAGTTCGACAGCGCGACGCCGAGCAGTCGTGCGGGCACGCGCCGCGCACGGCGCAGCTTCGCCAGCAGCTGTCGCGCGACGGCAAAGAGCGCACGGTCCGACGACAGGGCCTGCTCGACGGTGCGGCTCGCCTGGCGGGTCGTGAAGTCCGCGTCACGGATGCGCACGGTCACCGTGCGCGCCGACAGCTCGTCGCCGCGAAGATCCGCTGCCGCGCGCCCCACCAGCTCCGCGAGCTCTCCTTCGAGCAGCACGTCGTCATGCAGGTCGGTGTCGAACGTCTCGTCTCGACTGATGCTCTTCGCGACGTCCCGATCGGCGACCTCGCCCTC
>JAEKKK010000178.1 GCA_019510405.1 Gemmatimonadota bacterium | reverse complement strand
TGAACGAGCTCGTTCTGTCGGCCCTGCGCCTTCTGCTCGAGCTCCGCCGAACGGCGCTGATACTCCTGCTGCTTCGTCTGGAGCTCCTTCTCCTGCGCCTCGCGCGTGGCGGCCGTGAGACTAGGCTGCCGCTTCCGATAGGCGGCGACCATCGTATCCAGCGAATCGCTCATCCGCTTGATCTGGTCGCGGTAGCCGACGGTCTCCTTCTCGAACTGCGCCTCGGCCTCGGCGCGTCCAGGGGCCTGATCGAGCAGGAGGGCGGTCTGGACGTAGGCAACCTTTGCTCCCTGCGCACGCGCTGGGAGAGCCATCACTGTGAGAAGAGTCAGCGCAACGGGTGCAGCGCGAAAGAGGGCACGCATGAAAACTCCAGGTTAGAAGATCTGTCCAAGCTTGAAATGCATTTCCCAGGCGTTCGGGCTCACACCATTCGAGTTCCGATCGAGTCCGTACCCCCAGTCGATACCGAGAGGTCCGAGCGGAGTGACGATCGAGCCGCCGAATCCGACACCGCGGAATAGGCGCGTCGGATTGAAGTCCTGCGGCCGCGCCCAGATGTTGCCCGCGTCGTAGAACGCGTCGAGGTAGATCTGCTGACTGATCCGGAGTCCCAGCTCGACCGAGTTGCTGTAGAACGCGCTGCCGAACGACTGGGCCGTCGCATTCGTCTGTGACGTCTGTGGGATGAAGCCCTGCGGCGTGATCGAGAATTCCGGATAGCCGCGAAGCTGCTCGCCGTACTGCACGCCGCCCATCGAGAACTTCTGCGAGATGTAGAAGCCACCGGGATCGCCGTACACCGCGCCGGCCCGCACCGACAGCCCCAGCATCATCACGATCGGATCGGTCCCGAGAGCGCCGCCGCCGAACTGCGCAAGCGTCGCATAGTGGCGCAGGTCCGTCGTGAACCGGTTGTAGGTGGCACCACCGAACAAACCGTTCACCTGCGTGCCGAACGTCTGGTGCCCGCCGCTCGTCGGGAAAGGAAGTCCGACGCGCGTATCGTGATCGAACGTGAGCCCCACGGTGGAGCGTGCGCAGGTGACGACATTACAGTTGATCTGACTCACCAGCCCCGTGCCGCCGTAGCTCACCTTCTCCGCGCCGTACGACGCGAAGAGACGGGAGAACCGCGAGCCCATGAGCGGGAAGCCGATCTGCAGCTGTCCGCCGACGCGCGTCTGCCGACCGACGTCGCTCACGTAGTAGCGCGTCATCGAATGGTAGGCCGTGACCGTTCCGGAAAACTGGGATTCCCTGATGAACGGATCACTGTACGTGAGGCTGAAATCGTTGATGTACTGGCCGAACTGCCAATTGAGCGAGCCCTTCTTGCACATGCCGAACAGGTTCGGCTGATCGAAGCCGATGAACCCGCCGATGCCGGCGCCCTGCCCGACCGACGCGCCGAAGTTCACGTTCCCCGTGCGCTTTTCCTTGACGTGGAAGATGATGTCCACGTCGCCGTTCTCGTTCGCCGGCTTGGTGTCCGGCGCCGGCAGCGGCGTCTCGAAGAAGCCGAGGTTGCCGATGCCCTGGTAGCTCCGGAGCAGCGCGTCGCGGCGGAACACGTCGCCCGGGACGACGAAGATCTGGTTCCGGATGCACGACTCGTTGGTGATGTCGTTGCCGAGGATCTCGACGCGGTTCACGATGGCCGGCGTCTTCTCGTCGATCTCCCACCGGAGATTCACCGTGGGGACGGAGTCCTTGCCGACCTTCTGCCGGTCGACCACCGGACGCACGTTGGCGTAGATGTAGCCCTCGTTCGCGTACGCCTCGCCGACGCGCCGCGTGGCATCGTCCCACGCCGACTGGTCGAAGTAGTCCTTGTCGTCGTTGCCGCGGCCCACGCGAATGAGCCCCTTCACCGCGCCCGTGAGCGTCGTCGGCTGGTCGCCGAACGGATAGAAGCGCTGCAGGTCCTCGGACGAGAAGTGCCGGTTGCCCGTCACCTCGAACGAGCCGACACGGTAGCGCGGCCCCTCGGCCACCTTGATCCCGATGTTCGCCTTCCCGCGTGCGGCATCGACGATCACGGTGTCCTGCAGCACCTGCGCGTCGATGAACCCCTTCGACCCGAACAGGCCGGGGATCTTCTCGCTGACGTCCGCAGCGAACTTGTCGTTGTCCAGATCGCCCTTGCGCCACCAGAAGAAGCCCTCGGGCTTCGTCGCCATCGCGCCCACGACGGCCTTGCCGGGAACCGTGTGGTTGCCCTCGACACGAACCCCGGACACCGCCAGCCGTCGTCCCTCGTCGATGCGGAAGAGCAGATTGATCTGCCCGTCGACCAGCGTCGTTTCGGGCTTCACCCGCGCCAGGTAGTACCCGGCCGCCTGGTAGAGCGAGTCGATACGCTTCACCGAGTGGGCCACCTGCGAGGGGTCCACGGGCTTGCCGACCAGCAGGTCCACCTTGTCGCGGACCGAATTGCGCGACAGCCGGTCGGGGCCCGTTACGTCCACGGAGCCCAGCAGGGGGCGCTCTTTTACGGTGATGGTCAGGGCCGCCTTGCCGTTGCTCAGCTCGCAACTGGCGGCGACGTCGTCGTACTGACCCGTCGCGTAGATGTCCTTGATCGCCCGCTGGAGCGTGCGGTAGTTCACCGAACCCGGTTCGAGGCCGGAAGCGGCGCGGATGGAGGCGTCGCCGGTGCGCGTGGCCCCGGCGAAGACGACAGTGTCAGGTGTCGCGCAGCGCCCGGACACGGCGGTGTCCTGCGCGCGCGCCGTCGCCCCCAATAGCAGCAGGGCGGCGGATGAGAAGAGCATACGTCGCATAGATCGGCAATATACACGGGAAGAGGCCGGACAGGTCCCTGTTGGACCCGCCCGGCCTCCTGGCGGTTGCCCGCCCTACCCGTCTACGCCTTCGAAGCGCTCGAGAGAACCCGGAAATCCAGCTTCGACCCGTCAGCGGACGCATCCACTTCGATCTCGTCGCCGCGGGAGAACTCCCCGAGCAGGATCTTCTCCGAGAGCGGATCCTCGATGTACTTCTGGATCGACCGCTTCAGCGGACGTGCTCCGTAGGCCTCGTCGTACCCGTTCTTCACCAGCAGCTCGGTCGCCGCCGGCGTGAGCTTGATCGTCAGCTCGTCCTCGGCCAGCCGCTTCCGCACGTCCTTGAGCAGGATCGAGACGATCTGCGAGATGTGCTCGCGGCTGAGCGGGTGGAACACGATGACGTCGTCCAGTCGGTTCAGGAACTCGGGATTGAAGGTGACCTTCAACTCCTCCTTCACCTTCTCCTGCATCCGCTCGAACGACTGCGTGCTGTCCCCCGTCGCGAAGCCGAGGCCCTTCCCCTTCGTGATGTCGCGAGCGCCGACGTTCGACGTCATGATCACCACGGTGTTCTTGAAGTCGATCTGGCGACCGTAGTTGTCGGTCAGATGACCCTCGTCGAGCACCTGGAGCAGGATGTTGAACACGTCCGGATGCGCCTTCTCGATCTCGTCGAGGAGGATCACCGAATACGGCTTCCGGCGAATCGCCTTGGTGAGCGTCCCGGAATCCTCGTATCCCACGTAGCCCGGCGGCGCGCCGATGAGCCGCGACACGGAGAACTTCTCCATGTACTCGCTCATGTCGACGCGGATCAGCGCCGACGCATCGGCGAACAGGAACTTTGCCAGCGAGCGGGCGAGCTCCGTCTTTCCGACACCCGTCGGGCCGCTGAAGATGAACGAGCCGATCGGACGATTCGGATCCTTGAGTCCAGCGCGGCTGCGCCGGATCGACCGGCTGATCGCCTTGATGGCCTCGTCCTGCCCGATGACGTTCTGGTGCAGCTCGTCCTCCATCCGCAGCAGGCGGCTGGTCTCCGCCTCCTGCAGCCGCGTCACGGGAATCCCCGTCCACCGGCTGACGATGAACGCGATCTCCTCCTCGCCGAGGACGGGGCGGTGCGACTGGCGCCGCTGCTCCCACTCCTCCTGCTTCTTGCGGATCTCGCCCTGGATCTCCCGCTCCTTGTCGCGAAGCGAGGCCGCCTTCTCGAAGTTCTGGTCGCGGACGGCCGCTTCCTTGTCGCCGTTGACCTTCTCCAGCTCGGCCTTGAGCGCCGCCACTTCCGGCGGCGGCGCCTGTGCGGCGAGCCGCGCCCGGGCACCCGCCTCGTCGATCACGTCGATCGCCTTGTCGGGGAGGAACCGGTCCGTGATGTAGCGCTCCGACTGCTTCGCCGCGATGAGCAGCGTCGAGTCGGGGATCGTCACCTTGTGATGGTCCTCGTACTTCTTCCGCAGACCCTTGAGGATCTCCACCGTCTCATCGATCGAGGGCGGATCGACGATGACGGTCTGGAATCGCCGCTCGAGCGCGCCGTCCTTCTCGATGTACTTGCGGTACTCGTTGAGCGTGGACGCGCCGACGCACTGCAGCTCGCCGCGCGCGAGCGCCGGCTTGAGCATGTTGCTCGCGTCGATCGCGCCTTCGGCCGCACCGGCTCCGACGAGCGTGTGCAGCTCGTCGATGAACAGGATGATGTTCTTGTTCTGGGCGATCTCGTTCATGACCGCCTTGAGCCGCTCCTCGAACTGGCCGCGATACTTCGTCCCCGCGATCACCGCCGCCATGTCGAGCGACAGGACGCGGTTGTCACGCAGCGACTCGGGGCACTCGCCGTTCGCGATGAGCTGCGCCAGCCCCTCGACGATCGCCGTCTTGCCCACGCCAGGCTCGCCGATCAGCACCGGATTGTTCTTCTTCCGGCGCGTCAGCACCTCCATCACGCGCTCGATCTCCTTCGCCCGTCCGATGGTCGGATCGAGCTGCCCCTCCGCCGCAAGCTGCGTCAGGTCGCGGCAGAAGTGGTCGAGCGCCGGTGTCTTGGACTTCTTCTCCCCCTTGGGCGCGGCAGGCTGCGGCTGCGCACCGGCCGAGGCCTGTGCACCGCCCTGCTGCTGCGGCATCTCCGTGCCGAGGATGCGCAGCGTCTCCGCCCGCGCCGCTTCGAGGTTGACGCCCGCATCGGTCAGCACCTGGGCCGCGATCCCCTTCTCCTCCCGCAGGAGGCCGAGGAGCAGGTGCTCGGTGCCGACATAAGAATGGCTCAGCTCGCGCGCTTCGCTCATCGCGAGCTCGAGCACCTTCTTGGCACGGGAGGTATAGGGGAGGTCCGGCCCAGTGGTCTGAGCTGCCTTTCCCTTCTTGACCGTCTCCTCGATCTTCTGCTGGATCTCGTCCAGCTCGACGGAGAGGTTCTGTAGTACCGTGGCGGCGACCCCCTCACCCTCCCGGATGAGGCCAAGCAGGATGTGCTCCGTGCCCACGTATTCGTGGTGGAGCCGTGCGGCCTCCTCGCGCGCCATCGCCAGGACCTTCCGCACCCGCTCAGTGAAGTTGTAGCCGTTCATAGTCCCTCAGAGAGACCCCGGGTGGACGTGCTCTCAGCCGACCGACCCTGCTTCCTCTTCCAGGGCCCTACGCACATAGCGTGCGCGAGCAAGGTTGGTCTCGCTCTCGGTCAGCGATCGTCCTTCCGCGGCCGACAAGTGCGCGGCCTGCGAGAAGATCAGGAGAATCGTACGCCACTGAGGTAGTTCATCGCCTCGTCGAACGTGAGGCTGCGAGCATACCTCAACGTGCCGTAGGCCCGCCACAACTTGTCTTCGATAATATAACCCGCATCGCGCAGCAGCACACGACGCGCCTCTTCCTCGCGCTCGATCACATGTCCGACGACACGAATCAGTTGATCGAGCAGGTCTTCCTCGGAACGTCCGAGCGTCGTCTGGTTCGAGATCTGGAAGAAATTCCCGACGACCTCAGAGCCCTCGCCGTACAACCCGCGATACGTCAATCCCATCTGCTGCAGACCCGCCAGGACTCGGCCGATCTCCTTCGTCAGCACGAGCCCCGGTAGGTGAATCAGTACCGAAGCACGCATTCCGGTTCCCACGTTCGTCGGACACGCCGTGAGGTAACCGAACTCCGCGTGGTACGAAAAAGGGACCCGTCCACCAAGCTCGCGGTCAACCCGGTCGAGTGCAGCGAACGCAGCGCGGAGCTCGAACCCGGACTGCAACGACTGGAGGCGAACATGATCCTCCTCGTTGATCATGACGCTTAATCCGTCCGACAGATACACGGCCGCGCCCGTCCGCAGCGGATGCTGCGGCTCGAGCCCCGCCAGCTCCTTGCTCACCAGGTGGCGCTCGAACAGCAACGCTCGGTCGCCCGGCCCGAGCTCGTCGACGCGGACCAGGAAGCTATCGTTCAGCCCCGGCAGCACTTGCAAGGCTTCGCGGAGCTGCACGAGCACCCGCAGCCGCTCGCCGTCGCGCGCGCGGCCGGTAAAGGCGTACCCATCCACGTTGCGCGCGAGACGCACGCGGGTGGAGAGCACGACGTCCGAGTGCGCCCCGGCGGCATCGAGCCACCGGACTCCGCCGTCGGGAAGCAGTGAGAGATCCAGCGTCATTCGAGCACCCGTATCCTGTCGCGGAGCTCGGCCGCGACCTCGAACTGTTCCTGTTCGACCGCCCGACGCAGCTTCTCGCGAAGCTCGCCCAGCACCGATGCCCGCTCGAGCACCTCGTCCTTCGGCGGCCGGTACGGCCGCCCCGTATGCCGCGGGTTCCCATGCACCCGGCGCAGCAGCTCGCGCATGCTCGGCTCGAACGTCACGTAACAACGGGCGCACCCCATCCGGCCCGTCGCCCGGAAGTCCTTCATGGTCAGCCCGCAAAATGGGCACTTCCCCGCGTCGGCGCTCGCCGGCACCGACTGCTGCTGCACCGCCTGCAGAAACTCTCCCAGCGGGTGCTTCGGGGTCGCCACCGACGTCTCGACGCCACGCTCGGCTGCACACTGCTCGCACAGGTGCAGCTGGCGCACGGCATTGTTCTCGATCGTCGTGAGATTCACGACCGCATCGCGCTGATGACAGTTGTCGCAGAGCATCAGGCTACGGCCTCCGGCAGGTCGACCTGGGTCAGTCGCCCGTCCTCAAGCTGCAATATGCGATCGGCTCGCGCGGCCAGCGAACGATTGTGGGTCACGATCACCATCCCCAACTCCAACTCCCGCGCCAGCTCGGAAAACAGTTCGTGCAGGCGCTCGCTGTTCTGGTGGTCCAGGTTCCCGGAGGGCTCGTCGGCGAGCAGGACCGCCGGATCGCTCGCCAGTGCGCGAGCGACGGCCGTCCGCTGCTGCTCCCCACCGGAGAGCGCACCCGGACGATGCTGCACCCGTCCAGCCAGGCCAACCCGCTCGAGCAGCGTCATCGCCCGCCGCTGCGCCTGGCCCTCTTCTACCCCAGCAATCCGAAGCGGCATCATCACGTTCTCGAGCGCGGTGAACTCGCGCAAGAGATGATGGAACTGGAACACGAATCCCACGGTGCGGTTGCGCAGCGCGGAGATCGCATCGTCCGGCAGCGCCGCGATCGAACGGCCGTCGATCAGCACCTCCCCCGCCGTGGGCCGGTCGAGCGCCCCCAGCAGATGCAGCAGCGTGCTCTTCCCCGCTCCGCTGGAGCCGATGATCGCGACCATCTCGCCGCGCGCCACGCGCAGGTCGATCGCGTCGAGCACCTTGATCGTGCCGCCGTCGCCGCCGATGTAGGTCTTCGTGAGCGCCCGCGCTTCCAGCACCGTCATTCGCGCATCGCCTCCACCGGCAGCAGCCGGGATGCCTGCAGCGCCGGATAGATCGTGGCGGCCGCCGCGATCAGCAGACTCGCCACCACGGTCACGGCGATGTCCAGCGGCTGCCGCGCAACCGGCAGATGATCGATGAAGTACACCTCGGGATTCAGCGGGATCAACTTGTAGGTGTCGAGGGCGATCGCCGTCGCGAGCCCCAGAAGGAGTCCGAGTGCCGTTCCGACGACGCCGATCATGATTCCCTGCGCGAGGAAGATCCACCGGATCGCCGACGCGGTCATCCCCATTGCCCGAAGGATGCCAATCTCCCGCGTCTTGTCCGCGACGACCATCGTCAGCGTGCCGACGATGTTGAACGCGGCCACGAGGATGACCAGCATCAGGATGAGCGTCATGCCGAGCTTTTCCAGCCGCAGCGCCTGGAACAGAGAGTTGTTCTGTGCCTGCCAGTCCTCCGTGCGGTACGGATAGCCGAGCTTCCGCGCCAGCGCGGCACCGACCTCACTGGCCGCCCACCGATCCTTCGTCGCGATCTCGAGACCGGTCACGTCGTTCTGCAGCCCGGCCAGCTCCTGCGCCACGTCGAGCGAGACGAACAGGTACTGGTTGTCGTACTCGTACATCCCCGTGTTGAAGACTCCGGTGACCTCGAGCTTCATCTCGCGGGGGACGTAGCTCCCCGTCACCGCGCTCACTTCGCCGATCGTCGTCAGGGTCACGGAATCGACGCCGGGGTAGACGTTCAGCTTGTTCGCCAGCCGCTCGCCCAGCACGGCCCCCCGGCGCTTTCCATCCTGCGTCCGGAAGGTGAAATCGCCGGCGGTCGCGAAAGACCGGATGGTCGTCACCGGCTTGCCGACCCCTTGGGGCTCGATCCCCATGATGATCGCGCCATCGCTGTACTTGTGACCGCCGCTCACGATCGCCTTCGTCATCACGAAGGGAGAGGCTGCAACCACTCCTGGCTGGGCGCGCACCGCCTTGAGCGTCGGCTCCCATCCCTTCATCACCATGTCGGATCCCATCGTCATGACCCGAATGTCGGGACTGCCGATCAGGATCTTCTCACGGAGATCGTCCTGGAGCCCGGTCATCACGCCCATGATGACGATGAGCGCGCTGACGCCCACGACCACGCCGCCGATCGCGATCACGCTGATCAGCGACAGCAGCTTGGACCCGCGCCGACTGCGCAGGTAGCGCCACGCGATGCCCAGCTCCAGGCGGCTCATTCGGGGCGCATCGTCGGAAACAGGATGACGTCGCGAATGTTCGGCGTATCGGTGAGGTACATGAACAACCGGTCGATGCCGATGCCGACGCCGCCCATGGGCGGCATGCCGTACTCCATCGCGCGCAGATAATCCTCGTCCACCCCGCTCGCCTCTTCGTCCCCCGCGTCACGCAGGCGCGCCTGCGCCTCGAACCGCTGCCGCTGATCGATCGGATCGTTCAACTCGCTGAACGCGTTCGCGAGCTCCTTCCCCCGCGCGAACAGCTCGAATCGCTCGGTGAGCGCCGGATTTCCCCGCTTCGGCTTCGCGAGGGGAGAGAGCTCCACCGGATAGTCGACGACGAACGTCGGCGTATCGATCGTGCTCTCCACGAGCGCTTGAAAGAGCTCGTCGAGCAATTTCGGGCGGCTCAGCGTCTCGACCTGCTGCACGTTGCGCTTCTGCGCTTCCTTGCGGAGCTCCGCATCGGACAGCGCCATGGCGTCGCGTCCGAGCGCCGCGTTCAGCGCGCCCACCCATTCGATGCGAGGGAACGGCGGCGTCAACTCCGGGATGGCGCTCGACAGACCGGGCACGGCACGCACGGCAGCCGCGACGTGCACGATCAGCGCTTCGACCACGCTCATCATCTCCTGATAGTCCGCGTAGCCCTGATAGAACTCGAGCATCGTGAACTCGGGATTGTGCGTGCGGTCGATTCCTTCGTTTCGGAAGTCGTGCCCGATCTCATAGACGCGGTCGAACCCGCCCACCACGAGGCGCTTGAGATAGAGCTCGTCCGCGATGCGGAGGAAGAGCTGCATGTCCAGCGCGTTGTGCAACGTCGTGAACGGACGCGCCGCGGCGCCGCCGTACTGCGGCTGGAGAACGGGTGTCTCGACCTCGAGGAACCCACGGCCATCCAGGAACGACCGAATGGCACTGATCAGCCGCGAGCGCGCAACGAAGAGTGCGCGCACCTCCGGATGCACGGCGAGGTCGGCGTACCGCTGCCGGTATCGCTGCTCCGGATCGGCAAACCCCGAGTGACGAACGGTCTGTCCGTCGATCACCTCTTCCTTGCCATACGGCAACGGGCGCAGCGACTTCGCCAGCATCTCGATCGTCGCCACACGCACGGTGACCTCGCCGGTCCGCGTCCGCATCAGCGGGCCCGAGACGCCCACGACGTCACCGATGTCGTAGAGATCGAGCTGCGCCCAACGCTCGTCCCCCAGCTCGTCCTTGCGGAAGTAGAGCTGGATCCGTCCGCTGCCGTCGGCGAGATGTGCGAACGCCGTCTTCCCGTGGCCGCGCCACGCCGCAAGACGGCCCGCGACGCGCACGGTCGCGCCGCTCTCCTCTCCTGCTGGAAGCGCCGCTACCGCCTCGGCATTCTCGTGCGTGCGATCGAATCCGTAGGCGAACGGAGACACCCCCGCGGCGACGAGCGCGTCCAGCTTCTCGCGTCGCGCGCGCTGGACGAAGTTCAGCTCGTCGCTCACGCGGCGCTCCCGGTACTCTCGCCGCCAAGCCCTTTCAAATACGCCTCGATGAAGGGGTCGATATCGCCGTCCATCACTCTCTGCACGTCCGGAATCTTGAGCTCCGTGCGGTGGTCGTTGACCATGGTATAGGGCTGGAAGACGTAGCTGCGAATCTGGCTCCCGAAGCTGACGTCCGACTTGTTGGCGTCCATCTCCGCCTTCTTGGCCAGCTGCTTGTTCAGCTCGATCTGGTACAGTCGGTTCTTGAGCATCTGCATCGCGGTCGCCTTGTTCTTGTGCTGCGACCGCTGCTGCTGCGACGCCGTGACGACACCCGACGGGATGTGCGTGATGCGCACCGCGGAGCTGGTCTTGTTGACGTGCTGGCCGCCGGCGCCGGACGCCCGGAAGACGTCGATCTTCAGATCCTCATCGCGGATCTCGATGTTGATGTCGGTGTCCACCACGGGATAGATGAACACCGATGCGAAGCTGGTGTGCCGCCGCGCCTGCGCGTCGAATGGCGAGATGCGGACGAGGCGGTGCACGCCGCTCTCCGCCTTGAGGTAGCCGTAGGCGTACATGCCCTTGATCTCCAGCACCGCGCCCTTGATCCCGGCCTCTTCCCCCTCGCTCAGGTCCACGATCTCCACCGAGTAGCCCTTTCGCTCGGCCCAGCGCGTGTACATGCGCATGAGCACGGCACCCGCGCTGATCTCGAGCTGCGCGTCGCGATAGTCGTCCGGATGCGAGAGCAGCGAGCGGAGACGGAACTCCTCGAGCTCGTCTCCCAGCTTGCTGACTTCGCGCGAGACCTCGGCTTCCATCTCGGCGTCCGGCTCGACGTCGAGCATCTCGGACAGCTCGCGCGTGCTCTGGACCCGCGCGCGCATTCCCTCGAAGGGCTCGACCCAGTTCTTGAGCGTCTTTACCTGCTGCACGACCTGCTGCGCCGACTCCTGGTTGTTCCAGAAGTCCGGGCTGCCCATACGTGCCTCGAGTGCCGTCAGCTCCTGACGCTTGTGGTCGAGGTCAAAGATACCTCCTCAGCTCGGCGAGCTGATCGTCGTACGAGGACAGCTGCTTGGCTCGCTCGCTTTCCGCCATGTTCGTCTCCCGAGTATGACACGAGCCGTCCGGCGCAGGTGGCGGACGGCTCGCACGGTGTCGTTCCCGACACCGCAAGATAGCGGAACACGTGCACTGCTAGAAGAGCTTCTTCCCTCCGGCTAGCACGTCGTTCAACGCATCCTGGAAGTGCGTCGTGCTCTCCGCGAACTCGCGCCCCACCTGCTCGACGTATTCCTCGTAGCTCTTCTTGATCTCTTCACGGAAGAGCTGCTTCAGCGTGCCGTCGCGCAGTCCTTCCTCTCGCTTCTGCGGAAAGTACGCGACGATGTCCGACACGAGCGCGCGCGCGAGCCGCTTCGCTTTCGCATTCGGATCGTTGGCCAGGAAGGGATTGATCGGCGGACGCGCCGTGGTCGGCGTGCCCGGCGCACCGGCCGACGGTGTAGCCGAAGGAGCGGCGGGCGCGGCAACCGGCGGCGGAGGAGCAGGCGGCGGCACGACGGGCG
>JAEKKK010000058.1 GCA_019510405.1 Gemmatimonadota bacterium | reverse complement strand
ATGCTTCGTCGTCTCTGCGCACTGGCCCTGCTCGCCGCCGGCCCATCCCTCCTCTACGCCCAGGCTCCCCGGATCAGCGAACTCGGCGACCCCTCGGTTCGCCCTGACAGCATCTACAAGCTCGCCGTCGATCCGGCGAAGTTCCCCGAGTCGGACGCGGCGTACCTGCTCGACGACGGCGTCCTGAGATTCGAGGCGGACGGACGCGGGACGCGGACCTATCGGCAGATCGTCCAGATCCTGCGCCAGAGCGCGGTGGAGCGATATCAGGAGCAGTCGTTCTCCTGGTCGCCGGCCCACGAGCGGCTCACGATCAATTGGATTCGCGTCGTCCGTCCGGACGGCAGCGTCGTGAGCGCGAAGCCCGCGCACGTGCAGGAGTCCGACGTTCCCGCGTCCACCGACGACCCGGTGTACTCCGACCGGCGCGTACGGCGCGTGTCGCTCAGCGGCGTCGCGCCCGGCACGCTCGTCGACTACAGCGTCACGACCGAAGAGCTGAAGCCCTTCATGCCGCGTGACTTCTTCGCCACCTGGTCGGTGAGCACGGGGCTCCAGGTCGCACGCTCGCGCTACGTCGTCGATCTGCCGGCGTCCATGACGCCGCGCATCCGCGAGCGGAATCTGCCTTTCAAGCGCGTCGAGCGCGTCGCGGGAGCTCGCCGCGTCTACACCTGGGCCACCTCGAACGTCGCCAAGGTCAAGACGGAGCCGCTCGCCGCCGACTCGAACGACATCTATCAGTCGATCTACGTCTCGTCGCCGATCGAATGGAGCGACATCGCGAAGTGGTACGCCGCGCTCGCCCGGCCGAACACCGTGGTCACGCCGTTCGTCGCTGCGCGCATCGACAGCGTCGTGCGCGGTGCGCACACGCGCCTCGACAGCATTCGCGCCGTGCACAAGTGGGTCGCGCAGGACGTGCGCTACGTCGCGATCGATCTCGGGATCGCCGGCTACCAGCCGCACACGCCGGAGCAGGTGATCCGGACCGGGTTCGGCGACTGCAAGGACAAGGCGACGCTGTTCGCCGCCGCGCTGGGCCGCCTGGGCATCGAAGCGTATCCCGTGATCCTCAACTCCACGGGCGGGGTGCATCGCGACCTGCCGAGCATCCATCAGCTCGACCACGAGATCGCCGCCGTCCGCGAGGGCAATCGCTGGCAGTTCGTCGACCTGACCGCGTCGGCCACCCCGTACGGTGAGCTGCCGCCCGACGAGCAGGGCGAGTTCGGGCTCGTCGTCCGACCCGATGGGACGAGTGAAGTCGTCACCCTCCCGATCGTGCCCGCGTCGGCGAATCACACGCTCACGCGGTTCACCGGCACGCTCGACAGCACCGGGGTCGTCGCTGGACGCTACGAGGAGTCGAGCACCGGCGCGATGCAGTACTCGTTGCGCTCCGCGTTCTACGATCCCCTCGACTCCCTGCAGCGGTCGAAGGTCGCCAACGCGTTCGCGTCACGGCTGTTCGAGAACGCGCAGGGCGACAGTCTGATCGGCTTCGACGGCCGCGACCTGCAGGCGCCGGTGCGCGTGCGCATGAAGCTCGCGCAGGGGCGCGCCGCGACCGTCAACGGCTCGACGATGATCCTCCAGATGCCCTTCGCCAGCATGGCCGGACTCGCCGCTGCCGCGCGCGAGCTGGAGACGAGCGGGAAGCGCCGCTTCCCCATCGACCCCGAGAAGCTGTGGGGCCGTCGCTCGAACGACATCGAGTATCTCCTCACGCTCCCCGCCGGCTGGCACGCCGAGCTGCCGAAGAGCGTGAGCGCTGCGAGCCCGTTCGGCATCTACCAGTCGGAGTACACGCAGGACGGCAACGTCCTCCGCCTCACGCGTCACATCGAAGGCACCACCGGCGTCCGTCCCCCCGACGCGATCACCGACCTGATCGCCTGGTTCCGCGCCGTCTCCGCCGACGATGCCAAGCAGATCGTGCTGGTGAAGGACAAGACCTGACTCAGCGCTTCCTCGACACCAGGGTCTTCTCCAGCGCCGGCAGAAACGGCTCGTACTTCGAGCCGGGGTTCCACAGCACCCAACCATCGTAGCCCGAGTCGTAGGTTCCCTTCTTCTGCGCCTCGAGCTCCGCCGGGCCGTACGGCGGCTTGCCGAGTGTGAACGCCTGCAGCCACGGGCGGATGTGCTCCGGCGTCTTGATCCCGAGCTTCTGGTCGCGCTGCCGCGCGCGTGTGAGCGCGATCGTCAGCACCTTGTACGGTTCCGCGTTCGGCACCGCGAGCCCGAGATCGCCGCGCGGATAGTGCGACGGATACACCATCGGCAGCACCACGTCCACGTGCGGTGAGATCTTCTCCCACCACTGGCCCACCTCGAGCGGGCCGCCCACCGTCGTGACGAGTCCGAAGATGTCCGCCGTCGTGCGCGCGCCCAGCTTGTCGAACCGCACGTTCGCTTCCTGGAGGAACTGCGCGAGCAGATCGGGCTTGCTCACTCCCTTGTTGTCCGGAAAGACCTGCTTCGGCAGCGACGGATACGGCTCGGGGAAGCGGATGTAATCGAACTGGATCTCGCCGAAGCCCATCTTCGCGAGTTCCTCCGCCACGCCGATGTTGTAGTTCCACAGCTCGTGGTGATACGGATTCACCCAGGCGATCCCCTTCTTGTCGCGCCACACGGAGTTGTCCTGGCGACGGATCGTCCATTCGGGATGCACGCGCGCCGTCACCGAATCCTTGAACACCACGAGCCGCGCGATCGGCAGGATCTTGTGCGCGCGCAGCGTGTCGAGCAGCGCCGGAAGATTGCGCACCACCCCCGCCGTGCCGGCATTGCGCGCGAACTCCGCGCTCTGCGTCTTGAAGTTCAGCCCGAACTCGTCCTTCATGTCGATCACGAGCGCGTTGATCTCCGTCTCGTCGGCGATCTGGATCAACTGGCGCATGCGCTTCGTGCTCTGCGCCGCGAACCGGTTCACGTAGAGCGCGCGCACGACGGGGAACTCGCGGTCCACGTTGGCCGTCCCGCTCTGGTGGCTCGCCGACTGGCGCGCGTCGCCATCGGCGATCGCGCCCGCCGCCGAATCACGCGTCGCGTTCGTGACCAGCGTCACGCCGGGCGCGGTGCCCGCTGGTCCATGATGGGCTGACACCTCCTCGACCTTCGGCGATCCGGCGCCCTGTTCGGCCACCGTGGAACAGGCGACGAGCGCGACGAAGCCGAGGAGAGCGAAGCGGGGCTGAC
This sequence comes from Gemmatimonadota bacterium, assembly GCA_019510405.1. Lineage (GTDB taxonomy): Bacteria > Gemmatimonadota > Gemmatimonadetes > Gemmatimonadales > Gemmatimonadaceae > AG11. Next base: position 36,427 of record JAEKKK010000058.1, on the reverse strand, counting down.
GTGGGGCGTGCACGGGCGGCTGGGATCGGGTGAGTCGAGCAGCCTAATCTGCGGACCGCCCCGTCGCAGCTTTCGCGCCGGGTGTCGAGCCGTTTTGCCGTATATTTCTGTCGATGCGCATCTCCTCTCCCCGGTCGATTCTCCCCTTCGCCGCGCTGGCGCTCGGACTCGGCGCTGCCTGTCGCGACGCCGCGCCGGCGGCGGGCGGCCCGCCTGCCGTCGACTTCGTGATCGCGGCAGGCGACTCCTCGTACTGGGTGACGAGCGATCGCGGATCGATCCGGATGCGCGGCGCTCCGCTCGAGCTCGCCCGCGTCGATGGCCGCTTCTACGAGCTCTACGTCGAGGACGACGACCGCTCCTTCGAGGACGCCGTCCTCGTCGGCCAGCGCGTCTATCGCCGCGACCTCGTCTCCGGCGATTCCCTGCTCGTCTACGAGGACACGATCGTCCCCCACCTCGCGCAGCTCTACGCGCGCCTCCATCCGGACGACTCGCGCGTCGATCCCGACGACGATACGAACGACGATCCCCTCTGGCGGGCCACCGCGACGGTCGACCTCACCGGCCTGCACGGGCCCTTCCTCTCATACGGTCTCCACGTCGACGTCGAGCGGGACGACGCCTCACCCTGGCACACCAGCCGGCGCGGCGTGATCGACCTCTCGGCCGGTCGCCCGGCGTCTCTCGCCCGCGTTGCCGCCGGTGACCTCGCGCCGATCCGGAAGCGCCGCACCCTCGCCGTCGCCGCCACGCTGGACTCCGTCCGCTCCGGCGGCGACCGGATCGACCGCGCCCGCACCGCCGCCCTGCTGAGCTCTTACCACCTCGAGCCGGACGGCTTCTCCCTCACCCTCGTCGACGGCGAGCCCGCCGTCTCCTACGCCCTGGCTGGCACCGGGGCGGGGGAGGCCGGCCACCTCCTCGAGCTGCCGCCCATCCGCATCGGCGAGCCGTCCTGGTGGGCCGAGGTCGCTCCCACGCTTCCCATCGGATCGGCCGACGGTCACCGGGACGTCTGGCGGCACGGTCGCTACGACGTGGTCGTGCGCTACGACTCGAGCGCCGAGGTCGCGCGGCTCTTCCTGCGCGACAGCACCTCCCAGGAATGGCTCGTGGGCCATGTGCCTGCGCCGGCACTCCGTATCTTCTGGCTCGACCGGCCGAAGGCGGATTCCGCGTCCCGCCGCGCACTCGCCCGAGCCTTCGACGAGTCGGCCCTCTACGACGAGACGGCCCGGACCGCCTCGGGCCGTGGCCGGCCGGCGCACCCGGTCGTCCGGCTCGTGCATGACCGCGGTCCGCACCACCGCCGCACTTCCCCACTTCGCCACCGGGCATGATCCCACCGAACGCCGATCACACCAAGCCGCGCACTCCTCAGGCGTCCGAAGCCGTGATCGCCGATCTCATGATGCCCCATCAGGCGAACAACCTCCGCCGCCCATCCGTGTTTGGCGGGGTGATCATGAGCATGGTGGACCGGTGTGCGGCCCTCAGCGCGATGCGCCACGCCTCGGGCCAGGCCACCACGCTCTCGATCGACCGGATCCTGTTCAAGGAGCCGATCCACGTCGGGGAGCTCGTCGAGGTCCGGTCGCGCGTCGTGCACGTGGGACGCACCTCGATGTCCGTGCTCGCCCATGTCTATGCCGAGAACATCGCCACCGGCGAGCGGCGCCACACCAACGAGTGCTGGCTCACCTTCGTCCACCTCGACCAGATGGGGAAGCCGGCACCGGTCCCGCCATTGCAGCTCCAGACGCAGGAGGATCGCGACCTCCACGACCAGGCGGCGCGGCGTCGCGAGGCGTCGCTCGCCGAGCGGGTCTGAACCTCCGCGGCACCCACGATGCGGTTAGATTTCAGGGCATGAGGCTCTTCACCGTCGATTACGCCAATCGCACGCTCCCGCTGGTGCGGCGCATCGTCGAGGACGTGGTGCGAGAGCATCAGCGGTGGCAGGAGACGATCGCCGAGCTGGATGCCGTCGTCGTCGAGGCTCGGTCCGACATCCCCGATCCGCGTCTCGTCGCGCTCGAGCGTCGCGCGCAGGACATCGCGCGCGAGATCGACACCTTCCAGACGGAGCTCGAGTCGCTCGGCATTCAGCTCAAGGACCGTCGCATCGGACTCGTCGACTTCCCGAGTGAGCTCGATGGCCGACGCGTGCTCCTCTGCTGGCGGCTCGGCGAGCCCTCGGTGCAGTACTGGCACGACGAGGACGCCGGCTACGCCGGCCGCCGCCCCCTGTCGCCGACGCTCGTCGGCTGACGTCGCCCTCTCACGTCCCCACGAACGCGATGAAGACCTACACTGCCCCCGACGGCACCACCTGGGGCGTCTCCGTGCAGTCGCCCGGCTCGAGCAACGCGATGGTCCTCTTCCGTCATCCCGACGGCCGCACCTCGCGACTCGATCGCTACAACTGGATCATCAGCCGCGGCCCGGAATCGCGCAGCGTCACCTCGCGCCTCGACCCCAACCGCATCCTCGAGCAGCTCGATGCGGGAACGATCATGCGCCTCTTCCATCGCTCGATGCCGGTGTCTCGCCAGGATCCGCTCAACGGCCCCGAGCCAATGCGCGGCGACTGAGCTGACGGTGCCGCCGAGGGCCTTTCCGGGCCTTCCGGGGGCTGGTAGGCGTCTCGGTACCAGGTACCGAGTACTCACGACCGGGAGTAGCAGTTCAGGCGGAGTACCCGACCTCGATCTCCAGCCCGTCCCTTCCCACCACCGTATTCTCGAAGCACTCGCGCGCCTCTCGCGCCAGGTCGGAAGCGTCGCGCGAGTATCTGGCCGAGAAGTGGGTGAGCACGAGCGAGCGCACCCCGGCATCGCGCGCGAGACACGCCGCCTCGCGCGCCGTCGAGTGACCCGTCTCCACGGCCCGCTCATGCTCCTCGTGGCCGAACGTCGCCTCGTGCACCAGGAGGTCGGCGTCACGCGCGGCCTCCAGCGTTCCCGCGCACGGACGTGTGTCCCCGGTCACAACCACGCGCCGGCCCGGACGCTTCGCACCAACGAGCACTGATGGCTCGATCACGCGGCCATCATCGAGCGTCACCGTCCGTCCGCGATGGATCTCGCCCCACAGCGGCCCCTCGGGAATCCCCATCGACCGCGCGAGCTCCGGATTGAAGCGGCCCTTCCGCTCCTCCTCCACGAGCGCGTATCCGAGGGACCGCGAGCCGCGATGGTCGACCGGGAACGTCACGATCGAGTAATCCTTTCGTCCAATAACCTTCCCTGCGTCCACCTCTTCCACTTGGATTGGAAAGGTGAGACGATCCATTCCGAAGTCTTCGGCGCGCTTCATCGTGCGCTGTGCTCCACGTGGTCCCCAGATGCGCAGCGGGTCCGTTCTCCCCTGCAGCGACATCGTGCGAAGCAGCCCAATGACGCCGATCACGTGATCGGCGTGGAAGTGCGTGAAGAAGACATCGGCGAGCCCGAATGACACCCCGTAACGCATCATCTGCCGCTGCGTCCCTTCGCCGCAATCGACGAGAAGCGTCTCGCCTTCGCGAACGATTGCGACCGATGCGACGTTACGTTCTACAGTGGGGCGTGATGCGGAAGTTCCGAGAAGACGAACCGCGAGCGACATGGCGGGGAATATACTTCGTCGCGGCCCGCCACTTGCCCGCATCTATGCGCTCGATGCAGAACAGGTTTGATTGCGTCGCATTCACGTAGGCAAATGCGGAAAGGCCTCACAGCCACAAACACTTGGGTCCGCAGTTTGCACACGATTTTTCGAGATGAGCCCTGAGGGCTTGCAGCGGAGAGACCCGAACGTCGGGATAGCGCAGTACCGGACAGAGTGGGCCACCACTTTCAGGAGGAGCGGGAATGGCGATCAGACCGAATAACGAGGAGCGCAGCTTCGGCGCGGATCGGGAGCGGCAGCGAGAGATCTCCAACGAGGGTGGTCGCTCTGCTCGCAGCACGGGCGGCGAGGGCGCGAGCCGCAGCGATGCGTCCGAGACGAGCGGCACGACGCGCCGCAGCAATCGGGGCTTCGCCTCGATGGATCGCTCGAAGCAGCGCGAGATCGCGAGCAAGGGCGGGCGTGCCGCGCACCAGAAGGGCACCGCACACGAATTCGACTCCAGCGAAGCGCGCGCCGCGGGGCGCAAGGGCGGCGTCACGGTGAGCCGCAACCGCGAGCACATGGCGGCCATCGGCCGCCGCGGTGGCGAGGCACGCGGCGCCAACCGGGCCGCTCGTCTCCAGCAGGGCGCCGGCGAGCAGGCCAACGCCCAGCGGTTCCAGAGCGATCGCGAGGTCGGTCTCGCGGCCGGCACCAACGGACAGGCGAGCGCCGGTGGGCAGAACGCAGCGCGTCCGTCGGGCAATTCACTCGGTGGCGAGCGTCGTCCGTCGACCGCCGACGAACGCAATATCGAGCGCCCATAGCACTCGGGGTTCGCGATATCGAAACGGCACGCCGGAGAATTCCGGCGTGCCGTTCGTCGTTCGTGCGTGGTCCGCGACTACGCGACCGCGGCGGCGCCCTCCACGTCTCCCGCGATCTCGTTCCAGACGCGCAGGTCGACGTTGCCTCCACTCACGATGGCCGCTACCGGCCCGTCCCACTTGCCGCGCGCCAGCACGGCGGCCGTCGCCACTGCCCCCGACCCTTCCACGCGCGCTCCGTGCATGCGTGAGAGCCAGAGCATCGTGTCGGCGATCTCACGCTCCGAGACTTCCACGATCTCGTCCAGCGCGAAGCGGCCAATCAGCATCCCCTCGTCGTCCACCTGACCCGCCAGACCATCGGCGAGCGTGGGCACCACGGGGATCACCGTGCGCTGGCCGGAGGCGAGCGAGAGCGACATGGCGTTCGTCAGCTCGCTCTGCGCGCCGATGATCCGCACGTGCGGCGCGAGCGCGCGCACCAGCACCGCGATTCCGCCGGCGAGCCCCCCTCCGCCGACCGGCACGACGAGCGTGCGAACCGTCGGCAGCTCCTCGAGGATCTCGAGTCCCACCGTCCCCTGGCCGGCGAGCAGCGGCCGCCCGGTGCAGGGGCTCACGAACGTCGACCGGTGCTGGGTCGCATAGGCGAGTGCCGCTTCGTGCGCCGCATCGTAGTCCGGCTGCTTCGCGTCCACCTCGGCGCCCAGCGCCAGGATGCCATCGCGCTTCACATCGGGCGCGGTGGCCGGAATGAACACGCGGGCGCGCATCCCCAGCGTCCGCGCGGCGTGCGCGATGCCCAGGCCGTGATTCCCCGCCGACGACACCACCACACCACGCCGGCGGTCTTCGTGCGGCATCGTCAGCAGCGCGTTGAACGCGCCGCGCAGCTTGAAGGAGCCAGTGTGCTGCTGGTTCTCCCACTTGAGATAGATCTCCGCGCCCGCGCGCGCCGAGAGCGGCGCCGAGTAGCTGCACGGCGTGCGTTGGATCACCCCGCGGAGCCGATGAGCGGCGGCGAGGACGTCGGGAGCGGCAGGAAGAATCATGAGCGGTGGGTGTGCCGCATGATGAACCAGCCCGCGCCTCCGGGCAAGTCGGTTGCGACGAAGGCGACGTCTGTGTCCCCGCATCGCCGATCGTTACTTCCATGCGTGCAGCGCGTCTGCTTGACAGCGCGGACCGTCCGGCTAGATTTCTTCTGTGACGGCGGCTCCGCACGGTTGCGGGGCCGTTTCCGTCTGGCCAATGGACGGAGCGGAACCACGCTCTCCATGAGCCGACGATGCGGGGCTGTAGCTCAGCTGGGAGAGCGCTGCAATCGCACTGCAGAGGTCAGGGGTTCGATCCCCCTCAGCTCCATTTTGTGACGAGATTTGGTTGGCGTAGTCTTTGCGTTTGTTGATGGCATAGCAACCGCCAACGGATCGATATATTGCCCGCCGCCGTTCGGTAGGACGGAGAGTTCCAATGACGGCGCGCGTGGCAACCTCCGATGCGAGGGTGCCCGTACGGGACGAGACGCCGCGAGCCTAAAAGGCTCGCGTCGTTTTCAGTTCGCGGACCTCGCGCGGCCTACCTGCCACGTCGACCCTCGACCTCGGCCCCTTGCGGCGACGGAGCGCGCGATCAGGGCGTGATCGCGGCGCGCGCGTCGTCGCGCATCGCGACGAATATTTCGCGGAGCCAGGCGTTCTGCTCCGCGTCCACCTGATCGGCGAACTCGCTGAACGCCGCGCCACTCAACGCGTTCAGGAATCGCAGGATCGCGCTCTCCTGCACGAAGAGCCGGATCTCGCGAAAGATCACCGTCTGCCCGCTGCCGTCCCCCCGCACGCCGATGCGGAACAGCGATCCTTCCCCCGTGAACGGCCGGCGCAGCGGCGTGCGGATCATCCGCGCCGTGAACAGCGGCAAGTCCCAGTCGGGCTCTCGCCGCGCCGAGATCACCCAGCCGTTCTCCATGTCGCTCTTCCGCACGTGGATCAGCTCCGTGCGCAGCCCATGGAACCCCACGCCGAAATGCTTGACGCTCGTCTTGAAATCCATGAGCAGCTCGAGCGTATCCGGCATCGGTGTCGCCGGCCCGGCAAGCGAGACGAGCTTCCCGTCCAGCGTGCGAAGGCGCACCGTGAGCAGCTGATCCGCCGCCCTCGCTTCGAAGTAGGGCGTGCCCGCGCGATCCGTCACCGTGATGCGATAGCGCGCCGGGTCGATGTACTTGTGGAAGAACGCCGCGAACGTCGGATAGCGCTGCTTCAGCAGGTCCGATCGCATCGCGATGGTGAGCGTCACCACCGTGCTGCCATCAGCGAGCCGCGTCGGCATCACCGAGTCGAGCGAGAATGCCGTCCCGAGCGCGCTCGAGGTCCGCGGCGCGTACGATGCCAGCTCGGCCCGCACCTGGTTCGCGCTCGTCTCCTCCGCCGCGGAGACGAACCGCGAGAACACCGTCGCCACGTCGCTCGGCCGGATCGCCCCGATCGCGAAGTCCACGTTCGTGTCCCAGCGGTACTCACCGTCCGCGAGGCGGCTGAGCGTGATGACGTGGCGGCTGTCCGCCGGCTTGTTCGGCGCGGGCACATTCGGGTGCGCCGACAGCGCGTAGTGGCCGCCCTGGAACGCCCCCTGGACCTCCAGCAGCCGCACCGCCCCCGAGCTCCCGGTCCACACGGCGCTGTCCTCGAAGGCGCGTGACGGAAGCAGGGAGTGTTTTGCCAGCTGCAGTCGGGCGTACAGGAGCTTCGGGTTGCGCGCCACGTCGGTGAAGCTCTCGCCGAGTGCGCCCAGCATCTGCTCCGCGCCGGTGCGCGCCCGCAGCCCGGTGCCGAACCCGCCGAAGGTCTCTCGACAGCTGATCGCGCCGGCAAACGATGAGAGGAGTAGGGCTAGCCGAGCCCGGTGTGCGAGGCGGCGATGATGGGGGAAGGACAGCGTCTACTCCGTGGTGGGCGCGAGGGGTTGAAGCGGCATCCTACCACGGCTAAAATACATGGGTTCCCCGAATGGCTAGTCAGTCGGCGGATGCACGGTGCCCCTTGGTGTAATTGGCAACACGCCTGACTCTGGATCAGGAGAGTCCTGGTTCGATCCCAGGAGGGGCAACTCGAAGCCCGGTAACGCATCCAAGGCGTTACCGGGCTTCTCGTTTTCAGTACGAAGTTTCAGTACGAAATTCGCCTTGGGAAACGCACGGGAAGCATCGGCGGCGCTCCAGCCACCGCAGGCTCTTCGCTGCGAAGCATTCGGGTCATCCAAGCAACAGCCGTGGCCTGAACTCGATCAGGCGTATGGCCCACATTGCGCAACATGCTCAGCGGGTCCATGAACACGTCCATCCCACCGATGCCTTGCAATTCGCCTCGGGCCGCTGACCGCAAAGCTGCCAAAGCATCATTCGCAAACTCGGCGTCGATCCACCGAGGAGACGTGCGATGAAAGCGATAGTGGTGACGGACCAGACCGCGGGAACGGCCGGGATGAAGCTCGTCGAGCGTCCCAACCCGCAGGCCGCGATCAATGATGTCGTCGTTCAGGTTTATGCGTCCGGGTATGTCGGAACCGAGTTGACGTGGCCGTCCACCTGGTCCGACCGAGTCGGCCATGACCGAATGCCGTCGATCCCCGGGCACGAGCTGGCCGGTGTGGTCAGCGCCCTCGGCTACGGCACGACGGGGTGGTCGGTGGGGCAGCGCGTGTTCGGCCTCGCGGACTGGTACCGCGACGGCACTTTGGCCGAGTACGTCGCGATCGAGGCGCGCAACCTCGCGCCGCTGCCTGGCGACCTCGACTTCACAACAGGCGCGAGTTTGCCGATCTCAGGGTTGACCGCATGGCAGGGGCTGTTCGAGCACGGCCGCCTCCGCGTGGGGCAGAGCGTTCTCGCGCACGGCGCGGCCGGTGCGGTCGGGACAATGGTAACGCAGCTCGCGCGAGCGGCCGGCGCCTACGTCATCGGCACTGGCCGCGCCGCAGACCGCCAGAAGGCACTCGACTTCGGCGCACAAGAATTCATTGACCTCGAGCACGATGCCCTGGAAGACATCGGTGGAGTCGATCTGGTATTCGATGTCATCGGCGGCGACACCGGGAAGCGGTCGGCCCGCCTGGTGCGAGCGGGAGGAACGCTGGTGTCCGTCGTCGGGCCGAGTGAGGCCCGGCCCACCGACGGTCTGGCAGTCGATTTCGTCGTCGAGTCAAATCGTGACCAACTGCGCGAGATCGCTCAGCGAGTGCGTGATGGGCGGCTGCGGACGAACATCGGCAATGTCGCGAGCCTCGACGATGCAGTCGCCGCCTTCAACTCGCCCGAGCGACGCACGGGGAAAACGATCATTCAAGTGCGTCGGTGAATCGTGCGCCAATCGCGTACGCTCTTGTTCATCGCGCCAACGATGGTCGATCCAATCTGTGCAGCAGAGTGCTGCTGCATGCCGTGCACGGCCGACGACGGGACGACGAAACTCGACGCAGCGCCGAGGCGCGACCCTCCGTGCTCGCCGCCTCTGTCTTTCACGGCGTGAAGCCCATCCGGCCTAGCAGCCGTGCCCACAGTGGGTCGGCGTGGAGTGGATCGAAAGCTGGGGTGATCTGACATCGTCCATGAACGCCGCGCGTTCATTGTAGCCCGCTCGAGCCGAGCTCTACGCCGCAATCATGCCTCGATCTCGGAAACTACCCGGGGGAGTAGTGACGGGAGCTGAGGCGACACTGCGCTCGCGCGGTGCCTCCCCCCACGGGAACGATTTCCGGGGTACGAATCGTCTAATGGGTGCGGGCGACCGGATCGACCGCGCATCCAGCCCATCCCCTAAGGATGTCCCTTGCCCGTCTTGGTAATCGTCGACTGTCGTCCGCCGCGCGAAGGAGCTGCTTCATGAGAGCCTGCGCACCATACCGTGCGCTGTGGATCGCGCTCCTCCTCTCGGCGAGCTCCACCGCCGCTGCGCAGCAGGCGAACGTGGCGCCGCCTGGCTTCTCGTTCCTCGCGGCGCTGGACCCCCATCTCGTGGGAGATCTCCCGGCGGTCGAGGGAGGCGAAGTCGTCGTGCGGTCCCTTGCGACCCCGGACCGCGACGAGGTCGCGCTCGTGGGTCTCGTCCACGTCGCCGTGCCGCGCGCGTTCTTTCTCGCGCGCACCTCGGACGTCGCCGCCTTTCTCGCTGAGTCGGGGCATCAGGCGTTCGGAGTGCTTCGATCGGCTTACGGAAGTGCGAGGTCTTGCGCTGCTCGATCAAGCTCCCGGAGCAGCAGATGACCGCCATCGCGAGCGCGCTCGCTCAGCCACGCGGACCTGGTCAGCTCGCGCCCGCTCGAGCCGACTCGTTGATCCGCCTGTGGCTGCTCGGTCTCGTCGGCGATTACTGGACGCGCGGAGACTCGGCCCTCCCCGTGTACGACGACACTCGTCGGGGCGAACGGTCCGCGTTGGGCTTCCGCCAGCTGCTCGCCGAAAACGCACCCCTGTTTCGCGACGCGCCAAGGTTCATGACGTACCTGACCGATTCGCCGGCGCGCCTGATCGACGGCGTGGCGACCACGCTGTACTGGGCAACCGACAGCCGGCCCGGACTGAAGCCGATCCTCAGCGTCTCGCAGCTCTCCACACTGCGTGGTGCCGGCGCAGGGGAGCCGATGCTGATCGCGACGAAGCAGCTGTATGCGAGCCACTACTTCGATTCGTGGCTCGACGTTGCAGCGCTGGTCGATGACCATGCGCGTACGCCGTCCACCGACGTGGTGGTCGTACGCCGCGTTCGCTTCGATCATCTCCCAGGGCGCTCGCTGTTCGATGTCCGCGGCCGTATCGTACGCAAGATGCGCGATGCGCTGCGCGACGAGCTGATTCACACGAGACAGTCCGCGGAAGCAGCGTACGAAGGACTGCACTCCTGAGCGACGCGTTGCTCTCGTCGGTGCAGAGTCCGCTGAGCCACCGCGCAGCGCCCGGCATTACCTATGCTGGCATCCACACGGTCAGGCCAGCTGGGCGACGGACGGCGACTCACCGCATGTAGCCAGTTCTCCGTCGCCGCCCGGTGGCACAGGTGCGGAGCCGTGTGAAGCAGGAGTGGCACATGAGGAGCGGATGGACGCTGGCGATCGCCGCTGCGGTCGCCCTGTCGGGTTGGTCGTGTGGCAGCACGGCGCCCGACACGACCCCGGAGGTAGCCGCGATCGTCGTCAGTCCCGCCAGCTCGACGATTGCGCTCAACGATCGGCTTTCGCTTCAGGCCGAGGTGCAGGATGGATCGGGCGCGATCCTTCCCGGCGCCGCGATCACCTGGACGGTCCAGGATCCGAGCATCCTCGGCATCTCATCGACCGGAGTCGTCACGGCGCTGGCCGTCGGGACCTCACGAGTCGCGGCGAACGCGCTCGGCAAGTCGGGCATCGCCACGATCACCGTCAGCGCGGGCGCGCACGCGGAACCTCCGGCAGCACCACCGCCGGCAGCAGCACCACCGGCAGCAGCCGGTGCGACGGTGGCGTCCGTCAGGGTGTCCGCGCCGTCGAAGAAGGTGAAGGTGGGCAACACCATGCAGCTCACCGCCACCGCGATCGACAGCAGGGGCAACACTGTCCCGAACCAGAGCTTCACCTGGTCGAGCTCCAACACCAACGTCGCTACGGTGTCCGCGAGCGGTGTCGCGAGCGGCAAGCGGAAAGGGTCGGTGACGATCACCGCTCAGACGTCGCAGAGTGGCGGGAAGAGCGGATCGGTGCAGATCGACGTGAAGTGACGCGTTCGTGATCGCCGCGTCCTCGCCGCCCGGCCCTGCCGCATGCAGTGCCGGGCTTTCGTTGCATCCGTGACTCCGTCGGCACTGCGTATGCCTGGCATGCGCGGCATCAACCAGGGACAGCTCGCATGAATGTTCTCATGGCGGAGCTGTGAGATGGCGGCGGGCGGGGGAGCGGCGGTATGTCGAGGAGCGGACGGACGTTGGCGGCCACGATGATCGTGGTCGGACTTTCAGGTTGGTCGTGTGGCAGCACGGAACCCGAGGCGGCACCGGAGGTGGCCGCGATCGTCGTGAGCCCGGCCAGCTCGACGATGGCGCTCAACGCGCGACTTCCACTGCAGGCCGAGGTGCACGACGGGTCGGGCGCGACCGTCCCTGACGCGACGATCACGTGGACGGTGCAGGATCCGAGCATCGTCAGCGTGTCGGCGACCGGGCTCGTCACCGCGCTCGGCGTGGGAACCTCGCAGGTGGCGGCCAACGCGCTGGGAAAATCCGGCTTGGCGAAGATCACCGTGACGAGGGTTCCGGTTGCGAACATCGTGGGGCTCCCGGCGCAGCTCGACCTGAAGGTCGGTGCGACCTACCAACTCTCGGCGTCTGCTCAGGACGCGAGCGGCAATGCGTTGACCGATCGGGCCATCACATGGACCACGACTCACGCGGCCATCGCGAGGGTGAATGGCTCGGGGCTGGTTACCGGCGTCGCCGTGGGAACCGCGGCCGTAACCGCGGCGAGTGAGGGGAAATCGAGCACGGTGACGGTAACCGTTCGACGAGGCCGATAAACGACCGTTCGGGCGACGCGCCCCCGCGCACTTCGCGGCTTCCTGCTGACCCCGGTTCCGGCTTGCTGAGCGGCCGGGCGCGCCATATTACACATGCCGGTCTTTGCGCTCACTGAAGGAGCGGTGGCATGTCGAGGAGCACGCTGGCGATCGCGATCGTGGCGGTCGCGCTTTCGGGGTGGTCGTGTGGCAGCACGGCGCCCGACGCGACGGACGGGGTGGCGGGGATCGTCGTGAGCCCGGCCACGTCGACGATCGTGCTCAACACGCAGCTCCCCCTGCAGGCGGAGGTGCGGGACGGGTCGGGCGCGGTCGTTCCCGGCGCGACGGTGACGTGGACGGTGCAGGACCCCAAGATCGTGAGCGTATCCGCCGTGGGCGTCGTCACCGGACTCGCGCTCGGCACGTCGCAAGTGGCCGCGAACGCGCTCGGAAAGTCCGGGCTCGCGACGATCACGGTCACGAAGGTGCCCGTCGCGACGGTCATGATGCTCCCCGGTCGTGTCGACGTCATCGTCGGCGCAACCGCGCAGCTCTCGGCGTCAGCCCTCGATGCCAACGGGACCGCGTTGACCGATCGGGCGATTGCATGGGCGACGAGCAACGCCGGCGTGGCGACCGTGAACGGCTCGGGTCTCGTCACCGGGATCGCCGTCGGGACCGCGACGATCACCGCCGGCAGCGAGGGCAAGTCGGGCACCGCGACGGTGACCGTTTCGCCGGAGCCCGTCGTTCGCGTCGACGTCAACCCTGGGACGCTCACACTCCAGGCAGGGCAGTCACAAGCGCTCGTCGCCTTACCCAAGGACGCGAAGGGGAACCTGGTCTCCGGCCAGACGGTCACCTGGTCGAGCGACCAGCCGGCCGTCGCCTCGGTGAATGGAGGCGTCGTGACGACGTCGAAGTCGGGCGTTGCGACGATCACGGCGAGCGTCGGCAGTGTGAAGGGCACCGCGAAGATCACTGTCATCCCGGGGCCGGTGGAGACCGTGACGGTCTCCGCGCCATCGCAGAAGCTCGCCGTCAGAGCCTCGATGCAGCTCACCGCGACCGCGAAGGACAACCAGGGAAACACCGTGCCGAACCAGATTTTCTACTGGGCGAGCTCCAACAGCGCCATCGCCTCGGTGTCCGCGAGTGGCGCCGTGACGGGGAAACGCTCGGGGAGCGTGACGATCACGGCTCAGACGTTACCGTCCGGCGGGACGAGTGGCTCGGTGCAGATCGACGTGAATTGATGCGCGTCGTTCGCTCCTGATGGACGCGCCTGTTCCAGCGCGCGTGCTTTCCGTGAACGTCGGTCCCGTCCGCGACGTGGCGTGGCGCGGTGAGGTGGTGTCGACCGCGATCTGGAAATCCCCTGTCGTCGGGCGCGTCGCGCTCCGCGGTGTGAACCTCGCCGGAGACGACCAGGCCGATCGCACCGTGCACGGAGGTCCCGACAAGGCCGTCTACGCCTACGCGCGCGAGGACTACGAGTACTGGAAGGCGAGCGAGGGGCTTGAGCACCGTCGAGGGCCTCGACCTCGCGGCGGCCCTCATCGGCGAACGCTGGCGCGTCGGATCCACGGTGCTCGAAGTGGCACAGATCCGCCTCCCATGCTACAAGCTCGGCATACGACTCGGCGATCCGCGCTTTCCGCAGCGATTCCAGCACGTGGGCCGGATGGGTGCGTACCTGCGCGTCGTGCAAGAGGGAGACGTCGGTGCGGGTGACGCCATCGAGATCGTCTTCCGTCCCACGCACGGAGTCTCGCTGTCGACGATGCTCGAATCGCTGAGCGACGATACCCAGGCGCGCCGACTGCCGCGTGCCGGCTATCTGCCGAAGTTCTGGCAGCGCGTGGCCGAAGGCAGATAGTATCCTGCGTTCTGCGCACCACCTTGCCCTCGGCGGGCGTCCTCCGTTTAATGTACGCCGGCGAGAATCGGCCTCGTCATCGCCGAACGACGGATCTCACACTCGGAGCGTGTCCATGGCTCATGCCACGGTCAGGAATCAGCAGAAGATCATCTCGAGCAACCGCACGATCATCGCGAACCAGAACAAGATCCTCCACAATCAGCAGCGCCTGCGTCCGATCGTCGGCAACCAGATGAAGATCATTCGCAACCAGCAGGCGATCCTGAAGAATCAGAAGAAGATCATCGCCGATCTGGAGAAGTTCCTCCGCAAGGCACGGTGATCATTCCGTCGTGATGACGCGCTCCACGGCCTCCGCATAGAAGCGCCACGATTCGATCTCCTGCGCCAGTGCGTGTCGCCCTGCTGCCGTGAGCTGATAGTAGCGCGCGAGGCGATTGTTCTTCGAGGGCTTCCAGTAGGACGTGACCCATCCACGCTGCTCGAATCGGTGCAGGGCCGGATAGAGCGAGCCCTGGCCAACCTTGAATACGTCGTTGGACATCTCCCTGATCCGGTCACTGATGCCCCACCCGTGACCGGACTCCAGCGCGAGCGCCTTCAGGATGATCAGATCCAGCGTTCCCTGGATCACGTCGAGCGACTTGATCACGCCACAGCTCCTGTCGAAGAGACCACCGGCTCGGTCGTGGCGCCGAGTGCGCCGAGCAGCTCGCGGTACCACCGCTCCGCGATCGCGAGCCGCTCCTCGAACCCGACACATCCCCACACCACGCTGAGTGTCGACCGTGTTTCGGCGCGCGTCTTGGTGCGCTGTGAATCGCGCACGGCATTCGCGCACGCGCCCTCCGCATCGAACAGGCAGAGCAGTCCACCGACGTCGATCTCCTGACCCGACGCGTTGAACACGTACGACGTACCGTCCGGGGCGATCCCGATGCGGAACGGTGCGGTCGCGCGATCGAGGTCCACGACGCTGATCGGGAGACCGCTGTGCAGCGAGACCGCGTTGCACGCGTCCACCGCCGCGTTGATGGAGCCGAGCGCGCCCTCCGTCGCGGCGCGCACGAGATACTCGGACGCCGGCTTCCCGCGCCCGGTCGGTTTGTAGCCGCCGTGACGCAGCAGGTCGCGCACCGCGCCTCGCACCGCCTCGTCGCGCTCGAGTGGAGCAGGGGCGTCGAGACGGAGCGCGTCGGTCAGCGCAGGGGGCGTCGCCAGGTCGCCAACTGCGACCGGGAAGCTGGTCGAGAAGACGGCCACCCGCAGAAGAGGATGCGGATCGACGCTGATCTGGGTTGGATGCACCAGGTGAAACTGTGACGCACGCAGCATCGGCGCAATTTCAGCGGAGGGCGTGGCCGCCGCGCGACGCGGATGCGGCGGTGCGGAGCGGTCGCGACCCACGCTGCACAAAGGGGTGCCGACATTCGTCGGCACCCCTGCGCGTGATGTCACCTACGAAGCGTTCGACTCAGGGGCGTGGCTTCGCCGTCCGCGAGCCTCCACTCGACGAGCTTCCGGACGAGGAGCTGCCGGAGGAAGAGCTGCCCGACGACGCGCTGCTGCCCGACGACGACGTCGAGGGTGGCGGCGGCGTGTACGTGCTGCGCGGCCGCTCGGAGGCGGAGCCCGTCGAGCTGCCCTGTGTCTGCGTGTAGCCGCGGCCCTTGACCATCTGTCCGCGCGACTGCGTCCCCGATGTCACGACGACGATCGGGGGCACGTAGCCGCCGTAGTAGCCGCCATAACCGTAGCCGTATCCGTTGTAGCCGTACCTCCCGTATCCAAGGCTGCCGTAGCCGTAGCCGATCGGATATCCGTAGCCGAGCGAGCCCCAGCTCCACGGATCGTACGGCTCGCCCATCGCCGAGACGCGGCGGCGGCGCTCTCCTGCGTCCGTGTAGATGGTCGTGCCGCGATCCTCTGGTTGCGCCGCGCGAGCGAACTGAAACACGCCCGGGTTGGAAGCCGCGACGAGCACGTCGGTCACGGCGCCCGGCACCCCCGCCTCGGCCAGCTGCACGAGCGTCTTCGCGTCGACGTGGAAGTGCTGCTCGCGCTCCGTCAGCCACGCCGCAACGACCAGGCTGTCCGCTGCGCGCGATGCCTCGATCACGGCCGTCGGTCCCACGTCCCCGCCCGCCGCCATGCGCGCCGCCTCCACGCCGACCCCGCGCTCGCGCAGCACGCTCGCGATCTGCGCCGGCAGTGCCGCCGGGATCCCCGCATCGCGATAGCGCGCCACGCGCACGTTGTCGCTGCCGTAGCTCTTCACGTCGTGGATGTCGAGCCACTCCCCGGAGGCCGAGATCGCGAGAATGGCGGAGGTCGTGGAGTTCACCCCATTGCAGTTCGAAGCGGAGCGGAGGTAGATCCGGCGCTCGTCCGCCGACCAGTTAGCGCGCTGAGTGCCGGTGCATCCCGTCGCGTCGACGCGGGCTTCGACGCCGCTCGCGTCGATGCGCTGCGTCGAGACGACCTTCCCGCTGTCCACCGTGGTGAAGTCCGCCGCATCGCCCGACGCGGAGGGCGTGATGCACACGACTGGACCACTCGCCGGTGCAGGGACGAATGCCGACTCGCCCGCCGGCGACGCCGTCCAGCAGCCGACCCAGGCCACCCACTTCGGTCCCACGCGTGCCTGCTGTGCACCCGCCGCCGTTGCGGTCATTGCGAGGATCCCGAGCATGGCGACGCCGCGCTTCATCGTGACGTTCATTGAATGTGTCCTCATCAACGAAGCCTAGAGTCTCATGGAAAACCCGACCGTGGCGGACGCCCCGGACAGGTCGATCTTGTCGTAGCCGCTGAACGCGGGGCCCAGGTCGCCGCGGCCGTGCAGATACCGGGCGTCGAGGGTCACCCCGAACATCGGGGAAAAGTTGTACTCCACGCCGGCCATCACCTGCTGCATGAACGCCCAGTCCTTGCCGTCCTCCTGGGTGTCGAGCGTGGCCGGGAAGATGTTGTTCGTGGTCGCGTTGAAGTCGATGAATTCGCCCTGTTGCCGGAACCGATAGGCCATCACCCCGACCCCGCCCCCGACGTACGGCACGACCCGGCTCGGAATCCACGCGAGATGGCCGATCGAGCGGCCGGTCGGCGCGAGATGGACCTTGAGGTTCGCCGTGAGGGGGATGCGCTCGAACGTGGTGGTCTGCTCGATCGGCAGGTTGTCGTCGCCCACGAAGCCGCGGAACTCCGACTTGTGGCTCGAGCGCGAGTATCCGGCGTCGAGCGCGAGGTCGATGTGCGACGTGATCCGGAACGCCACGTCCCCGCCGAGGGTGAGGCTGCCGAAATCGCGCTTGTTCAGCGTGAGCTGGCTCGTGACGTCGTCGAACACGTCGCTGCCCGCGCTCGCGGCGGAGTACCCGCCGCGAATGTTGAAGGTGACGTACGGCGCGTGGAACAGGTACCCGTTTCCGGCCACCTGCGCCGACAAGGAAACGCGCCCGCCAGGAAAATCGTTGCGGCTCATCCCGATGTCGGCCGACCACGCCGGCCCTGGCGTCGCCATGCCGGTGCGCTATCCTCGGGCATGGATCGACGAACCTTCCTGCATGCCGGCGCGCTCTCGCTCGCCGCGGCCCGCCCCGGTATCCGGGGGCTGGCGCAGCCTCCGATGCTCGCCGCGCGAGCTTCGAGCCCGGATGGCCCGCTCGCGCTGCCGAGCCGGTCGCAGCTCACCTGGCAGCGCGACGAGCTGGCCATGTTCCTCCATTTCGGGGTGAACACCTTCACCGACCGGGAATGGGGAGACGGCAAGGAGGATCCAGCCATCTTCAATCCCGCTCGCCTCGACGCCCGACAGTGGGCTCGCACGGCGAAGGCGGCCGGCTTCCGGGCACTGATCCTCACGGCGAAGCATCATGACGGCTTCTGCCTCTGGCCCACCACCACGACGCGCCACTCCGTTGCAGCCAGCCCTTTCCGCGGCGGGCAGGGTGACGTCGTCCGCGAGTTCGTCGACGCGTGCGCGGCAGAGGGGCTGCGCGCTGGGCTTTACCTCTCGCCGTGGGACCGGAACCACCCGACCTACGGGGACTCACCCGCCTACAACGACGTCTACGCTACGCAGCTCACCGAGCTCCTGACGCGATACGGCACGATCTCGGAGGTCTGGTTCGACGGCGCCAACGGCGAGGGGCCGAATGGCCGCCGCCAGGTCTACGACTGGCCGCGGGTGTGGGGGCTCGTTCGACGGCTCCAGCCCGACGCGGTGATCTTCTCCGACGCGGGCCCGGACGTCCGCTGGTGCGGCAACGAGCGCGGCGTGGCGGGCGAGCCGAACTGGTCCCCGGTCGATCCCGCAATCGTCCGATTCCCGGGGCAGAGCGACGACGCTGTAGGGCCGGCGCTCCAGCATGGAAATCCGACGGGATCGGTCTGGCGCCCCGCGGAGGTGGACGTGTCGATCCGCCCCGGCTGGTTCTACCACCCGGCGCAGGACGGCGCGGTGCGCACCGAGGACAACCTCGTCCAACTCTACTTTACCTCCGTGGGGCGGAACGCCAAGCTCCTGCTGAACGTCCCGCCCACCCGCGACGGGTTGCTCCACGATACGGATGCGGCACGACTCGTCGGCCTGCATCGGCGGCTGGAGACGATGCGCGCGTCGATCATTCCACTCACCCGATTGAGCTGGCGCAGGACGGGCGACCGAACCGCGGTGGGGGAGTGGTCGCTCGGCAGCGCGGCGGCCCCCCGGGTCGTGCGGCTCGGCGAGGACATCGCTCGCGGGCAGCGGGTGGCGCGCTACACGCTCGAGGGGAAGACCGCGCAGGGTTGGCAACCGATAGGTAGCGGGACGACGATCGGCCACTGCTGGCTGGAGCGCATCGAATCCGTCGCGCCCATCCGACAGGTGCGACTCCGAATCGAAGATGCATTGGCTCCCCCGGAGCCGGTGAGCATCGAGCTCTTCAGGATGGGGTGACTCCTTCGAGCTTGGGCGGGACCCGGGTCCGGCGGCCGGCTTTTCGCAGGGGATCGGTAGCCAAAAGCCTTGAAGAGCTCAGGTTGCGTCATGCGAGCTCGACCTTTAGCCGGATCCCCGATGCGACGAATCGCACGCACGGGGACTTGTGGTGTATTCGAGACCGGCCGAGGGAACACCTCTTGCCTTTCTGGTGGAGGCCGCCAGTCTTCGTAAAGGACCAACCCTCACCCCGCTCTTTTCGTGATCTTCGTTGTCGCCGTCGTCGTGATCGCAGCGGCCGTCGCGGCTACCGTGCTGTACGTGCGGTGGCGCGGCCGGCGTCGTACGGCGTATAGCCCCATCCCGCTGGTGTTCCCGATGAACTCCGGGATCGCCTGGGAGTCGACCCTTTCGGCACAGGACGCGCCCGCGGCACCCGGGCATGCACCCGCGCAGGCACCCTTTTCGAGCTTCGCGCCGCCGATGACGACCGCCGTTCCGCCACGCGTGGCGGCCGAGCGGACGATCGGGATTCCCACGAGCCTCGACGGCGAGAGCCAGGTTTCGGCGACGAGTGAGACGGTGCGCTTCCAGCGGCCCAACGACGACGTGGTGCAGCTGCTCCCGGGCCACCTGGAGGTTCTCAGCGGCGACAGCCGCCATCAGGAGATCCGGTTCGTTCGGGTCCAGGGGCAGCAGCCTCAGCTCATCCTCGGCCGCAATCCGGGCCGGTCCCCGCAGCACATCGCGCTCAACTCGAGCACGGTCAGCCGCCAGCATGCCCGCCTCGCCTTCTCCGCGGGCAAATGGGCCGTCGCCAACCTCTCGAAGACGAATCCCGTCGTGGTGAACGACCAGGAGCTTTCGAACCTGGACGGCGAGCGCCAGCTCTCCGACGGCGACCGCATCGAGCTCGGCGAGGTCGTGTTGCGCTTCCACGCGCACTGAACGTCGGCCGGAGGCGGATGCCGCAGCATTTAGACACGTCCGGCATCCGCCGATGAGTAGCGAGCCCATTCCGGCGGGACTCGCTGCCCTCGACCGCGAATACTGGATCCTCGGCGAGATCGGCCGCGGCGGTACGGCCATCGTCTACCTCGCGCGCGAGCGTCTCAGCGGGGCGGAAGTCGCCATCAAGCTGATTCGCGCCAAATACCTCGAGGACGAGGAAGCGATGGCGCGGTTCGCGCGCGAAGCGCGCTTCGTCGCCTCCCTGGCGCATCCGAACGTCGTCGGCGTGCACCGCGTGCTCGACCTCGGTGTGTCCGGCATCGCGCTCGTGATGACGCACATCAACGGGCGTACCCTCAAGCAGGTGATCCACGACGAGCGACCGCTCGCGCCGGAATTCGTCGTGCGCGTGCTGCGCGAGGTGGCATCGGCGCTGTCCGCGGCGCACGCGATGGGGATCATCCATCGCGACGTGAAGCCGGAGAACATCTTCATCACCGCGGACGGGCGAGCCCTGCTCGCCGACTTCGGCGTGGCGCGCTCCATGTCGAGTGACACGCAGCTGACGATGCACGGTGTCGCGATCGGGACGCCCTCGTACATGTCGCCGGAGCAGATCGACGGGACGGACCTCGACGGACGCGGCGACATCTACAGCCTCGGGCTCGTGGCGTGGGAGATGTTCACCGGGCATCGGCCGTGGGAAGGCGAGAGCCTCTACGCCGTTCTGTATCACCAGCGGCATCACGAGCTGCCTGACGTGCGCGACATGCGCCCCGACGTGTCCGACGAGATCGCCGACGTCATTGCAGGAGCGATCGAGAAGGATCCCTCGGCGCGTTGGCAGTCGATGGACGAGTTGATCGCAGCGCTCGACGGCGTGGCGCCCTCGCGCGCAGCCAAGGCGCACGTGCCCGTGAGCACGGAGACCGTGCGCTTCGTACGCAATGCGATCACGCCGCGGGGACAGGCAGCCACGCCGGCGCCGATCGAGCCCACGGCGCCCCAGCCCGCGGTCGTCCAGCCGGTGGACGTCGGCACGACCTCGCTCGCGCCGAACTTCGTTGGGGCGTACTTCTCGCCGGGCGAGCTGGAGGAGCTCCCGCCGGCGCGGCGCCTGCCGTTCACGCGGCGTCAGATCACGCTGGCCGCCGCCGGCCTCGTCGGCCTCGCCGGCCTCGGCTTTCTCGCCACCCAGGTGGAGGGGAGGCCGAACGTCGCGCCCCCCACCAAGCCCCCCGCGACGCGGGCGGCGTCGAGTGGCGAGATCGGCAAGCCAGCCGCTTCGGGGGCGAGCATTCACGCGGATTCGGATTCTTTGGCTTCAGGCCCGTCGGCGCTTCCCGAGTCGCTGTCCGTCGCGGCGGCACTGGCGGCGCCCGAGTCGTCCGCCGCCACGGCGAGCGGAGCGCCCGATGCTCCAGTCGGCGTCCAGCTCGATGCGAGTCCACCGGCCTCCGTCCCGCGGCCGACGCCAACCGCCGCGAAGCCGGCAGTGAAGCCGCCAGCCATCGCACCGGCGTCGGCGCCGGCGGTGATCGCGGCTCCGGCACGCCCTCGTATGAGCATCGTGACGGGCGGACTGCACACGTGCCTCGTATCGGCGGATGGCCGCATGTTCTGCTGG
This sequence comes from Gemmatimonadota bacterium, assembly GCA_019510405.1. Classification (GTDB taxonomy): domain Bacteria; phylum Gemmatimonadota; class Gemmatimonadetes; order Gemmatimonadales; family Gemmatimonadaceae; genus AG11. Next base: position 15,100 of record JAEKKK010000058.1, on the reverse strand, counting down.
GGGGGCAACGACGAAGGGCAGCTCGGAACGGGAGGGAGCACGCGGCTCTCGACCCCGGCGTCCGTCGGGTCCGAGCTTCGATTCGTGGCCGTCGCACCAGGGCTCTCGCACAGCTGCGCGATCGCGCGCGGAGGCTCGCTCTGGTGCTGGGGGGAGAACGACCACGGCCAGCTGGGCGACCGCACCCAGAGCGCCCACAACTCCCCGGTGCGTGCTGCGGCAGGGCACGCATTTCGCGCAATAGCGGCCGGAGCAGCACACACCTGCGGCCTGGAGCTGGATGGCGTCGCGTGGTGCTGGGGCTCGGACGCACACGGACAGCTCGGCGACGGTGGGACCATCGACCGCTCGTCGCCCGTCGCCGTGGCAGGGCCCCAGCGGTTCACGAGTCTCGACGTGGGGTGGAACTTCACCTGCGGCCTGACGGAAAGCGGGCGGGCGATGTGTTGGGGGGACAACTCGGCAGGCCAGCTTGGAGACGGGACCAACGGCGATCGTCGTCAGCCCGTGCCGGTGCAGGGAAACATCGAATTCCGGGCGATCACGGCTGGTAGCGCGCACACCTGCGGCGTCACGCCCACCGGTGAGGCGTATTGCTGGGGGCGGAACGCGAGCGGCGAGCTCGGCGACGGGAGCACCTCCCCGCGCTCGACGCCGGTGCGGGTGCGGAGCGACGAGCATTTCGTGGCGATCGCCGCTGGTGCGGTGCACACCTGTGCCGTCACGACGGAGGGTGAGGCGTGGTGCTGGGGTCGTAACACATATGGTCAGCTCGGCAATGGAGGGACCTCGGACAGCGGGGAGCCGGTGAGGGTCGCCGGCGGCCACACCTTCGTCACCGTCCGCGCATTCGGTTCGCACACGTGTGGCGCGACGGCGTCGGGGGAGGCGTTCTGCTGGGGTTACAACAGCGACGGGCAGTTGGGCGATGGTACGCGGACGCATCGAACGAAGCCGGTCTACGTCGAGCGGCCCGGCGGGTGAGATGCAGAGCAGAACCTGGAAGGAGTGGCGAGATGGGGAGGATCGGACGAACGCTGGCGACCGTGTTCCTGGTCGCACTGTCTGGTTGGTCATGCGGTAGCACGTCACCCGACGCGACGCCACAAGTGGCGTCGATCGTCGTGAGCCCGGCCACCTCGACGCTCTCGCTCAACGCGCAGCTTCCCCTCCAGGCCGAGGTGAAGGATGGGTCGGGGAGCGTCGTCTCCGGCGCCGCGGTCACCTGGACCGTGCAGGACTCCAAGATCGTCAGCGTCTCCGCCGCGGGCGTCGTCACCGCCCTGGCCATCGGCTCGACGCAGGTCGCGGCGAACGCCCTGGGCAAGTCGGGCATCGCGACGATCACCGTCACGAAGACACCGGTCGCGAACGTCGTGCTCCTGCCGAGCAGGATCGACGCGACGGTGGGCAGCAAGACGCAGCTCTCGGCGACGGCGTTCGACGCGGCGGGGAACGCGCTGGGCGACCGGGCGATCATCTGGTCGAGCAGCAATCAGGCGGTGGCGACCGTGAGCACCACTGGACTCGTCACCGCGGTCGCTCCCGGCACCTCCACGATCACGGCCGCGAGTGAGGGAAAGACGAGCACGGCGACGATCACCGTCGCGCAAGGAGCCGTCGCGCGAGTCGTCGTGTCGCCAAACCCGGTGACGATGGTAGCCGGGCAGTCCTCGCAGCTTGCGCTCTCGGTCCGTGATGCCAGCGACAACGTGCTCACCGGCAAATCGGCCGTCTGGTCGAGCTCCAACACCGCCGTCGCGACCGTGGCGTCGGACGGTACCGTGAAGGCGATCGCCGCCGGCTCGGCGACGATCACTGCCACGGTGGATGGCGTGGGCGGCACGACCGCGCTCACCGTGTCCAACATCCCGGTGAGCAGTGTCACGCTCTCGCCGACGGCGGCGACCGTCTCGACCGGCTCCAGCACGACGCTGGCGGTGACCGTGAAGGATGCGAACGGGCAGGTCGTGACTGATCGCGTCGTGTCGTGGAGCACGAGCAACCCGCTGATCGCCACCGTCAGCCAGGCCGGGGTGGTGACCGGCATCGCTCCGGGAACTGCGACGATCACGGCGACGAGCGAGACGAAGAGCGCGAACGCCACCGTCACGGTGACGCTCGTTCCCGTGGGCCGCGTACAGGTCGCCCCTGCGTCGGTCTCCCTCCCCGCCGGTCAGGGAACGACGCTGACCGCAACGGTCACTGATGCCAACGGCCAGGTGGTGACGAATCGGCCGGTCAGCTGGAGCACGAGCAACCCGGGGGTCGCGACGGTCTCGCAGACTGGAGTCGTCGCGGCAGTCGGCGTGGGCACGGCGACGATTTCCGCGACGAGCGGTGCGGCGACCGGCACGTCGGCCATCACCGTGACGGCCGCGCCCATACAGTCGGTGACGGTGAGCCCATCCACGCTGTCGCTCGCGCAAGGGCAGACGGGAGCGCTGAGCGCGACGGTCGTCGATGCGACTGGAAGTACCGTGTCGAATCCGAGCATCTCCTGGTCGTCGAGAAACCCAGCTGTCGCCAGCGTCGACGCGAACACCGGCGCCGTGACGGCGGTCGGTGTGGGAAGCACGACGATCGACGCCTCGAGTGGAGGAAAGACCGGCTCGTCGGCAGTGACCGTGACGCCTCCGGCGATCGCGTCGATCACCATCAGCCCCTCGAGCTCCAATGCGACGGCGGGGCAGGTGGTGCAGCTGACGGCTACCGTGCTGGACGCGCTCGGCAATCCCGTGACGAACAGCACTGTCACGTGGACGTCGTCCGATGTACAAGTAGCATCGCCGAAGTCGACCGGAAACGTGACGGCGGACGTGACGACGTCGAAGGCGGGGCCGGCGACGATCACCGCCAGCATCGGCAATGTGAGCGGCACGGCGACGATCACGGTCAATCCCGGCGCGGTGGCGAGCGTGACCGTCACGGCGCCGTCGAACAACTTGAAGGCGGGAAACACGATGCAGCTCACCGCCACTGCCTTCGACAGCAAGGGGAATCCGGTGCCGAATCAAAGCTTCATCTGGACGAGCTCCAACACGACTGTGGCGACCGTGTCGTCGACGTCGGGGCTGGTGACTGGGAAGAAGTCGGGCAACGTGACGATCAAGGCTCAGACCGCGCTGATCGGTGGCAAGACGGGCTCCGTGCAGATCAACGTGAAGTGATGCGCGTCCTCCTCGTCGTCACCCTCGCCGCCGAGTTGCTTCTCGCCGAGACGGTTGGGGCGCAAGCGCGCGTCCCACTCAAGCGTGGCCTCCCGGCGATCGCGGCGAGGCCGGCCTGTACGCCGCCGACTGCTGCACGCGCCGCCACCCCCGAGCAGCGTCGTGCCGCCCGTGAGCTGGCGCAGCGCGCGCAGCAGTCGGCGATCCTCGGCGACCGCATCGCGGCGCGCGATCAGCTTCGCCAGGCGGCGGCAATGGATCCGACGAATCCCGACCTCGCGTATCAGCTCGCGCGCGCGCAGGAAGGAGTCGGCGCCGGCGATGATGCGAAGAAGGAGTACTGCCGCTTCGTTGCGCTGGCTCCGACGGCGCCCGAGGTGGCCGAAGCGCGCGAGCGGATCAGCGCTCTGGGCGGCCCTGCGCAGGCGACCGTGTCCGAGCAGGTGCTGGCGCCGTTCCGAACCGGCGCCGCCGCGTACGACGCGGGGCGGTTCGCGCAGGCGGCGACGGCATTCGGCAGCGCCATCGCCGCGCAGCCCGACTGGGCGGACGCGTACTACGATCGAGGTCTCGCCAACGCGGCGCGCGGACAGCGCGAGCTGGCGATCGCCGATTTCCAGCAATATCTGCGGCTGCGGCCCGAGGCCGAGGACCGGCAGACGGTGCTCGCACGGATCACCGGATTGCGCGCCACGCCGCTCTCACCCAGCGCCGCGCTCAGCCTCGGTCTCGTCGTTCCAGGAGCTGGTCAGATGTACACGGGGAGAAAGCTGTTCGGTCTGACGACGCTGGCCGTAGCGGGAGGCGCGGTGGCGTACGCGCTCAAGTCCGGTGACGTGACCGAGCGCTATATGGTGACCGATGCGAAGGACCCATTCGGCAATCCGCTCCCGCCATACGAAGCGACGCGACAGGTGCAGGGAAAGCCGTACCAGACGGCGGGGTTGGCCGTGGCGGGTGCGATCGCTCTCACCAGCGCGGTGGAAGCGTTCGTCTACGCGCGCCATTCGAACCAGCGCGAGCAGCGCCTCTCCGCCGCCCTGGTTCCGACGGCGGATGGCATGGCGATGCGCCTCACGCTGCGCTGATCGCGCGCGGCTCGCCTGATATCCGGTCGTTGTCCGTCATCGAGGTGCGCGCGGCGACCACCGCGTCGCGATCGATGGTCGTGAGCATCGTCCACAGCACCAGGGCCGCGAGCAGCGGCGCGTAGACGTACGGCTGTGGCACGAGCGGCAGCCAGAGCTTGAGCTGCGGGAGTGGGCGCGGCACGAGCACGGCGAGTACCGCGATGGAGGCGGTGACCGCCTGGCGCCCCGCCAGCGCGTACCACGCGACCGGGAGCAGCGCGACGTACGAGTAATCCTTCATTCGGGGCATCACGAGCGCGTACGTGGCGAGCGTGACGAGCACGATCTCGACGGGGCGCACCGCGCCCGCCGTGCGCTGCGCGCGCCACCAGCGCAGCGTCTGCGCGAGGATGTACGCCACGGCGGCGAGATAGAGCACGTAACCCATCACTTCCGGCAAGGGGAGCTGTAGCCCGCGCAGCTGGTCGACGAGATCCTGCATGACGCCGAGCGTGGAAGGATCGCCCCACCCCCGTTCGGCGAGCGCCGATACTCCGGCGCGGAACTCCTGCGTTTGCGACGGGAAGAGCACGACGTTCGCGCCGACGAGGGCCCCCATCAGCGCGCCGCCGCCGAGGAAGGGCTTCCAATGCGGCCGCTCGTCGATGACGAGGAGAAGCCCGAGGAAGAATACGGGCGTCAGCTTGCACTGCGCCGCCAGCACCACGAGGAGCGCGAACGTCCAGCGGCGATGGGCGAGCAGCGCCGCGAAGGCGAGCCACAGCACGAGCTGCTCGAACACCGCGATGTTGCCCGCGGTGAAGTCGACGAGTGCCGCCGAGCCGAAGGCGAACGTGAAGAAGAAGACGGGCGGCACGACGTGCTGTTCGGTGCCGAGCGCGCGTCGCCAGAGGCGCACGGTGATCCAGAACGCCAGCGCCTTGAGGGCGATCCAGAGCAGCTTCGCGACGCTCGGCTTGAGGATCGCGAGTGGCGCGAACAGCGGCGCGACGATCGGCGGATAGACGAAGTGGAGGTACTCCGGCTGTCCAGGGATGGCGCCGTAGGGCGACAGCCCGTGCGCGAAGGCGCGTCCGCCCCACCAGTAGACGATCACGTCCCACTGGTAAAGGTGCACCTTGGCGATGATCTGCCAGAGCGCGGCCGCGACGACGACGATGGCCCAGGCCTCGAGCGCGAGGCGCCAGCGCGGGCCCGAAAGGACGCGCTCCAACCAGCTTCGCATGGGAATGGTTCAGGTGCGCCGCGAACGGGAGGCGGGGAGCCCGGGAGTGCGTGGCGCTGCACCGGAACGACGAGCGGGAGCCGCTCCTCGTATCAGCGACAGATGTTTGTATACAGTCGAGGCGGGCAGGTGCCGACCCTCAGAAATGGCGACCGCCCGCACCTGGGCGGCGCCGTTTCCTCTTTTCGCGGGAGGCATTCCCATGACCCGCCGTTCAATCGCCGTTGTCGTCGCCACGTTCGCGACGTTCGCGCTCGCCGCCTGCGCGCAGCCAACGACGGCACCCCAGCGCTCGCAACTCGCGCCAAGCGGCACGTCCGCGAAGGACACGTTCGATCCCTCGCTCTGTCGAGGAGGCACCATCGCGAGCGAAGGGCGCTGTCACTGACGAACGGTCGGCGGGCGCCCGCTCAATCAGGCGGGTAGCCCCGCCGCCACACGCATCTCGGCGATCGCGTGCGCGATGTGCGCCACGCGTTCGCTCGGCGGAGGCGCCTCGGGCGCCGTCGCCTTCGGCGGTTGCTCGATCGCCGTCAACATGGAGTCGGCCCTGATCACGTGCTCGTGCAACGAGTGGCGCAACGCGACGTCGAGCATGCGCTCGATCGCGCGCTTCGCTTCGGAGATCCGACCGAATGTGCGCAACCCCTCGGCTGAAACCTGGAGGAACGAGACTTCCACGTTCGGCATCATCGCTTCGCGTGCGAGCTCTCGGCGGTACTGCTCGAACACGAGCTCGCGTTCGTCGAGGTGGGCGAGCTCCATCAGATTGATCATCGCCGTGAGTCGCGTCGTCCGATCCTGCGCCGTCGCCGCCACGAGCAGCCCTGCATCGCGTGCTGCCTCGCGCAACCCCATCTGCGCGAAGTAGAGCGCGATGTTCGCGAGGATGCGCTCGCGCCCGATCGGGTCGGTGTTCAACGCGAGCGCTTCGTGTGAGCACTGGAGCGACATCTCCAGGTCACCCTGCATCGCAGCGATGCGTGCGCGGTCGGTCAGCCCCTTCGAGACGACGACCCAGCATTCCGCGCGGCGTGCCTGCGCCAGCGTCCGATCGAGCAGCTCGCGCGCAACGCCATAGTTGCCGCGTTCGACGGCGATCTTCGCGTCGGAGAGATGACTCTCGAGCCGATACCGCTCGTCATTCGCCTGCTCGGCGGCACGTCGAAGCTCGGCATACGCGCGACTCGCTTCCTCCAGCCGGCCATGCATGCGCAGGCTGTAGCCACGCATCAGCATCGCGTCGAGCAGGCGCGTCGTGTCGTTCGTGCACCGTGCGAAATCCATCAACGCGACGTACACGTCGCCGGCGAGGCCCCACTGCGCCTCGTACCGCAGCAGTCGGGCATAACATTCGACGGCGCGACCGGCATCGGCCCTGCGTTCGGCGAGGGGACGCGGTGAGTCGTTCAGCGTCTCCTCGATGCAATCGATCAGTTGCGTGAGACAGCGCCGCTCGACGCAGGTCTCCGGCACCGCTTCGACGTACCGCCAGATGCGCTGCACCTCGATCGCGCTCGGCGGCGTCGCGCCCAGGTCTCCGTCCATCCAGCACTCGAAGAGCTGCAGCGCGGCGTAGCCGGCCACGATCGCGCGCCAGGCCGGGCTTCCCTCGGGAGCCTCGGCGAGCGCCTCGATGTATGCGCGGTGTGGCAGGTCGAACGCGCCAGGACGTGCGGTCACACGCTCTCTCCCGATCGCTCAGTGGGCAGTGCGAGCGACCGTCTGGAGTCATCGATCATTCCGAACGAAGCCAACCTGCCAATACCGCAGCCCGACGGCAAGTAGTCTTCGTGTGCCTCTCGCCCGCTCAGAACGACGCGCGGAGCCCGCCGCTGAGCGTGCGACCCTGCCGGATGGTGAGGTTGTCGGGCTCGCCAACCTGACCACCCAGCAAGTTGTCGCCGAGCCCGAGCAGCGTGAGCCCATGTCCGACGTCGCGCGACGCGGAGAGCCGCAGATGCGTCTGTCCGCTGTAGTCGCGCCAGTAGCTGCGCAGACGCGCGCCGGTGACGTCGCGCTGAGCGCCGTCGGCACCGGTGTAATCGCGCGCGAGCGCGACGCGATCGTAGTTCACCCAGTCCGCGGCGCGCGTGGCGGTCAGGGCCAGCGTCCAGCGGGGCTGCGTCCAAGATGCGCTGAGACTCGAAGTGCGCGCCGGCACCGCGAGCATGCGGTCTCCGGCGCGAAGGTCGCCCAGATAGCCGTCCGCCACCGTACGCACGCGGCTGTCCACCGTGGAGAACGTGCCCGACACGCCGAGTGCCCCGCGCCGCAGCCCTGCCTGCATCTCCCAGCCGCGGTTCGTGATCTCACCGACATTCTCCAGCTGGAAGCGCATGCGTCGCTCGAGCGATCCACCGCGGAGCTGAGTGTCGACCGCGACGGCCACGTTCTGAATCAGACCGGTCGCCCGCTGGTCGAAGCGCGTCGCCTGGAACGAGAACAGATCGCCGACGTACAGCTCGACACCGTTCTCGATCCCGGTCTGCACTTCGGGATCGAGACCGGCGCGGCCGATGCCCGTGGGCCCGTATTCGTTGAAGGAGAAGCGCGCGGGGGTCTGGAACGGTCGAATGCCTTTGCCATACGAGCTGCGCAACTTCATCTCCACCGGCCCGAACGCGTGTACGAGCGCGCCGCCCAACAACGGCAAGATGGGGTAACGGTCGTTGCCGGAGAACGCGTCGTTGCGCTCGACCCGTACGCCGCCAGTCAGGAACAGCGCATCGCGCCACGCGGTGCTCGCCTGCACGAGCGCACCGGTGTTGTGGTTCCAGAGCAGCGCGGTGCCCTCCACCGCGGTGCCATATCGTTCACCGCCCGCCGGGGCGATGACGTCGGTGACGGTGCTGCGCTGCCGGAGCACGGAATGCTCGACGCTGAGCGTGATCGTGGTGGCAGGGAGCGCCGACGCGCCGCCCAGCTGCGCAACGCTGCTGGCACGGAGCGTCGTTCGATCGCCGTTTCCTGTGGCGCCGCGGCGCGTGGCATCCACGCCATCGTCGAATGGATTCGTCGCATCGGCGACGTTGTCGAGCTGAAAGCCATCGACGCCCGCGGTCAGGGTGTGCGTCCACACACCGTGGGTCGCGAACATCGCGCTGCCGCCGACGGTGTAGAGGCGCACGTGCTGATCCCCGTCGCGGAGCGTGGACATGACTGGGCGCTGGTCGTCGTAGCCTCCGCGACCAGTGCCACCACCCGGACCGGAGCTCGCGCTGGTGTCCACCCACGGCGTGCCGACGCCCTCGAGCAGCGGATTGTTGCCGACACCGGCGCGCCGATCGAACAGCCGCGCCGTGCCACTGAGGACTGCACTGCTCGTGACGCGGCGGCCGTCGCCGAGGATCGAGAGCTGTCGGCTCTGCGCGGAGGGGAACACGGCGCCCGTCTGTCCGAACTCGATGGACACACCAGCCGATCCCAGATTGGTGCCATTGCGCACGGAGAGCCGCTGATCGTGCGTCGGCACGGGACTCGGCCCGAATTCGCTCGCGCTCGCGCCAGCCAGGCTGCTCACGCGCACGCGCGCGCCTGAGGGACCCGTTCCGTCGTGGCGCGTGATGACGTTGATCACGCCGCTGATCGCGTCCGAGCCGTAGAGGGCGGAGCCCTGCGGACCACGGATCACCTCGACGCGGTCCACCGCATCGGGGTTGAGCTGCGTGACGAGGAGCGGGTTCGCGACCTCGATGCCGTCGATGTACATCTTCGGATAGCTCGTCGAGAACGAGCTCGCGCCGCGCACGCCGCCATACTGCGCGACGAGGCTGCCCGCCGACTGCGCCCAGATCCACATGCCGGGCACGTAGGTGTCGAGCGCAGAGGCGAGATCGGCGTAGCTGCTCCGGCGAATCTCGTCACCGTCGATCACCTCGACGCCGACGGCGAGCGGTCGCCGCGATGCGGCGATGGCGCTGCCGGTGACGATCACGCGCTCGAGCACACTGACCTTCGGCGCTTCGCGCGGCGCGGCGCTGGTGGACGGGGCGAGCACCACCTTGCCTGCGACGAGGAGCGCTTCGACGTTCGTGCCCTCGAGCAGCGTCGCCAGCACGCGTCCCAGCGGCTGCCGATCGGCGACGACGCAGACGGGGCGATCGAGCGGAAGGAGATCGCTGGAGTACGCGAGCGGAACGCCGCTCTGCGCACCCAGGCGATCGAGGGCGTCGCGCAGCGAGAGCCCGCGCGCGTGGAGCGTCACCGTTGCGGCAAGTGCGCCGGACCACGTGCCCGAATTCGCGGCGAGCTCGGTGGCGGCGTCGGAGCAGGGGCGCGCGGGCTGCGCGTCGGCGCGCACGCCGAGGACGAGGGCGGCCATCGCGGCCGCCGCAGTACGCGTTGCTCGACGCCCCGCCGCGCTCAGTGGCATTTCCTCCGGCTCATCGAGCGGGTGAGCGCACGCCAAGCCGGAGGGTGTCGCCCGAGCGAGTGGCCGAGCCCCCGAGCACCGCGGCGAGCACGCGGCCCACGTCGTCGGCGCTCGCGCGATCAAAGGTCGCGGTGACGCGCCGCGCAGCGAGCGCGCTGTCGTCGACCACCAGCCGGATGCCGTACCAGCGTCGCAGCTCGGCGGCCACGCTCGTCATCGATGCATCGTGGAACACGAGCGCTCCACGCGTCCACGACGTCGCGTCATCGCTCACCACGCCCCGCTCGACCGTCATGCGATCCCCTTTGACCTCGGCTCGATCCCCACCGTGCAGCACCGTCGGCTCGCCGTCGCGTGCCGCAAGCGCGGCAACGTCCACCGCACCCGATGTTACCACGATGCGCGTGCCGAGATCCCTGTCGCTCTCGACGGAGAAGGTCGTTCCGACGTCGCGGAGGGTGGCGCTGGCAGTCCGAACGACGAAGGGCCGCGCGTCGTCGTGCACGACGTCGAAGAACGCCTGGCCGTCGAGGGTCAGCATACGCGCCCGCTGGCCGTAGTCGGGCTCGAGGTGAAGGCGGCTGGAGGGCCCCAGCACGACGGAGGTGCCGTCGGCGAGCCGGAGGGTGTCGACGCGACCGACGCCGGTCGTGTAGTCCACCTGGGCGACCTGCACGGGCTGGGTCCGTTCGCTGGTCTGGGTCGCCCGCCAGAGCAGGCTGGCACCGGCCACGACGATCACCGCCGCGGCGGCCAGAAGCGCCGAGCGACGCCAGCGCGCCGTGGTGGCCGCGAGTGGCGGCGGGGTCGCGCGGCCCCGAAGCGGGATGACGTCCGGTGCGGGGGCACTCCGCGGATCGGCCAGGTCGCGTCGGGCCATCACGGACGCCAGCGCGCGCTCCACCTCCTCGAGGGCGAGTGGGGTCTCGTCGGGCGGCGCGAGCGCGGCGTCCAGGGCCTGAACGAGCGCGGCACGCTCGGGGTCGCGGGCCAGGAGCGCGCGCAGGCGGCGCTGCTCCCCAGGGGAGCTCTCGCCGGAGAGGAAGCGCGCCAGCTCCTCCCACTCCGCATCGAGATCCGGCTGCCGCGCGCTATCGTCGGTCATGCTGCTGAGACACCCGAGTGGAGGTACACCCTACGCACGCTGGCTCGGCGCTTCGACTCGTGCCTGGCTGGCCCAGGATTAGATTGGTCGGCCATGCCCGGCCTCCGCCAGCAACGATACGCCAGCCGTGGTTGAATCGGAACTGCTGGCGCGGCTGCGCCAGGGGGACGACGAGGCGTACGCGACGATCTTTCGCGAGCACTATTCGTGGCTCGTGCTCACCGCTTCGCGCCTGCTCGGCGACCGCTCCCTCGCCGAGGAGGTCGTCCAGGACGTGATGCTGGAGCTGTGGCGCCGGCGCGAGGAGCTCGCGCTGACCGGCCCGCTGCGCGCCTACCTCCATCAGTCGGCGCGCAATCGCGCATTGAACCATCTGCGCCACGGGCGCACCGTGCGCCAATCCGAACCGTATGTGCGTCCGCCGACCGCCGCTCCGCGCCCGGATGCGCGCGTGACGTCGCATGAGCTTCAGGACGCCGTCGCCGAGGCGGTGTCCGAGCTATCGCCGCCGCAGCGCGAGGTGTTCGAGATGAGCCGCCGCGACGGGATGACGTATCCGGAGATCGCGAGCGCGCTGGACATCTCGGTGAAGACGGTGGAGGCGCGGATGGGACGCGCGTTGCGTCACCTTCGCGAGCGCTTGTCGGCCTGGCTTCCGCCGGGCGGCGGATGGTGAATCGGTCGCTGTCGCGCGGCGATTCGCGCAGTCGGAAGTCGCGTGAGTCTGGCGCGCGAGGGGTGGGTCAACCGGGCTCTTGACAGAGCGGAACGGGAACCCTACCATGCTGGTGTCGCGCATATGCGCGGCCCAAATACCATGACAATGTCCAACAAGCGCACGCTCAAGCCAGGGAATAATATTAATCGGAGCCTCTCCGGGAGACTTGGCTAGCGCGCGCGCGCAGGTTGCGCAGAAGAAGCGCCCGCCAGGTCTCACCTGGCGGGCGCTTTTGCGAGGATCGGCGGGACCATCTCGCAAGACCGCAGTTGGAGAGAGTCCCAGGTAGAACGCGGCATTGGTGCCGACAGACGCACGATGGGGTGTAGGTCAATTGGCAGACCGCCTGACTGTTAATCAGGAAGTTGCAGGTTCGAGCCCTGCCGCCCCAGTTCTCAATTCCTCGCGCCCGCACACACCGGAGAGCCCGCGCATGCCACCGTCCGCCGTCGCCCCGCATCCGCTCGACGACATCTCGCTCGGCCTGATCGTCGTCATTCGTGAGCGGCTCCTCAAGGCCCAGGCGGCTGGTAAGAAGGTGTATCGCCTCGAGTCAGGCGATCCGAACTTCTCGGTCGCCCCTCACATCCTCGAGGCGGTGGACAAGGCCGGCGCGGCGGGGAAGACGCACTACATCCCCAACAGCGGCATTCCGGAACTACGGAAGGCGCTTGCCGAGAAGGCGGTCCGCAAGAACGGCCTCGCCGGTGTGACCGATGAGGACATCTTCCTCACCAACGGCGCGATGCACGCGCTCTACGTCGCGTTCGGGGCACTGCTCTCGCCGGGCGACGAGGTCATCCTCCCGGACCCGATGTGGACCGAGGTCGGCGAGAACATCCGCCTCGCCGGCGGTGTGACGGTCGGTGTCCCGCTCAAGGCCGCGAACGACTTCGAGTACGACCCCGCGGAGATCGAAGCCGCGATCACGCCACGCACCGTGGCGATCTTCCTCAACACGCCGCAGAACCCGACGGGCGCGGTGCTCTCCGAGCAGACGCTGCGCGAGATCGCCGATATCGCCCGGCGCCACGACCTCTGGCTCGTGTCGGATGAGGCGTACGAGGACGTCATCTACGAGCCGCACAAGCATCAGTCGATCGGCTCGCTCGTGCCCCTGGAACAGTCGGAGAAGGTGATCAGCATCTTCTCCTTCTCGAAGAGCTATGCGATGCCCGGGCTCCGCACAGGGTACATCGTCACGAAGTCGCCGCTCCTCCGCGACCGCATCCCCAAGCTGCTGCGCTGCACGATCAACGGGGTGAACAGCCTGGCGCAGTGGGCGGCGCTGGCGGCGGTCACCGGCGATCAGTCGCAGCTCGCACAGATGGTCTCCGAGTACGTGGAGCGTCGCGACGCGCTGGTCTCCGCGCTCTCCACGATCGACGGGGTGCGTCCCTTCACGCCGCGCGGCGCGTTCTACGTCTGGGCGGACCTCGATCCGGCCATCTACGAGCGCCTCGGCGTCACGGATGCGGCAGACCTGTCGGACAAGCTGGCGGCGATCGGCATCGGCAGCGCGCCGGGCGTCGCCTTCGGCACGACGTGCGACGACGCGATCCGCTTCGCGTACAGCTGCGCGACGCCGATGGTGAAGGAGGGCGCCGAGGCGCTGAAGAAGGCGCTGACCGATCCCGACGTGCTCCACGGGAGGAAGTCGGCGTGACGAACGAGCTTCGTGTCGTACTCGGTGAGTACGACACGGGGTGGCACGACCCGGCCGTCTCGTTGCAGCGGGCGGCGGAACTCGTGCAGCGTGCGGCCAGCCATGGCGCGCATCTCGTCGCGCTGCCGGAGATGTGCCTCTCCGGCTTCACGATGGAGCCGAAGGAGCACGCCGTCACGCTCGACTCGCCGGACGTTCACGCGCTCGGCAAGATCGCCGCGGCCAACGGCGTGCACGTCCTGGCTGGTGTTGCTGCACGGGAGCTGGTGGACGGACATGAAGTCTACCAGAACACCGCGCTCCTCTTCGGCCCGGGCGGCGAGCTCGAGGCATCGTACCGCAAGCAGAAGCTGTTCGCGTACGCGAACGAGCACGCGAGCTACGAGCCGGGTGAAGGGTCGGCGGTCGCGATGGTGCGCGGCGTGCGCATCAGCCTGTTCATCTGCTACGACCTGCGTTTCCCGGAGCTGTTCCGCGCCGTCGCACCGGACGTGGACGCGATGTTCGTGATCGCAAACTGGCCGGCGGGACGGCGTCCGCATTGGGACGCGCTGCTCCCCGCGCGCGCGATCGAGAACCAGTGCTACGTCGTGGGCGTCAATCGCACGGGCGAGGCCGGCGGCCTGTCCTACAACGGCGGCTCCGCGGCGTACGATCCGTGGGGCGAGCGCCTCGTGCCCACGACCAACACGGACGACGCACCGGGCTACGTGGTGCTGAGCGCCGAGCGCGTCGCCGAGATCCGGTCGCGCTTCCCGTTCCTGCGCGACCTCGTTCGCGAGCAGAGCGCCGTCGGGGCCTGACCGCGCTCAGGACGCGATTCGCAGGCGCCGCTCCGCGACTTCCGCGTGTGAGGCACGCGCGGCCGGCGCGCCACGGGTCAACACCACGGCGGCGATCACCAACACGGCGCTGAACGCGATGCGTCCGGAGAGCGCGTCGTCCCCGACGGCGACCCCGAGGGCGAGGGCGACCATCGGGTTGACGAAGGCGTAGCTGCTCACCGCCGCGGGCGAGGCGACGCGAAGCAGCCAGGTGTACGACCCGAAGCCGATCACGGTCCCGCACAACACGAGGAAGAGCAGGGCCACCTCCGTGCGCAGGTCGAGGCGTGCGAGGGTGAAGTGCGCGAGATCTCCATGCAGCGCGCTGGCGGCCAGCACCCAGATGGCGCCTGCCGCGAGCTGCATCGCGGTGGACTGGGTGGCGCTGCGCGGCCGCGCACCATGCCGCCCGATGAGCGAGCCGGCGGCCCAGCAGAACGCACCAATCGCGACGAGCGCGCGGTCGCTCGCGAGTCCGGCGTTGAGCGCGTTGCCGCCGGCGAGCACTCCGACTCCGACGATTCCGAGCGCCATCCCGATGAACATGCGCGCGGTGGGCATCGCGCGCGCCTTCGCGGATTCCAGGAGGACGATCCAGAGCGGTATCGTCGACGAGAACAACGCAGCCTGTCCGGAGGACATCCGCTGCTCGGCCCACGCCATTGCCACGTGACAGCCGAGGAAGAGAAGGAGCCCCGCGAATGCGGCCGTGCGCCACTGGGCCCAGGTGGTGCGCTCCAGCTCCCGACGCCATGCGAGCCAGGCGAAGAGAATCAGCGCTCCGCCGGCGCATCGGAAGAAGATGATCAGCATCGGCGGCACCAGGACCACGGCATACCGGACCGCGAGGAAGGTCGCGCCCCAGAAGAAGTAGATCGCGGCGAAGGCGGCGAGGAGCGTGAAGCGCCGCGGAGCGGGATGACTCA
>JAEKKK010000177.1 GCA_019510405.1 Gemmatimonadota bacterium | reverse complement strand
GGCCATCCTCGATCATCTCGTGCAGCTCGGCGACGCGCGGCGCGGCGACGTCGTGCTCGTCGCGTCGAACCGCCCGGACGCCGGCGCGCTCGACCGGGCGGCGCGGGCGGGCATCCAGCGCGCCGTGCTGCAGTCGCCACACGCACCGGATGGGGACGCGCTCGACGGCGTCCTCGCGCGCCACGCGATCGACCTCATCGCGCTCGCCGGCTACATGCGCCTCATCCCCGCCGCGGTCGCGCAGTCATATCGCGGCAGGATGCTCAACGTGCATCCCGCGCTGCTCCCGGAGTTCGGCGGCCCGGGGATGTACGGCGCGCGCGTGCATCGCGCCGTGCTCGGCGCTCGTGCGCCCCTGTCCGGTCCGTCGGTGCATTTCGTGGACGAGGTGTACGACCACGGGCCGGTGATTGCGCAGTGGCCGGTTCCCGTGCTCGACGGCGACGACGAGCACGCCCTCGCGGCGCGTGTGCTGCGCGCCGAGCACCTGCTCTATCCGCGCGTCGTGGACGCGCTCGCCGGCGGCGAGGTGCGGCTCGACGCGGAAGGCCGCGTGCAGAGCGAGCGCTTCACCTCGCCGCGCCTTCCGACGATGGATCCCATGCTCGACGACGTCACCCTCGCCATCCGGCTCGACGCCGCGCTCGGCCCGGCGCCGCGCCGCTGAACCACTCGACTCCCTCTCACGCCTCGCTCGACTCGATGCCTCGCGCCCTTCTCTCCGTCTCCGACAAGTCTGGTCTGCTCGACTTCGCCCGCGGCCTCCACAAGCTCGGCTGGGAGCTCCTCTCCACCGGCGGCACGGCGCGCACCCTGCGCGAGAGCGGCGTCCCCGTCCGCGACGTCGCCGACGTCACGCAGTTCCCCGAGATGCTCGACGGGCGCGTGAAGACGCTGCACCCCGCGGTGCACGGCGGGCTGCTCGCGCGGCGCGACCTCCCCGAGCACATGTCGGCGATCGCCGAGCACGGGATCGCGCCGATCGATCTCGTCGTCGTGAATCTCTATCCGTTCCGACAGACGGCGGCACGCGAGGGCGTGACGCCCGACGAGGTGATCGAGCAGATCGACATCGGCGGACCGAGCATGCTCCGCTCCGCGGCGAAGAACTTCGCGAGCGTGACCACCGTCGTCGATCCCGCCGACTACGGCGACGTGCTCGCCGCGCTCACGGCGGGCGACGACGACTTCGATCTGCGGCGGCGGCTCGCCGTGAAGGTGTTCGAGCACACGGCGGCGTACGACGCGGCGATCGCCGCGTGGTTCGCGTCGCAGCGGAAGGAGAAGTTCCCCGAGCGGATGATCCTCCCGCTCGAGCGCGCGCAGGGACTGCGCTACGGGGAGAATCCCGGCCAGTCGGCCGCGTTCTACGTCGAGCGCGCCGGCGCCGGACTCGCCGCCCTCGTGCAAAAGGGCGGGAAGGAGCTCTCGTTCAACAACCTCCTCGACCTCGAGGGCGCGATGCTCGCGACGGAGCCGTTCGGCGAGCAGCCCTGCTGCGCGATCGTGAAGCACACCACGCCGTGCGGGCTCGCCACCGGCACCGATGCGCTCGATGCGTACAGGAAGGCACTCGCATGCGATCCCGTCTCCGCCTTCGGGTCGATCATCGCCTTCACCGTCACCGTGGACGACGCGGCGGCGGAAGCGGTGTCGAGCCTGTTCGTCGAGTGCGTGGTGGCGCCGAAGTTCAGCGACGGCGCGCTCGAGATCCTGGGCCGCAAGAAGAACCTGCGCGTGCTCGAGGGTCGCGCGCGGTGGCCGAACGGCTCGCTCGACTACAAGCGCGTGCGCGGCGGTCTCCTCGTGCAGGAGCGTCCGCCGGCGGTGATCGACGACAGCGCGTGGCGCGTCGTGACGAAGCGGCAGCCCACCGAAGAGGAGCGCCGCGATCTGCTCTTCGCGTGGCGCGCCGTGGCGAGCGTGAAGTCCAACGCCATCGTGCTCGCCCGCGCCGGCGCGACGATCGGCATCGGTGCCGGCCAGATGTCACGCGTCGACGCCGCCTTCCTCGCCGTGCACAAGGCGACATCGGTCGGTCACTCCACGCAGGGTTCTGCGTTGGGTTCGGACGCCTTCTTCCCCTTCCGCGACGGCGTCGACCAGGCGGCCGCAGCCGGCGTCAACGCGATCGTGCAGCCCGGTGGCTCCGTGCGCGACGAGGAAGTGATCACCGCGGCGGACGAGCACGGAATGACGATGGTGTTTACTGGGGTAAGGTTGTTCCGGCATTAGAAGCGGGAATGAGGGAATGGGGATATGAGGGAGTGGGGAACGACACGGCCTCGGGAAGCAATTGCCTCCCGAGGCCGTCTCTCATTCCCTCATTCCCTCATTCCCTGACTCCCTCGCAACATCGGTAACTCATGGCAGGGCCTTTGCGCCCCCACCCTACCTCGAGCCGCAGGAGCCGGCTGGGTGGCCTCCCACGGGCACGTGCGGCAAGGATCATGTCGATGGAAGCGAGGAGAGTGTATTCATGCGCAAGTTGACCACGGGAAGTAGCATGCTCGCGCTCGCTGCCGTGCTGGTGGTAGCCGCCTGCAGCAAGGGCAACGACAACCGTGATACGACGGCAGGCATGGCCGGCGGCGACGTCGGCACGTCCGGCGCCGCCGGTGGTGCTGCTGGTACCGCCGGCGCCGCCGGCAGTACGGGTACCACGGGGACGACCGGGACGGACGCGAGTGGCTCGATGAATGGCGGCGCGATGGGCGGAAGCGCCGGCGCCGCGACGTCGGGAACGGGGACGGCAGGTACCGGAACGTCGGGCACCGGTACGGCGGGCAGCAGCATGAGCCCGTCCACCGGCACGAGTGCTGGAACGCCAAGCACCGGAACGCCGGGCACCGGCCCAGGCACGATGAACGACTCGACGACGCGTAATCGCACCGGCAGCGGACCGGGCACCGGCACCGGCTCGAAGGGCTCAGGCACCGGCTCGAGCAGGGGCACGTCGGGGTCGGGCACCTCGCGGCCGTAGCGCACGCAGCGGCGGGATCACAGCGGCACTGTACCTACCAGGGCACCAGCCCCATCTTAAGTACGCTGTGACCCCGCCCCGCCGCCCGCGCGGGGCGTCTGTTATCTGACCACCCGCGAACATCAATGGCGACGACGTCCACGCCGTTCGACCACGACTATCGTCCCTCATATCTCGCCGCGGCGATCACCTCCGCGGCGGTCTTCGTGTTGTACGTGCTCACGCTCGCTCCCACCACGGCGATGTGGGACACGAGCGAGTACATCACGGCCGCCTACACCCTCGGGCTGCCCCACCCGCCGGGCAATCCGCTCTTCGTGCTCATCGGCCGGGTCTTCGCGATCCTCCCGATCGCCTCCACCGTGGCGGTGCGCATCAACCTGCTCGCGGCTATCTGCAGCGCCGTCTCGGCGGGGATGTGGTTCCTCATCACGGAGCGCGTGCTGGTCAGCTGGTTCGTCGAGCGCTGGCAGCGCATCCTCGGCGGCGTGCTCGCCGCGGTCATCGGCGCCACCGCGTTCACCGTCTGGAACCAGAGCGTCGTCAACGAGAAGGTCTACACCGTCTCGCTGATGGGCATCGCGATCATCTCGTGGCTGATGGTTCGCTGGTGCGACGCCCCCGACGGCCGCAAGGCGGACCGCATCCTCGTCCTCGTCGCGTACCTGAGTGGGCTCGGCTACGCCAATCACATGGCGGGCGTGCTCGCCGTGCCGGCCGTCGGACTGGCGGTGCTCATCGTCCGGCCGAGGTACATCGTTCCGACGGTGGCGACCGTCGTGGTGCTCGGCATCGCGTACGCGCTCGCCGGCGTCAACCCGGTGCTCGCCGCCATCGTCGGCATCGGAGGAATGGTCGGAATCTGGTTCGTCGGTCGAGGGAAGCCCGAGAGCGATCCGGCCGGAGCCTTCCACAGCCGCTTCAGTGTGCTCTTCGCTTGCGTCGTGGCGCTGGGCTTCGGGATCACGCCTTTCGCCATCCAGCCGATCCGCGCCGCGCACTTCCCCGCGATCAATGAGGGTGAGCCGACCGCCTGCCGCATGGGCCTCGCGACGCAGTGCACGTTCAGCAAGGGGACGTACGATGCGTTCATGTACAACTTCAACCGCGGCCAGTACGGCAAGCCCGAGCTGAGCGAGCGGCAGGCACCCTTCTCGGCGCAGATCGGGATGTGGTGGTTGTACTTCAAGTGGCAGTGGCTGCGGGACGCACACAACGACAACGTCCTCTGGCAGAGCATCCTCTCCGCGCTCTTCCTCATGCTCGGGCTGCTGGGCGGCTACGTCCACTGGCAGCACGACCGACGAAGTTTCGCCTACTTCGGGTCGTTGATGTTCACGATGAGTCTCGGGCTCATCTACTACCTCAACTTCAAGTACGGCGCCTCGCAGAGCCCGGAGCTCGCGGGGGTGGCACGCGAGGTCCGCGACCGAGACTACTTCTATCTCTGGAGCTTCTCGGCGTGGGGTGTGTGGGCCGCGCTGGGCCTCGTCGCCGCGTGGGACTCCGTCGCCTCGCTCATCGGACGCGAACGGATCACCGTCGGCCGCGAGACGACCGAGCGCCCGACGCGCAGCGCCCTGGCCATGGCGTCGCCGCTCCTCGCGCTCGCCCTCATTCCGCTGTTCACCAACTGGACGACGGCGTCGCGCGCCGGCCAGACGGACACGCTCGACTTCGCGCGCGACCTGCTCAACTCCGTCGAGCCCTACGGCGTGCTCGTCACCGTCGGCGACAACGACACCTTCCCGCTGTGGTACGCGCAGGAGGTGGAGGGGATCCGCAAGGACGTCGTCGTCGCCAACACGTCGCTGCTCAACACCCAGTGGTACACGCGCCAGCTCATTCGCCGTCCCGTCTTCGAGTACGACGCGGCGAAGGGGCCGTCGATCTATCGCGGAAAAAGCTGGACGAAGCCAACCAGTCCGTTGGTGCAGATGACGCCGGAGCAGGCGGACTCCGTGCCGGACTACATGCAGATCGACCGGCCGATGAACTTCGAGACCGGGCAGATCAAGGCGACGATCGACCCGCAACGGCTGTCGGTGCCGAACATCCTCCAGCGCGCCGACATCTTCGTGCTGAAGATCATCGCCGAGTCGATGAAGGACCGCCCGATCTACTTCAGCCGCACCTCGGCGGGCTACGGCACGGAGCTCGGGCTCGGGAGCTATCTCCTCACGCAGGGGCTCGCGAGCAAGGTGTTCATCCCCCCCGCCGTCGCCGGCCGCGACACGCTCCTCGTGCCCGGCTACGGCTGGCTCGACCTGAATCGCACGAAGACGCTCTGGGACAGCGTCTTCACGGGACAGAAGGCGCTGGAGAAGCGGAACGACTGGATCGACCGTCCTTCGGTCGGCATCCCGTACCTGTACGTCGCGACGGGGCTGATGCTCTCGCAGGTCCTCCAGGCGACGGGCGACACCGCGGCGGCGACGCGCATCCTCGGCGATTCACGCCGCATTGCCCAGGGCGTCCGCCTCGACGACATCCTCGCCGAGCTCCGGGAAGCTTCTGCTTCCCGAGGCCGTTCCGTTATACCGAGCAGGTACAGATCCCTCGACTCGCTGCGCTCGCTCGGGATGACGGGATGCCGTTTCGCATCCCCGCATCCCCGCATCTCCTCATCCCCGCGTCCTGATCTTGATGTTTCGGAAATACACCTCGTCCCCATGATCCTGCAGCACGATGTGCCCCGTGCGGCGCTGCGGGTACCAGGGCATCGTGTGGAACTTCGAGTGGGTGAAGGCCGAGTCGACGCGCGGGGAACCGAGCTCGTACTCCACCACCTTCACGCCGTTGAGCCAGTGCTCGCCGTGGTTGCCGACGAAGACGATCCGCGAGTGGTTCCACTCCCCGACCGGCGCGAGATGCTTGTCGGCGCTCGGCACGAGCATGTCGTACAGCGCACCCGAACGATGCGTCGGCAGCTTGCCGTCGGAGTGGCGGTCGTCGTCGATCATCTGATACTCGAAGCCGATCGCCGAGTGTGAGACGCCGGCCGAACCCGTCGCGGGGCGCAGCACATTCGACGGCTGCCCACCCGACAGTTCCTCCGACACGTTGTACTTCAAGCCGCTGTTGCCGGCGGGCGTCATCTTCCAGTCCCACTCGAGCTCGAAGTTGCCGAACGTCGAGTCGGTCATCAGATCGCCGCCGGGAATGCGCTTGCCGTCGGCACCCTTCGCGACGTCCTTGTTCGCGATCTTCTTGATCGTGCCGTTCTCCACCTTCCAGTGCGCCGTGGGCACGCTGTCGTAGCCGAGCCCGCGCCATCCGGCGAACGAGTGTCCGTCGAACAGCAGACGCCATCCCGCGGCACGCTCGGCGGCGGTGAGAGTATTCGGCGCGGCATTCGCCGCGGTGGCGCCCTGCGCCGACCCCAGTTGGGAGACGGCGCACAGCGCGAGCGCGGCCGAGACTGCGATGCGACGCGCGCTCATCGCGTGAACGAGTTGTAGTACTTCTGGATGTCTTCCCGCGACGCCGTGCCGTCGAGGATCACGACCTCGTGGCGGAAGGTGGTCGACGTGTGCGGCGCCAGCTTGTAGTTCGTCGCCTCGGCCTTCCCTTCGGTGAGCGCCTTCTGGCCGAGCGGGTTGGCGGCGAACAGCCCGTAGCCGCGCGCGTGCCAGTAGGTGGGGTAGCCCCAGTTCTTCGGATGATCGAGGATGGCCACCGTCACCGGCGCGCCGTTCACGTCGCCGTGCAGCATCGTCCACTTGCCGCGCGTGCCCCACACCGCGTCGCCCTCCTTGCCTTCCGACGAGATGTAATGGCCGTGCACGCCGGCCGTGTCCATCCGCGCCACGTCGGTCACCTTGCCGCTCGCGTCGGCGAACTTCTCCGGCTGCAGCGACGGATGCTCGAGCTGGCGCGCGAGGCGCAAGCCGATCACCCCTTCCTTGTTGTCGATGAAGTCGACCTCGGAATCGAGCGCGGTGAGCGTCGTGATGCGCTCGATCGTGCGCGCGCCGAGCGATGCATGGAAGACGTACTTCGTGTCCTCGCGCAGGATCGGCTTCTGGTCCGGACGCACCCATTCCTCGGTCGTCTCCAGCACCCCCTCACCCGCCCCGCTCTTCGCCGAGCGGATCGAGCGGTGCACGATCGTGCCGTACTTGGACGCCTGCGACGCCGGGATCGCGTCGGAGTTGTTCCAGAAGTCCAGGTTGTTCACGTCGCCGTAGTTGAACCACAAGCCCACGTGATGCGGATGATCGACGCGCTCGCCTGGGCGGGGCGGAAAGCCGCGCGTGATGACGACGCCGTTCGCCGACAGCAGCGGATAGAGCACCGGCTTCTTCACCGTCGTCGGCCAGATGTACGAGGTGAACGGCTTGCCGCCCACAATGACGTCGACGCGCCGGTCGGCTTCGTTCGGAACGACCTGGACGTAGTTCGGATCGGAGGAGCTCTGCATGACGGACGCACTCGACGCGTGCGTGCAGGCGGGGGCGACCGCGACGGTCGAGGCGATCGCGAGCGGAAGGAGCCAGCGGTGACGGTCGATCATGAGTCGGGTTTGGTGTAGTCTGGAAGGGAGTCGGATGATCATGAGGTGCGCGTCCTCGCGCTCTTCGGCGCCGGCGCCATCGCCACGCTGCTCTGCGCGAGACCGGCCAGCACGCCGCGCATGTAGGCGAAGGAGACCTGCATCCCCGGGAGCGGATCCTTGGCGTTGATCTCGTACTCGAGGTTCACGTAGTACGGGTACTTGATCGTCTGCAGCGCGCGGAAGATGCCGGGGATCGGGAGCTTTCCCTCCCCCACCGCGACCTGGCTGTCGCGCGCCGACATGTCCGCGAGATCCTTGATGTGCATGTCGTGCAGCCGCGGGCCGGCGTCGATGATCGCTTTCACCACGTCCGTGCCGGTGCGCACCGTGTGGCCGCAGTCGATGCAGAGCCCCATGCGCGGATCCATCGCCTTCACGTGCTTGAGCACGTCGTACGGCGACGGGAAGATCTTGTCCTCCGTGCCGTGGTTGTGGATCGCGATCCGGATGTCGTACTGCTTCGCGAACTTCTCGACGCGCGGCAGTACCTCCGGTTTACCCGTACACACGATGGTCGGCATGCCCGCGTTCTTCGCGTAGGCGAAGTACTTCTCGACGCCTTCGTCGGTGTCCTGGTCGAAGGTGATCGTCCCGCCGCCGACGATCTTGAACCCTTCGTCCTCGATGTGCTTGCGGATCGCCTGCAGCTCGGCGGGCGACTTGTCGTACGGGATGTGGACGGACTTGAAGTTCACGTACGGCGTCCGGAGCGTCTTGATCATCTCCAGCGCCTTGTCGAGCGGGAACTCGCGCAGCGAGTAGCTGGCGACGCCGAGCTTGATCTCGTGCGGGGGCGCCGGCTCGGTCGCGTCGCCACCACGATCGGGCGACGACGCGCCGGCCGGACCCGGCGTGCCGGCGACGCCGATCGCTGCGCCGGCCACGGTGGCGGCAGCCGCCGTGAGGAACGTCCGGCGCGGTACGCGGGAATCGGTCATGAGACTCGCCTTGGTGAGGATGAGCGTGCGAGTGGACATTGGCACAGCCCGCCAAAGCATCGGCGGACGTGATGCGCGCCGTGTATACGCACCGGCGTCTTCGATCGTTCAGCGCGTGGCACTCGTCCCACCCGTCTCCACCACGAGCACCGCGTCGATCCCGCTCGGCTTCACGGTGGGAAGGCTCACGACCCAGCCGCCCTCACCCTGCTCCACCGTCAGCGGCTTCCGGTCGGCGAGCAGATAGACGCTGCGGGGCTTCGCCGTCACGCCCGTGAGGGCGATCTGCTTGTTCTTGGGCCAGTCGAAGACGTGCGCGTACACCTTCCCCGTCGACGGCCGCGCCGTGTAGCGGCCCCACGCCGGCAGCCCGTACGGTGAGGCAGTGGTCCCATAAATCGACTCGCTGTTCACGCGCATCCAGTCGCCCATCTCGCGCAGCCGCGACACGCTCTGCGCGGGGATCAGCCCCTGCGCCGTGGGGCCGACGTTGAGGAGCAGGTTTCCGCCCTTCGACGCGACGTCCACGAGGGTCCGCACGAGCGTCTTCGTGTCTTTCCAGTTGTCGTCGAACGACTGGAAGCCCCACGTGTCGTTGAGGGTCATGCACGTCTCCCAGTCCACACCGGCAAGTCCCGTCGCCGGCACCTGCTGCTCCGGCGTGCCGAAGTCGCCCGGCGCCTCCTTGTTCGCGCTCATCCCGCCCATCCCCTGCCGCGAGTGGCCAACCCGGTTGTTGATGATGAGGCTCGGCTTCATGGTGTGCAGCCAGTCGTAGAGCTGCTGCCCCTGCGCGTCGCTCCAGTCCGCGACCCATTCCCCGTCGAACCAGAGCACGTCGATCTCCGGGTACTGCGTCACCAGCTCGCGCAGCTGCGGCTTCATGTACGTATCGACGTAGCGCGCGAAGTTGGGGCTGTGGAAGTCGCGCGAGTTGTAGTTCGGATAGGACCCGGCCTGCGCATCCGGATGGTGCCAGTCCATGATCGAGTAGTAGACGCCGAAGCGGAGCCCCGCCTTGTGCGCCGCGGTGGCGAGCGCCTTGATCGCGTCCCGGTGATACGGCGTCGCGTCGACGATGTCGTACGACGAGACCTTCGAGTCGAAGTTGGCGAAGCCGTCGTGATGCTTCGACGTGATGATGATGTACTTCATCCCGGCGTCCTTCGCTGTCTTCACCCACGCGTCGGCATCGAACTGCACGGGGTTGAACTGCTTCGCCAGCTGGGCGTACTCGGATGTTGGGATCCTGGCTTGATTCATGATCCACTCGCCGAGGCCATTCACACGTTCACCGTGCCAGGTGCCCGCCGGCACG
>JAEKKK010000176.1 GCA_019510405.1 Gemmatimonadota bacterium | reverse complement strand
GAGGGAGATGGTGGAGGAGCGAACGGCGTCGGCGACGTCCGTCGTCGCCGGCAGCTTGCCAGCGGCGACCATCTCCGCCACCAGCTCGCCGATCCCCACCTCGAGGATCGTGCTCTTCCCCTCGTTGAGCATGTTGACCTTGGCGACGCTGACGTCGACGCCGACGACATTGTGGCCCTGCTTCGCAAAGCAGGCCGCGGAAACGCAGCCGACGTACCCCAGACCGAAAACGCTGACTGTAGTGTTCATCACGAGCTCATGGACATGACGGGAGACGGCCGGTCCCGGCGGGACGCGGCGGCGATACAACGGTCGGCAAACTGCTCGGCGACGGCGGCCCAGCCGAAATGGGCCCGAACGTGAGATGCGGCTTCCTGGCCGATCTGCTCCGCACGCTCCGGCGCGCGCAGCAGGGCGACCACCGCATCGGCGAACGACTGCGGATCGTCGGCGAGCAGAATGTGCTCGCCGTCGACGACATCCAATCCTTCAGCGCCGATCGTCGTCGAGACCACGGCGCGCTCCATTCCCATCGCTTCGTAGATCTTGATCCGCGTCCCGCCGCCGATCCGTAGCGGAACGACCACGACCGACGCGGCCTCGAGGTACGGACGGACATCGGGCACGGTGCCCGTGACCGAGATGTCACTGCGTCCCTCGGCCAGCGCCCGAACACGCGCCGTCGGGTTCCGTCCGACGATGCTGAGCGTCGCCTCCGGCACGGCCCGTTTGACCAGGGGCAGGATCTCCTCCACGAAGAATCCCATCCCGTCCTCGTTCGGCATCCAGTCCATCGAGCCTGTGAAGACGATCGACCCCGGCGTTCGCGTCACCGCGCCGCTGGGCCGGAAGAACTCCGTGTCCACCCCGGTCGGCACCGACGAAACCCGCTCCACCCCGTACCGGGCGCGGAAGACCGCCGCATCCTCGGGCGAGACGGCGACGACGTGGTCGAAGCGCAGGCACTGCTCGCGCTCCACGCGCTGCATGCGTCGCCACTGCTCGCGCATGTACAGCTTCACCACCGGGTTCGACGCGACCTTCGCGCGTCGCTCCCAGATCATCGCCTCGACGTTGTGCTGGAACAGGACGACGGGGCAGCCCAGGTCCTCGGGCACGTTGAGCGCCGGCACGAGGAAATCGCAGACGACGACGGCCTCCTGCCCCGCCGACCGGCGGCACCATTCGCGGATCGCGCCGGTCATCGCTGCCGAGCGATAGGGCGACAGCGCGAACGGCAGCGACGAGAAGAGATTCCCGAGCGCCGCCAGCGCGCGCCCCGCGCCGCGCAGCGGCGCCTTCCGCCACGGCACGATCACGAGCTCGTCGCAGTACTCGAGCGCGCGCGCCCGCTGCTCCGGCGTGAGCGTGCCGTCATCGAGCGCGAGATACGTCACCCGATGATGGTCGCGCAGCCGACGCAGCATCTCGTACGTTCGGATGCGGCCGCCCTTGTCGAGCGGGTGAAGAAGCTCGTTCTTGACCCAGAGAATGTGCATGGCCCGCGTTGGGGGATTCGTCAGAGGAGGTGCAGCTGATCGGCCGGCTCGCCGTCCACCACGACGCGGTGCCAGATCTCGAGATTCACCAACGACCACAGCCGCTCCGCATGGTCCTCGCCGGCCACGTGCCGCGCGACGATTCCGCGGATCACCGCCGGATCGAACAACCCGCGCTCCAGCGCCCGCGGCGACAGCACCAGCTCGTCCACGATCCCGCGATACGGCCCGCGCAGCCACGCCCCGATCGGCACGGGGAAGCCCATCTTCCCTCGCGTCAGGATCTCGGAGGGCAGCACGTCGCGCATCGCTTCCCGCAGGATGTACTTCGTCGTCCCGCCCCGCAGCTTCAGCCGCTCGGGCAGCCGCGCCGTGAACTCCACCAGCGGGTGATCGAGGAAGGGCACCCGGCTCTCGATCGACGCCGCCATGCTCATCTGGTCCTGCTTCATGAGCAGCTCGTGCAGGTACGTCTTCGTGTCGACGTACAGCAGACGATCCAGCAGCGTCTTGGCGTCGGAGCCCGCCATCAGCTCGGTCGCCGTCGCGTACGGGTCCAGCGACGCGAGCCGCTTGCGGACGTCGCCCGCGATCAACGAACGCTGCTCCTCGCGCGAGAAGACGGCGAAGTTGTCGAGATAGAGCGACTCGAGCGTGGCGGGACGCGCGAAGAAGGTGCGCAGCGCGCGCTGCCGCGTGCGCGACGCCGGCAGCGCTTCGAGCCCATGCCGCACGAGCGAGCGGATCGGCGCCGGCGTCGCCGCCTGGTACGCGCCGCCCAGACGCATGTTGAGGATCGTTTTCCGGTAGCGGCCGTAGCCCGCGAGCGTCTCGTCGCTCCCCTCGCCGGTCAGCACGACCTTCACGCGCTCCGCCGCCAGCCGCGACACGAAGTTCAGCGCCACGCTCGACGGATGCGCGATCGGTTCGTCCTCGTGCCACACGAGCGTCGGCAAGGCACCGAAGAACTGCTCCGGCGTGACGAGCACTTCGTGGTGATCGGTCTTGAACGCCTTCGCCACGATCCGTGCATACGCCAGCTCGTTCGCCTCGCGCTCGGCGAATCCGACCGAGAAGGTCTTGATCGGCTCGTCGACGAGCTGGCTCATGAGCGCCGTGATCGTCGCCGAGTCGATCCCTCCTGAGAGGAAGGCACCGAGCGGCACGTCGGCCATGAGCCGCAGCCGCACCGCTTCCTTCAGCCGGTCACGGTACTCCTCGATCAGCTCCGCGTCGGGCCGCGTCTCTTCCGCTTCCGCCTCGAACCGCAGGTCCCAGTAGCGGCGCGTGCGGATCTCGCCGTTGCGCCACACCAGCGTGTGGCCCGGCAGCAGGCGCTTGATCCCCGCCAGCAGCGTCCCTTCGCCCGTCGTCGCGTGGTTCGCGAGGTAGTCGGGCAGGGCATCCTCGCGCAGCGCCGCACGCACCATCCCGCTGGCCAGGATCGCCTTCATCTCCGACCCGAACACGAGCGTCCCATCCTCGAGCAGCGCGTAGTACAACGGCTTCACGCCGAACCGGTCGCGCGCGAGCGTCAGGGTCCGCGTGCGCCGGTCCCACACCGCGTACGCGAACATGCCCCGCAGCTCCTCGGGCGCGGCCTCGCCGCGCCGCTGGAAGATGTGCAGCACGGTCTCGGTGTCGCAGTGCGTGCGGTACTGCACCCCGTCGGCCTTCAGCTGCGCCATCAGCGCCGGGTGGTTGAACACCTCGCCGTTGTAGATCAGCTGGAGCGACCCGTCCTCGCTCGCCATCGGCTGCGCGCCGTGGCTCACGTCCACGATGCTCAACCGCCGGTGTCCCAGCGCGACGCCCGGCTCGACGAACACGCCGTAGCCGTCCGGGCCGCGGTGCGCGATCGTGTCCCGCAGACGCGTGAACGCCCCCTCGTCGATCGAGCGCGAGGAGCCGTCGGGAATCACGATGCCACAGATACCGCACATGTCGTCAGCCCTGTCCTGTTGATCCGGTCCGGAACTGCACGGGCCACCAGTGCCCACGCTCGTGGCGCGCCGCGAACGGCTGCCCGGCTGCCATCTCCTGCCGCTCCAACCCTTCGCCTTCCGCGTACGTCGCGCCAAGCAGGTACAACCGATCCGGCGTGCCGTCGGCGCCCCTCGTCTCCACGGCGCACGCCGCGTCGCTCCGCACCCCGGCGGTGTCGATCGCCGCTGCCCCACCACGCCACACGAGGCGATCGACGAAGCGCGCGCTCACGACTTCCGCCACGCGCGTCCCGTCGTTCCCGTTCGAGAGACGCGTGTGCGCCGGGCTCGGCACGAGCAGCGTCCCCACGTGCTGCCGACCCTGCCCGGACCGCGTGATGCTCATCTGCGCCGCTTCGCGCTTCTCCCCGTACGCCTCCGACCGCCACGACTTCCCGGTCTCCAACCGTCCGTCGCCCAGGGCGCAGAGCAGGAGCAGCCCGGCATCGGTGCGCGCCGGATGCGCGATCGCCACCGCCTGCGTCCCCTCGCGCACGAACGCGAGATCGGGCGCGCAGTGCCAGTGCACGCTGAGCTCGTGCGTCCCCGATGCCTCGAGCGTGTCCAGCACGAGGAGATACCGCCCGTGCACCAGGAGCAGGCTCCGCTCGTGGGTCGCCGGATCGGCGAGCCGCCCGAAGCCGTCGTGCGAGCCGCGCCAGAAGTCCGCGCCCGGCGAGGAGAGCCAGTCGTGCACCGTCGTCTGCGCCACGTGGCGCCAGTGGAACAGCCCTCCCGTCAGCGATGAGCTCTCGCCATCCACCGTCGCCGTATTGTGCGACGCCGACGCCCGGAACCGCTCGCGCTCCACACCGGTGTAGCTGAACGTCCCGCTGTCCGTCAGCACCGGCCGGCCATTCATCGCCACCTCGACCGCCAGCGCGTCCGCGTGCGCGTGGCCGCAGTTCAGCGTGCCGTGCGGACCGCCGTCCACAAGGGCCCACATGGCGTTCGGGCTCCAGCCGTCGCGCAGTACGTAGAAACCTCCGTCGGGGAAGCCGCGCGATCCCTCGCTCGGCGTCTGCGGCCGCACCGACGAGAGCCCCTGCGCGTCCTCGGCGCCGAGCAGCCAGAGGCACTCTTCGATGGCCGAGCCGCCCGCGCAGCGCAGGTCGCTCCGCTTGAACAGCGCGGCGCCCGTCGCCAGCGTCGGCCGTGCATCGCGCGTCGGGAGCCCGTCCAGCCGCATCAGACGCCCGCCGTCGTCGTCCCCGACCAGCGGGACGGTCCCGTCCGGATGCACGATGTGCACGAGGAATTCGTCCAGCCGCTCCACGCGGTCGCGCATCGCGTCGTCCCGCGCCCAGCCGTTCACGTCGGCCAGGATGAGCGCGTGATGATAGATGTCCGCCGTGTACCGGTGATAGTAGAGCGCCTGCTCGAAATAGCTGCCGTCCGGGCGCACCTGACGAAAGAGCTGGTCCCGCAGGATGCTCCAGCCCAGCCGGCGCCACGAGTCCGCGGCCTCGAAGATCGGCAGCGCGGTGCCGAGGTACAGCAGCCCGAGCGCCTCGCCCGTGAGATGCGTGTTCGGGCTGTAGTAGGTCGATAGATACCGCTCGATGTGCTTCCCGTGCCGTCGCAGTGATTCCAGCGCCGTCGCCAGCACGGCATCGGTCAGCTGCGGCGCCTCGGCGAAGAGCTGGAGCGCCCACAGCCACGAGATGGCGCGATACGAAACTTCGAGGCTGCTCGCCCAGTTCACTCCCAGCCGTGGCGGATTCGTCGCGATCCAGCTCGACAGCTGCGCCACGAATGCGTCGGCGTATCGCGAGTCCTGCGAGAACGCGTACGCCTGCCCGAGCGTGACGAAGTGCTGATGGCGATTCACCTCCCATACGAGCTTGTAGTCGCCGACGATCGCGGGGTCGAGATACTGGATCCGGCTCCAGTGCCGCATCGGCGCGCGAATCCCGCTCTTCGGGTCGCGATGCCAGTCGATTGGATCGCCGAAGCTCACGTTGCGGTGACCGAGCCATCGGCGACGACGCGCGCGGGGTCGTCGCTCAGCGCGCTCACGACACCGCGCGGCGATCGCGCGACCTCGTACGCGCTGGTGCTCAACGCGAGTCCGATGCGCTCACGGAAGGAGCTGAGCACTTGCACTCCCCGCACGCGCAGCTCATCGGGGAGCGTCTTCACGGTGCGTCGGCGGAGGCGGGGATCGGGCACGGAGACCACGCCACGCCTCATTGAATGCTTGCCTCGCTGACCAGGCTCGCTCGCGCGCGAGGCACCGCTTCGGCCGATGGCGCCGGCGCCGCTGTCGGCGCTTCCACGCCGACGAGCCGGCGGTACAGTGTCGCCCACCCTTCGCCCACCGCCTCCCACGTGTACAGGCGCTTCACGTCTGACAGGCCTTCGTCGATCAGCCGGCGCGCGAGCCGCGGGTCGTCCAGCAGCCGCAGCGCCGCGTTCGCGAGGGCGGTGTGATCGCCGCAGTCGACGAGCAGTCCGTTGCGCTCGTGCTCCACGATGTAGGGAATCCCGCCGGCGCGCGTCGTCACCACGGGCAGCCCGCACGCGAACGACTCGATGATCGAGTTGGGCATGTTGTCGATGTCCGAGGCGTTCAGGTACACGTCCGCCTCGTCGTAGTACTTGCCCATCTCCGTCGGCTTCACGGCGCCCACGAACTCGACGTGCCGCAGCGACAGCTCGCGCGCGAGCCCGTGGACGCGCGCGCGCTCCGGACCGTCGCCCACCACGAT
>JAEKKK010000175.1 GCA_019510405.1 Gemmatimonadota bacterium | reverse complement strand
TGTGTCCTCTGTGCTCTCTGTGAGAAACCACAGGTCCAAGCGATCCTGCCCTTTTCCGCGTGATCGCCGTTCCAGATCCGCGTTCCCTCGTTGCCGAGGCCTGGGCAAGTGCAGATCCCGGAACTCGCTCCGCTCGCTCGGGATGACACCGCCCGCATCCCCGCATCCCCGCATCCCCCCATCCCCGCACGGCCGCATATGTCACCAAAGGCGTATTGTGCCCCCTTCCGTACTCGGTATGGTTGCGCCTCGTCGCTGTCCTGGAGGCGCAATGCGGCGTAGCCTGTTTCTGCTGTCCCTTGCCATGCTCGCGTGTACCGCGGCCGTTTCCGCACGCGCGCACGCGCAGGCCATGTCCGGACACGCTGCGCACGCGCCGATGGACCGCGCCACTCCAGGCGCCGCGCTCACACCCGAGCTGGCCTCCGCGAAGGCGGCGCTGTCGAAGTACACCGACGTCACCGCCGCCCTCCGCGACGGCTACCTCTCCACCGTCGGCTGCATCGACTTCTCCAGGGGCGCGAAGGATGGAAACATCACCTATCCGCCCGGCGCCATGGGGGTGCACTTCCTCAACATGGGCAACGTCGGCCCGAAGCTGGATCCGGCGAAGCCGCAGATCCTCATCTACGCGCCGGTGAACGGGAAGCTCGAGCTTGCGGCCGCCGAGTGGTTCATGCCCGTGCAGGTCGCCGGCGGCAAGGCGCCCGTGATCTTCGGTCAGACCCTCGCCGGCCCGATGGAAGGTCACCAGCCAATCATGCCGAAGAACCTGCGGCACTACGACCTGCACGCGTGGCTCTGGAAGTCCAACCCGAAGGGCGTGTTCACGTCCACGAACAGCGCACTCACGTGCCCGGCGGGCGCGCCATACACGTACGACCTCAGCGACGCGCAGCATCACATGTAGCAGCACCCGCAGCATGATGTACCAGGATACGACGGGTCTGTCTCGCACGACGGAGACAGGCCCGTCGTATTTGACGCCATCGCGCGTGGCCCGTATGGTTGCAGCTCCTCTCCCACCCCAGGACCGCCATGCGCCGTCGCATGCTTCCGCTGTTCCTCGCCGCACTCACGTGTACCGCGATCGTCCCCGCAATCTCGCACGCCCAGGCCGCGGCGAAGGAAGCCGCACCGAAACAGGCTGGCCACCCCGTCGCCGCACCCGCACTCACACCCGAGCTGGTCTCGGTGAAGGCCTCGCTCGCGAAGTACGAGGATCCGATCGTCGCGCTCCGGGATGGCTATCTCTCCACCGTGGGGTGCATCGATTTCCCCAAGGGCGCCGTGGACGGCCCGATCACCTATCCGCCGGGCGCGATGGGCGTCCACTTCCTCAACATGGGCAACGTCGGCCCGAAGCTGGATCCGGCGAAGCCGCAGGTGCTGATCTACGAGCCGGTGAACGGGAAGCTGAAGCTCGCCGCCGCCGAGTGGTTCATGCCGGTGCAGGTCGCCGGCGGGAAGGCGCCGACGATCTTCGGCCAGACGCTCTACGGTCCGATGGACGGCCACCAGCCGATCATGCCGAAGGAGCTGCGCCACTACGATCTGCACGTGTGGCTCTGGAAGACGAACCCGAAAGGCGTGTTCACGTCGACGAATGCCAACGTGAAGTGTCCGGCGGGCGATCCGTACACCTTCGCTGAGGGCACGGACGGGCACATGCATCACTAGCTCGGCGCTCGCACAGCACGCCGACTGGAACGCGCCTGCCTCGGAGACGAGGCAGGCGCGTTTCTCGGCAATGCACCCGTCAGTGCCCGCCGAGCAACGAGTCGCTCAGGAGACGAATGAATCGCGGAGAGCGAGAAGTACGCGCCGACATCGACGTGGCCGCGCATCGCATCGGACGCGCCGTGTGGACCGCACGCCTGGCCACCGTGATCGTCGGAGCCGTGGCCATCGGCTATGCCTTCGACGAGCAGAGCTCGTGGGAGGTGGCCGGAGTCGTGGCGGGCGGGCTGCTCATCGTCGTACTGTCGGAATGGATGAAGCGCGGAAGCCAGCTCGCGGCCGGCGCCGTGCTGGCGTCCTACGTCGGCGCGGTCACGACCGCGTACGTGATGCTCGGCCGGCCCACCGGCCTGCTCGCCGCGCTCGTCGTCGCCTATCGTCTGTTCGACGGACTGCGCGGCGCGATCGACCTCGCCGAACTTCGCGTCGAGTTCGCGCAGGTGTACAAGCCGCGTGAGCCGCAGGCGGGCGACGTCTACTCCATCCGCCAGAACACGACGTTCGGTGCCGCGAAGCTGCTCGCCCTCGAGCCGGGCCGCGTACACATCCGCCTGCTGCGCGGGCGAAGCGACGACCGGGAGTCCGCGCGCACCATCTCTTCGTCCGTCGCGGAGTACGAGCACCTGCCGATGGACCTCGCGGCATTTCTCGCCTGGGAACCCGAGCTGTTACGCGCGGAACCGCTGCTCCCCGAAGAGCTCCACGGTTACAACAGCTGGCTGCGCGTACAGGGTGCCGCACGGTAGAGGATTGGACCGCCGTTCCCGCTACTCCGCAATGATCGTGAGGAGCACGTTCGTGAGACTCAGCACCTTCATCTCGTACTCGCCCGGCTGCGGCGTGAACTCGAAGTCGTAGGTCTCGCCTGGGCCGAAGTGGAGCTTCGCCGCGCGCGGCGTGCGTTCCGCCGCGGGAACGGCCATGGCGTCCTTGGCGATCGGCGTCCACGTCGTGACGCTGTCGTGTCGCGCGATGCTGACGTCCGTCTCTTCGTCGAGCGTCATGCTCAGGAAGCGGAAGCGATGCGGTACGCCCGCCTTGATGATGAGCGGGCCATCCGCGGGGCGGCCGTTGACCACCGTCCACGCCGGCGCCATCAGCCCGGACTGTCCGATCGCGAAGACGTGATCGGTCTTGGCGTTCCACGTCTCCCCGGGCTCGAGCACGATCAACGCGCCGTACATGCCGGCCGCCATCTGCCCCAGATCGTTCATGTGGGTGTGATAGATGAACGTTCCCGCGCGTGGCGGTGTGAACGTCGCGACGAACGAATCCCCCGGCGCGATCATCGGCGCGAGGTGCCCGCCGGCACCGCTCCAGCCGCCGACGCCGTCGTTGTAGCTCTCCAGCTCGATGCCGTGCCAGTGCACCGTCGTCGCGACGCCGAGGTGGTTCACGACGGCCACCTGCGTCCGCTGCCCGCGCGTGACCGTCATGATCGGGCCCGGCGACGCGGGGGGTGACGTGGTGGTATCACCGCTGTGCCGCAAGGAATAGCCGAGCGTGGGCTCGGGCCCGTAGGAATCGCCGGTCTTCTCCGCGACGAGCCGCAGCCGATTCGCGACGTCGGCACGCTCGGCGCCGGCCGACGCCACGCCGCGCGCGGGGAGGACCTTGATGCCGATCACCAGGCCGCTCATGTCGTCGCCCATGTGATCGCCATGCGCCATCGCGAGCGCCGCCGGGAACGTCGGCTCGCGGTCGTACACCTCGTCGTTGATCCACGCCCCCATGTGCATCGGCTTGTGGCAGTGGAAGAGCCAGTTGCCGGGGCGGTCCGGCGACCAGGCGATCTGGATCGTGCCGGGCAATGCAACGTCCTCGGTCACGACGAGCGGCTGCTTTGCCGGCGGGATCGGTGTGTCCGTGCCGCCGTCGCCACGCGACTCGACGCGGAAGTAGAAGCCGTGCAGGTGCAGCGGATGCTGGCCGCCGCCGACATTCAGGATCCGCCAGCGGACGCTGTCGCCCACCGTGTACGTGAGGCGTTCCGTGTACGGCCACACCCGGCCGTTGAAGGTGAAGAGCACCCGCTCTCCCTTCGAGGGATCCGCGCGGTCCCTCAGATGCTGGTAGATGTTGACCACGATGATGCGGTCGGGGCGCGGCGCTGCACCCGCTGGATCCACGACCACCACGCCGCGGAGCTGGCCCTCTTCGTCGAGCGAGAGCACGGGCTTGCCGCCGTGGACGGGCATGGCGTAGTACGCGAACGTGCCGGCGGACCGCGGCGCGAACGCGAGATGGCCGGTCGCACCGGGCGCGACGCGAACGGTATCGCCACGGTCGCACGGAAGCCCGCACGCGGCGACGAAGAACAGCGTGTCGCGCAGCACGTTCCGCAACGTGAGCTCGATGCGTGTGCCCAGCGGGACGCGGAGAAGGGGCGCGGGATTGCTCGGCGCGTGCCCTTCTTCACCGAACACGCCGGTCACGATCGCTGGCGCGTCGGGCGCTCCAGGGTGCCACTTCGCCTCCGCGGCGAACAGGCGCACGGTGAGCACGCCGCCGCGCAATGTCCCGGCGGACTTCGTGTTGTCGTTGATGATAGCGTCGCCGAGCTCCGATGCACGGTACTCCGACCGGAGGCGCGCAGCGCCGGAGGGAGGAGCGATCACATGGACACGCGGAGCTCCGAGGCGCGACGCGCCGGAGTGCACGGCCAGCGCAGGAGCGGCGATGGCAATGGGCGCGCCGAGGGCGGCGGCAATCAGGATGTATCGCATCTACCGGCGGGCGGGGTCGCGGTGACGCTGCAGTGTTCATTGCGGTGGCATTCGCCGCCCGCGCGCGACATGTAAACTCGTCGCGCACGCCGCGGCAAGCAGCGCGACTCATTGCGCCGCAAACAGATGCGTCGTGCATCGGGCGATTGGACCACCGTCCAATCCTCCCGCATCGCGAATTCCCCGTAACTAGCGAGCCGAGAGAATCCGCGCTCGCGCCCGGGGGAGAAGCGACATGTCACCGACGTTGCACTGCTCGACGAGAGCCCGACTGACCGCCGCGACCGCCGCGACCATCCTCGCATCGCTGATCCCACTCGCCGCGTGCGGAAAGGCGACCGCCGAAGGGAAGCCGCTCAGAAACGCCGCGGGGATCGCGGTGGACGCCTACGTCTACGGTTATCCACTCGTGACGATGGATCAGACGCGGCGCGTCACGACGAACGTCGCCGTCCCCGAGGAGATGCGAGCGCCGATGGGGCAGTTCGCGAACATGCCGAGCTATCCCGACGCCTCCTTCCACGACGTCACCGCGCCGAACGCCAACACGCTGTACTCCAGTGCCTGGCTCGACCTGAGCAAGGAACCGTACGTGCTCTCGCTTCCCGACGAGAACGGGCGGTACTTCCTCATGCCGATGCTGAGCGGATGGACCAACGTGTTCAACGCGCCCGGCAAGCGGACGGCCGGCACGGGCGCGCAGCGCTACATCATCGCCGGCCCGAAGTGGAAAGGGAGATCCGACGTGCCCGGCGCGACACTCGTTCGGTCGCCGACGAGCATGGTGTGGATCATCGGTCGCACCTTCGCGCAGCAGACGAAGGAGGATCTCGGCGCCGTGAACCAGATCCAGCGCCAGTACTCGCTCGTGCCGCTCAGCGCCTTCGGCAAACCGTACACGCCACCACCGGGCACGATCGACCCGACCATCGACAGGAAGACGCCGGTGCGCGATCAGGTCAATACGCTCGACGCCGAGGCGTTCTTCAACCGGCTCGCGATGCTCATGAAGGACAACCCACCCGGGCGGCGCGATTCGGGGATCGTCAAGCGCATGGCGACCATCGGCATCGTAGCCGGCCAGCCGTTCGAGGCGGCGAAGCTCGGCCGTCAGGCGAAGGCGATCCTCGAGGATCTGCCGAAGCGCGCGCAGGAGCGCATCCTCTCGGTGGGGCGCGACTCCACCAACCTCGGTCGCTACGGCCGCAACTACGACCTGCGCGCCTACATCGCCTGGGTCGGACTCGGCGCCAACCTGCCGCAGGACGCGATCTATCCGGTCGCCAACGTCGATGGGCTCGGCCTGCCGCTCGACGGGTCGCGCCGCTACGTGCTCCACTTCGAGAAGGGACAGCAGCCACCCGTGAAGGGATTCTGGTCGGTGACGATGTACGACAGGGAATACTTCTTCGTCCCGAATCCGCTGAACCGCTATCAGATCAGTCCCACGCAGTCGCCGGTCGCGACGAATCCGGACGGCTCGCTCGACATCTACATCCAGCACGACAATCCCGGCCCCGCGAAGATGCAGAACTGGCTGCCGGCGCCGGCCGGTCCCTTCCTCGTCATGATGCGGATGTACTGGCCGGACCAGTCGGTGATCGACGGAACGTGGAAGCCACCCGGGATCAGGCAGGGTGCGAGCGACGTCGCCTCCGGTCGATAGGGCGCGAAGCGCACTGAACGATGCACACATCCGAAGCGCTGGCGGCAACGCCGGCGCTTCGTCACGTTCAGCGGACGCACATCCACCAGCAGACGCTCGTCCCCACTAGGCGCGCGTCCCCCACTCCTCCGGAGGACCGCTCTGATGGAACGCAGGACCGCGCACGACTTCGACCAGGATCTGCTCATCCTGTTCGATGCCTACGTCCACGGTGTCATCGACCGCCGCAGCTTCCTCGATCAGGCGTCCCGCTTCGCCGTCGGCGGCGTCACCGCCGCGATGCTCCTCGACCAGCTGAGCCCGAAGTTCGTCGAGCGGACGGTCGTCGCGAAGGACGACGCACGCCTCGCCGCCGAGTACGTCGAGTACGACTCGCCCAATGGCTACGGAAAGATGCGCGGGTATCTCGCCCGGCCGGACAAGGCCACCGGCAAGCTCCCGGCGATCCTCGTCATCCACGAGAACCGCGGGCTGAACCCGCACATCGAAGACGTCGCCCGCCGATTCGCCGTCGAGAACTTCGTCGCGTTCGCCCCCGACGCGCTCTTTCCACTCGGCGGGTATCCGGGCGACGAGGACAAGGCGCGCGAGCTGTTCCCCAAGCTGGATCAGGCGAAGACGCGCGAAGATTTCGTCGCCGCCTACAACTTCCTGAAGGCGCGCCCGGAGACCACGGGCAAGGTCGGCGCGGTGGGCTTCTGCTATGGCGGCGGCATGGTGAACTACCTCGCCACCCGCCTTCCCGACCTCGCGGGCGGCGTCGCCTTCTACGGCTCGGCCCCGAACCTCGAGGACGTCCCGAAGATCAAGGCGCCGCTGCTGATCCAGTCGGCCGAGGTTGACGAGCGGATCAATTCGAGCTGGCCGGGTTACGAGCAGGCGCTCAAGGCAGCGAATGTCCGGTACGAGCGCTTTTTGTACCCCGGCACGCAGCATGGCTTTCACAACGACACGACGCCGCGCTACGATGCGGCGGCCGCCAAGCTGGCCTGGGAGCGCACGCTCGCCTTCTTCAACGCGAACGTCCGCTAGGCAGCGCTCTGGTCGCAAACCCGTTGGGGTCAGACTCGATAGGGTCAGAGTCGATGGGTCAGACCCCACGGGGACAGACCCGACCGATGAGTTTGGACGGGTGGGACAGTCGAATATGCGAACCCAATCGACCCACCACCCCGCCAAGGAAGAAAGGAGACCACCCATGCCCCGCACATCCCTTCTCGTCGCGTCCATGCTGCTCGCCGCTGCCTCCGTCGCCGAATCCCAGGCGG
Organism: Gemmatimonadota bacterium; assembly: GCA_019510405.1. GTDB lineage: Bacteria > Gemmatimonadota > Gemmatimonadetes > Gemmatimonadales > Gemmatimonadaceae > AG11. The sequence goes on along the minus strand of JAEKKK010000175.1, from coordinate 632 downwards.
TGGGCAATCGCGTCAAGGTGAACGGCATGCAGATGTACTACGAGGTGTCCGGCGCCGGCGCGCCGCTCGTCGTGCTGCACGGCGCGTACATGAACATTCCCTCGATGGGCGCGATCATCCCGATGCTCGCGAAGACCCACAAGGTGTACGCGCTCGAGCTGCAGGGGCATGGGCGCACGACGGACATCGACCGTCCGATCACCTATCAGAACCTCGCCGACGACGTCGCGGCGTTCATGGATGCGGTGGGGCTCCCGAAGGCCGACGTCTTCGGCTACTCGATGGGTGCCGCGGCCGGCCTGCAGCTCGCGATCCGGCATCCCGCCAAGGTGAACAAGCTCGTCGCGGCCTCCGTCTCGTACGACGCGAAGGGATTCCAGCCAGCGTTCGCCGCGATGATCCCGTCGATGACGCCGGAGATGTTCACCAACACGCCCCTCCCCGCCGAGTACAAGAAGCTCGCGCCCAACCCCAACGGCTTTCCGGAGCTGGCGCGCAAGCTGATCCAGCTCGAGAAGGAGCCGATGGCGTGGGAGGCGGACGTGAAGCAGCTGAAGACGCCGGTGCTCCTCATCGCCGGCGATGCCGACGTCACGACGCTCGAGCACATGGTCTCCTTCTTCCGCCTCCTG
>JAEKKK010000174.1 GCA_019510405.1 Gemmatimonadota bacterium | reverse complement strand
TACGCTACGGGCCGCAGGCGGCGATCGTGAACACGATCTTCGCCGCGTATGCCGCGACGATCGGCGCCTCGGCCGGCCATCTCGCCGGACCGGCGACCGCGCTGCGCGCACTTCGCTTCGCGAGCGTGCTCGTGCTGGCGGCCGTGCTGGCGAAGGCGGTGATCTTCCTCCCCGAGATCATCCGCTTCTTCGCGTCGCCGTTCGGGCATCCGATCATCCCGACGTTCTTCGGCGGCGGGCCGAACCTCGAGGCGACGTGGGTCGCGATGGCCGGGGTGTTCCTCATCGGCTCGCGGCTGTTCCTCCCCTACATGGCCGGCAGCGCCCTGATCTGCGCGGCGTACGCGAGCCGCTCGGCGTTCATCATCGTGGCGCTCGTCGTCGCGGCGAGCGTCGTGGGCACCTTTCTCCGCGGCGGCGGCGCGCGCGGTCGGAAGCTGCTGCTTCCTCTCGCGATCGTGGGCATCAGCATCGGCGGGGTGGCGGTGGCGCGCGGTGTGGACGGCGCGAACTACATCGCCCAGCGCTTCCAGAGCATCGGCGACGACCCCGGGTCGACGGGGCGATTGACGCTGTGGACGGGCGGGGTGCAGGTGTTCCAGGCGCACCCGTTCGGGGTGGGGCTCGGCAACGCGGTCCCGCAGCTCGAGCGGGCGATCGGCGCGAGCGTCACGGAGGACAACCTCCACAACCAGTACCTGCAGCATCTCGTCGAGACGGGGGTGCAGGGGTTCGTCGCGTATCTGCTGCTCGTCGGCTTCGCGGTGCGACGGCTCTTCGTGTCGCGGCTCCGCGATCCGCTGCTGCTCTACGTCGGGATCTACTTCCTGCTGGCGATGCTCCAGTTCCGTGGTGCCGAAGCGCTGCTCTGGTTCGTCTACGGACTGCAGCACGGAACCGCGACGTCGCTCGAGGAAGCCCATGCCGTCTGACGCACCGACCACCGCACCGGCTGGCCGGATCGCCGTGTTGATCCCGGTCTACAACGAAGCAGGCCGTCTCCGCGAGACGCTCGAGTCGCTGCGCGCGCAGAGCGTGGCGTTCACCGCCGTGCTCGTGGACGACGGAAGCACGCCGCCGCTCGCGGTCGACGTGCGCGCCTACGACTACCCGATCCTCGTGATCCGCATGCCGCGGAACGGCGGGATCGAGACGGCGCTCAACGCGGGGCTGGAGCGGATCGAGGCGGAAGGGTTCGAGCTGGTGGCGCGACTCGACGTGGGCGATCGCTGCACGCCGACGCGGCTGGCGACGCAGCAGGCGTTCCTCGACGCGCATCCCGACGTGCATCTCGTCGGCTCGGACGTGGAGTGGCGCCATGACGACGGCAGCCTCGCGTTCGGCCTGAGGCTGCCCCGTACACACAATGAGATCTCGCGCGCGCTGCACCACACGGTGTGCCTGATCCACCCGACGGTGATGTTCCGCACCAGCGTGCTGCGCGCCGTCGGCAAGTACTCCTGCGACTATCCCGCCGCCGAGGACTTCGACTTCTTCTGGCGGATTGCGCAGCGCTTCCAGGTGGCGAACGTGCCCGAGGTGCTGCTCGTGACCCGCTTCGACCAGAACGGGATCTCGGTGAAGCGGCGCAAGAAGCAGCTCCGCAGCAAGCTGCGCATCCAGCTCGAGAACTTCCGCGTCGGCGAGCCGCTGAGCTTCGTCGGCGTGGCGAAGACGCTCGCGCTGATGTCCGTGCCGTACAGCGGCGTCGTGCGGCTCAAGCGCGTGCTGACGCGCGGGCGGGCGGCATGAGCCACGCCATGCGTCTCGGCGCCGATCCGATGCGGATCGTTCTCGCGGCGGAGCCGACGGGCGGCGGCGTGATGCGCCACGTACTCGATCTCGCCGAAGGACTGCCGCGGCGCGGCTTCCGGGTGCTGCTCGTGCACGCGAAGCGCGGCATCGACGCGGCGTTCGCCGGGCGGCTCGAGCGGCGCAACGAGTTCGGCTACGAGACGGCGAGCGTGGAGCTACGGCGCGCGCCCGGCGGCCACGACGTCGCGGCGACGATGGCACTGCGCCAGGTGATCCGCGCCTTCGGCGGCGCGGACGTGCTGCACGGGCACAGCTCCAAGGCGGGCGCGCTCGCGCGACTGGGGCGGTGGTCGGCCGCGCGCCGCGTCGTCTACACGCCGCACGCGTGGTACACGCAGAACCCGGAGCTCGGCGGCTCGTCGCGCCGAGCGTATCAGCTCATCGAGCGCGCGCTGGCGACCGTCACCGATCGGATCATCTCCGTCTCGCGCGACGAGGCGGAGCATGCCGTGTCGCTCGGCATCGGGCGGCGCAAGCTGGTGCTGATCGAGAACGGGATCGAGTCGTGGACGCCGGAGCAGGTAGCGCAGAAGCGCGCCGCGACGCGCGCTCGGCTCGGCATCGGGGCGGACGACGTCGTCGTGGGCTTCCTCGGTCGGCTCGCGCCGCAGAAGGCGCCGGACGTCGCGCTCCGCGCCTTCCGGCAGATCCTCGACGGACGGCCCGCCACGCGCGTCGTGCTCGCCGGGGACGGCCCCGAAGGCGCACGCATGCGCGCGCTGATCAGCGAGCTCGGTCTGACGGACCGCGTTGCGCTGTTGCCCGTCGCGAACGGCCCCGACGTCATCCCCGCGTTCGACCTCTTCCTCATGACGAGCCGCTACGAGGGATTCCCGTACGTGCTGCTCGAGGCGCTCGCTGCGGGATGCGCCATCGTCACGACGCGCGTCGGTGGTGTCGTCGACTGCGTGGTGGACGGGGAGAACGGCACGGTCGTCGATCCGGTGGAGCACGAGCCGATCGCGCGCGCCGTGCTCGACATCGTCAACGACACCGACACCCTCCAGCGGATGCGCGCCGAATCGCGTGCGCGCGCCGCCCTCTTCTCGATCGACCGGATGCTGGATCGCACCGCCGACCTCTATCGCTCCCTCCATGAAAACCGCTGACATCACCCTCGCGCGCATCCCGACGTCGGAGCCGGAGGTCGGACTCGATGCGCTCTATCGGCCCTTCCTCCGCCGCTGGCGGCTCGTGGCGGCCGCGGTGCTCGTCGCCTGGGTGGGCGCACTGGCGTTCATCCTGATCCCGAAGCGCGAGTACAAGGCGCAGCTCGTCGTCGCCGCGGTGCCCAACGCGAAGAGCGCGTCGCTCGCGGGCGGCATCACGGCGCTGCTCGGCAGCGCGACGATGGGCGGCGTGCAGTCGACGCCGTACTTCATCACGCGCCTGCTGATGCTGCGCGGCGTCCTGCGCGAGGTCGCGCTGTCGCCCGTCGGTGAGCGTGACAAGACCACGGTGATCGAGCGCGTGCTCGACGAGCCGCGCGCGGAGATCAAGCCGGAGGAGCTGGACGCCGGGATGCGCGAGGTGGTGAGCACGGACGTGGACAAGCAGACCGGCCTCGTGACCTTCGCCGTGCAGCTTCCGGACAGTGGGCTCGCGCGTCACGTGGCGGAGCGCATCCTGGCCGTGGCCAGCCGGACGTTCGTGGACGTGATGCGCTCGCAGGCGACCGACGCGCGCCAGGCGGGGCAGGCGCAGGTGGACAGCACGCTGCGCCAGCTCCGCGCCACGGAAGCCCGGCTGCAGAGCTTCCAGACGACGCACCGCGTCTACGCCCAGTATTCTCCCGCGGCGACGGAGCGGCAGCGCATCGACCGCGATCTCCAGGCGGCGCAGTCGGCGTACGCCGACGCACTGAGCGACCGTCAGAGTGCGATCGCGCGGGAGCTGTCGGAGCTGCCGGCGGTGGTTGTGGTGGATCCGATTCCCCCGGAGCTCACCAAGGTGCCGCGCCAGGCGGTGCTGAAGCTGATGCTCGCCACGGTGCTCGGCCTGCTCGCCGCGGGCCTCGTGTTCGCGGCGCAGGGTGAGTTCCGCCCGCAGCCGGAAGTGCGCACTCCCGTCGCCGCCGAACCACGGCTCGTCCCCAGCGGGGTCGCGGCCGGATCCTGATCTCCCTCGGATCTCCCTCGGGGTCAGAGTAAGTGGGGTCAGAGTAGGGGAGTTGTTGGGGTCAGAGTAGGTAGGGTCAGAGTAGGTGGGGTCGGAGTAGACGCGGGCAGAGTTGCGCCGATTCGATGATGCGAGTGGAACGCCCTCGCTGCATCGATCGCCGCATGCCACGTCCACTCCGATTCGTTCTGCCCGGCCATACCCTCCACGTCATCCAGCGTGGGAACAACCGCGCTGCCTGCTTCGTCGATGACGAGGATCGGGAGCGCTACCTGGCGGCGCTGCTCCGTGCCAGCGATCGCGCCCGCTGCGCGATCCACGCGTATGTGCTGATGTCGAACCATACGCATCTGCTCGTCACCCCGGCAGACGCGTGTGCGCCCGCGCGCATGATGCAGTCGCTCGGACGGACGTATGTCCGTCGGTTCAACTGGCGCCACGGTCGGACGGGCACGCTGTGGGAAGGCCGGTATCGCTCGGGGCTGATCGACTCCGAGCGCTACTTCCTCGCGTGCAGTCGATACATCGAGATGAACCCCGTACGAGCTGGGATCGTGAATGATCCTGGCGCCTATCGGTGGTCGAGCTTCAGGAGCAACGCGCAGGGCGAGTTCGATGCACTCGTGCGGCGGCATCCAGTGTATCTCGCGCTCGGGCGCGAAGGCGCAGTCCGTCGCGATGCCTACCGCAAGCTGTTCGACGCGCCGTTGGATAACATCGTACTCGACGCGATTCGCCGCGCCACGAACCAGGGAGCCGTCCTGGGCGCCGACGACCACCCCTCGAACGTGGAACGACGGGCCTTGCAAGCGTGATCGAATCGGGGTCGCCGCGCCGGAACTGACGACGTAGCGGAGCGGGCGCGCGGTGATACGATACGTGCGACGCTGACCCCATCTACTCTGACCCCACTTACTCTGACCCCACTTACTCTGACCCCGGATGGGGGGCTAGAACGGTTGGGAGAGGCCGATGCGCAGGTGGCCGTCGGGCGCAGGAGCGAACAGGACGCGCCGCGCGAGGGCGTCGAGGCGGTTGTCGGGGTGGGCGTGCTGGTGCCGGGTGACGAGCATGCCGCTCATCGTGCCGAGCAGTGCGCCGGCGGCGACGTCGCTCGGCCAGTGGCTGTCGCGGTAGACGCGCGACACGCCGTCCAGGAAGGCGCCGCCATAGGCGAGCGCGCCGATGAGCTTTGCGTGCTGCGGCCAGTGCTGCCCCGCCTCGACGGTGAGCGAGGAGGCGAAGGCGAAAGAGCCGGTCGAATGGCCAGACGGGAATGAGCTGAAGGGCTCCCGATGCGGGAAGCCGCGGCCGAGCGCGAAGTCGTACGCGCTCTCCGAGCTCACGGCGTAGGGGCGCGCGCGGCCGGCGATTCCCTTGATGACGAACACCGCCGCTCCGGCGGTGGCGTACGACTCGGACAGGTGGATGCCGACGTCGGACATGGTCGGGTTGCGTGTCACGCTGCCGGCGATCGCCAGCAGGGGGCCGACGACCTGCGAGCCCGGCGCACCGTACGCGTCGAACACGACGGCGCCCGCGCGCCACGACGCGGAGCTCTGGAGGTCGGGGGACCGGAGCCGCCGCGTGATCGCGACGTCGAACGGTGCGACGAGGACGCCGGTCACGGCGATCGCCGCACCGACACGCAGCGCGCTCACTTCGCTCGGGCGCATCGTCGTCCGTGTCGCGGCCTTCGCCGTCGGCTGCACGGCACCGACGACGATCGAGTCGATCTGCTGCGCCCCGGCGCGATGCGCC
>JAEKKK010000173.1 GCA_019510405.1 Gemmatimonadota bacterium | reverse complement strand
CGCACGCTGTCGGGTTGCGCCGCGGGGCTCACGGGCGCGGGGGCGGGCTGGCTCCGCTCCTCCATCGCGCCCCGAAGCTCCTGCAGGCGGCGCTGGCTCTGCCCGGAGAGCTCCTGGAGCGTGAGGATGTTCCGGTTCATTTCATAGTGATCGTTCTGCACGTCCGCCTGGAGCTTTGCGAGCCTGGCGCTCACGATGCGGATCGAGTCGTTCGTGCGGATCACCTGGCCGAGCACCTGCTCGATCTGCGCGCGGCGCGCGCTGTCGCTGCGGGCAGTCTCGGCACGCATCGTCTGGATGTCCGTCTGGAGCAGCTGGATGTCGGTCTTCGACGCCATGCAGCCGGCGACGACCAGCGCGGCGAGCGCCGCGAGAGGACGGGAGCGCATCATGACCTCGGCGCGACCAGGGTGTTGGCGCCGGAGGCCTGGAACTCGGCGCGGCGGTTCTGCTGATATGCCGACTCGTCGGTGCCCTGCACCGCCGGCTGCGAGTCGCCCATGCTCTGCGTCGACAGGCGCGCGTCCTCGACGCCCTTGCTGGTGAGGTAGCGCTTCACCTGCGCGGCGCGCCGCTGACCGAGCGCGAGATTGTACTCCGCGGTCCCCCGCTCGTCGGTGTGCCCGGTGATCGACAGCGTCACGCTGGGATTGGCGATCAGGATCGGGACCTTCGCGTCGAGCGTCGCACGGGCGTCGTCGCGCAGGTTGTCGCGGTCGTAGTCGAAGTAGACCTTCTGCCCGAGCACTGCGGCAGCCTCGCCGGCCGAACGCTGGTCGGACGCCGCCGCGGCTTCACGCGCGGCTCGCTCGGCGGCGGCGATGGAGTCGGCGCGCTGCCGGGCGCGCAGCGCCGCCAGCGAGTCGGCGTTGCCTGTATTGGTCGCCACCGGCGCCGGCGCGGAAACCACTTTGCGACGGCAGCCGTCGAGGGCAGCCACGGAAAGGAGCGCGAGGGAGAGAACGGCGGTACGACGGATCATGCGGGTCTCCGGAGGGATTGGGAGGGAGGTCCAGCGCTGACTCGGGAGGGGGAAGTCATTCGGCGGCGAGACGGGGCGACCAGGCGGGAACACGTACAGGGGCGCCGCGCGTGAGCTGGCGGGAGCGACCGGTCTCGATGTCCAGCACCCAGAGCTGGCGCACGCCGCTGCGGTTCGAGACGAAGGTCAGGTGTCGGCCATCCGGAGCCCAGGACGGATCCTCGTTCCGTCCGTCACTCGTGAGCTGCCGCAGGCTTCGGTCGCGCAGGTTGATCGTGAGCACCTGGAAGGTTCCTCCGATCTGCGATTGGAACGCCACGAGCCGGCCGTCGGGGGACCAGTCGGGGCTCGCGCGATACGCATTCTCCCCGATGTCGAGTGGCGTGAGCAGGTCCACGTTCGTGCCGTCGGCGTCCATCGTGTAGATCTCCGGATGACCGGCGCGTCCGGACATGAAGACGATCCGGCGGCCATCAGGGCTGAAGCTCGGCGAGACGTTGTCGCTGCCGCGCCCCACGGAGAGGCGCCGACCGCCGCCCCCCGAGAGTGGCACCGTGAAGAGGTCGACCCCCGCGTCGACGCCATGAGCGTAAACGACGCTCGATCCATCGGGGCTGAAGACGGGCGAGATGAAGACTCCGGGGCCGCTCACCAGCGTGCGCGCGCGACCTGACGAGAGATCGAGCACGGAGATTCCCGCCGGCACGATGGTCGAATAGGTGATCGTGCGCCCCGACGGGTCCCACGATGGCGAGAGGGGCGTACCGACGTCCGAGACCGGCATCACATTCTCGCCGTCGCTGTCGACGACCCAGATCCGCTTGCCACGCTCGAAGAGGACCCGAGTGCGTGCGATGCCGCGCACGCCGGTGAACGCTTCCTCCAGGTCGTCGGCGATCCCATGGAGTGCAGCGCGCCACGCGCGGCTCTGCGGGGCGGCCGACGTCGCATAATCCCTGATGAGGGCCGTCTGCTTCGTCGCGACGTTGAAGACCGCGAGATGGAATCCGCTTGCCGTCGGTGTGATCTGGACGGCGGCAGCCGCGCCGAGCTTCGCCAGCAATGGCCAGTTGGGGCCCGACCCTCGGCTCGCCTCGCTCGCCGTCGCTGCGTCGAGCACGATCGGGTTGATGCGATCGCCGAAATCGAAGTCGCGCTGCACGATCGCCCGCACGGAGTCGCCGGCGCTGCCGGTGACGGGCAGCACAACGACGCCAGGCTTGGAGCCCGGATCGTAGGTCAGCCCGATCCGCACGCCGCGCGACGCGTTGTCCTGCGCCGAGAGCGGGCGGAGGGCGGCAACGGACAGCATGAGGAGAGCGCCAGGGAGGAGGCGCCGGAGGAAGGAAGATCGCATCAGCGAATCAGCTGTGGGTCGAAGCTGAAGATGACGGGGAGGACGTCGTCGGTGAACCCCTGCGGCAGCGGCCCGAACGAGCGCGACGCTGCTTCCACTGCGCCCATCGCATCCTGATCGAACGAGAAGCTGCCCGATCGCGTGACGAGCTTGAGACCGCTGATGCTCCCGTCGCGGCGGATGAGGAAGGCGACTTCCGCGCGCAACGCGCCTCCGCGATCAGGCTTGAACTGCAGCGCGATCTGCCGGACGACGTTCTGCAGATACACAGGATACGGGAACTCGATCCCTTCCGTCCGCACGTTGGCCACGTCGGCACCGCGACCGCCGGTCGGTCCGCCACCTGCCCGCGGCGTGGTCTCGGGCCTGGCCACACTCGCCCCCTTGGCCGGCTTGACCTGCGTCGTTGCGTTGGGCGTCGCCACTTTGGGCACGCGTACCGGTTTGACTTTCGCGGGCGCCTTCATGCGCTCGGGCTCCGGCGTTTCGCGCGCACGCGGCGCTGGTGCGGGCGTGGGTGGCGTCGGTGTCGCCGACTCCGGCACAGGCTCCGCGGGCGTCGGCTGCACGACGCCGATCTGCCGCGGCCCCGGTGGGGCGGCGACGAGGTTGACGCGATAGGTCGGCGGCTGCGGCACGTGCGCCGGCGCACGCGATGCAATGAGCGCGGCGACGATACCAAGGTGCAGCAGCGCGGACCAGACGAGCGGCGTGCGCAGCGACGGTCCGTCGCGCGCCGTCAGCGCGGTCACTTCGGCGTTTCCGGATCGGTCACGAGGCCGATGTCGCCCACGCCGGCGGCCCGCATCGTCGCCAGCACCTGCGTGACCACGCCGTAGGGAACGCCCGCGTCACCCCGCAGATACACGCCGTCCGCGGCGCGCTTGCCGGCCAGCGTCCGAAACGCCGAGCGGAACTCCGCCAGCGACATCCTGGTCTCGTCGACGTAGACCCAGCCGGCCCGATCCACCGACACGACCAGGCCACTCTTCGGGTCGAGCGGCTTTGCCTCCGCCTTCGGCAGCGCGACGTCGACGCCACCCTGCATCATGGGCGCCGTGATCATGAAGATCACGAGCAGCAGCAGCATCACGTCGATCAGGCTGACGACGTTGATCTCCGCGTTGAGCGGCAGCTCGCGGCGACGACTGCGCGCCATGCTAGAGTCGCCCCTCGCGCCCGAGCATCGCGATCAACGTCGTGCCGAATCCTTCGAGCAGATTGTCGAGCCGGTTGAGCCGATTCGCGAGGATGTTGTAGCCGAACGTCGCCGGGATGGCGACGCTGAGTGCCGCAGCGGTTGCGACGAGCGCCTCCGCCACACCCGGCGCCACGGCGGCGAGATTGCCCGACCCACGCGTCGCGATCCCGACGAACGCGTTGATCACGCCGAGCACGGTGCCGAGCAGCCCGATCAGCGGGCTCGCCGAGCCGATCGTCGCGAGCCAGGGAAGAAATCGGCCCAGACGATCGCGCTCCGAGAGCGCCTCCGCATCGAGCACCAGACGCAGCGTCTCGACGCGCGATGCCGCGTGCGTCGCCGAGAGGACAGCGCCGCTGCTCTCCCCATAGCCCGTGCTCGGTGGCGTGTCGCCGAGGAACTGCAACGCGCGCACGAGCAACCGCTGCGAGGCATTCGGTCCGGCATGCCTCGCCGCAACGGCCGCCGCTTCAACACGCGGCGCCCGTTCGACCTCGCGCGCGAACGCGGTCGCACCCTTCAGCGATTTCGTCAGCTCGCGTCCGACGCCGAGCATGATCGCCCAGCTGACGAGCGACAGCACCGCCAGGATCACGAGCACGACCTGCGTCTCCGTGCTCGCGTTGAGGATCAGCTCCTTCGGCGAGGTCGGGACCGCGCCCGCCGCCTGAAGGAGTGCGATCATGCGACCGACTCCGCCGCGTTCTTCTCGGCCGCCCAGCGAAAGCTGTTCGCGAGCCCTTCACGCAGCGTCACGCGCGGACGCCAGCCCAGCGCGCGCTCGATCTTGCTGACGTCGACGAAGGAGTCCTGCGCTTCGCCCGGGCGCTTGGGCGCGTAGTCGATCGGCACCGACGACCCGGCTTCCTCGATGAGGATCTTCGCGAGATCGTTCACCGACGTGCCAATCCCCGTGCCGACGTTGAAGCCACGCGCGTCGAGCAGGCCGATGGCCGGCAGGGTCTTCGTCGCCGCGAACCAGATCGCTTCGGCGACGTCGCCCACGTAGACGTAGTCGCGCGTCTGCAGTCCGTCGCCGAAGATCGTCAGCGGACGTCCCTGCAGGATCCGTCCGCAGAAGATCGCGACCACCCCCGCCTCGCCGTGCGGATCCTGGCGCGGCCCGTACACGTTGCCGAAGCGCGTCGCCACGGTGTCGAGGCCGTGCACGCGTCCGTAGTACGCCATGTAGTACTCCACACTCAGCTTCGAGATCGCGTACGGCGACTCCGGATCCTTCTTCGTCTCTTCGGAGTTGGGGGGTGTCGTGTTGTCCCCGTACAGCGCTCCGCCGGTCGACGCGAAGACGACGCGCGTCTTCGGCGAATGCTTGCGCACCGACTCCAGCAGATTGAGCGTGCCGAGGATGTTGACGCTCGCGTCGTACACCGGATCCTCGACGCTGCGCCGCACATCCATCTGCGCCGCGAGGTGCGCGAGGACGTCGGGCTTCAGTGATGCGATCAGCTCCGCGGACTTCGCGTCGCGGATGTCGAGCTCGTGAAAGGTCGCCCCGGACGCCAGGTTGTCGCGCTTCCCGGTGACGAGATTGTCGATGATGTGGACCGTCCATCCTTCGCGCAGGAAGCGCTCGACGAGATGCGAGCCGATGAACCCCGCTCCACCCGTGACCACGGCCGTCGGCATCAGCGCGTCTCCTCGTCGTCGGTGTGGTTTGCTGTATCCGCCGCGCCGGACGAGGCCTGCTCGCCGAGCGCGAAGAGGTAGCGCGCCGCATCGACGACGCCGAGGCCGCGACCATTCGCGGCGGCCGCACGCAGTCGGACCGAAGGCTCGTGGAGGAACTTGTTCATGAGTGATTGGGAGAAGTGTTCGAGAGCGGATCGTTGCTCGGGCGTGAGATCGCCGAGTCGGCGGAGCGCGGCGGCCAGCTCGCGCTCCCGCACGCGGTTCATCTCTTCACGGAACTGCGTCACGACGGGCACTGCGGCCAGGCCGGCCACCCACTGCCAGTACTTCTCGACCTCGTCGCCGATCAACGCTCGCGTGTACGACGGCTCGAAGGTCGTCGAGGTCATACAGGAACACATTCTCGATCTCGCCGACGGCCGGATCGACGTCTCGCGGCACGGCGATGTCGAGGATGCACAGCGGGCGGTCGCCGCGGCGCCCGAGCCCGTCGCGCACCCGGTCGGCCGTCACGACCACGTGCGGTGACGCGGTCGAGCAGAGCAGCACGTCGACGTCTGGGAGGGCGCTCCAGGCGGCGTCGTAGTGCACGGCGGTCGCGTCATACAGCGCGGCGAGCGCCTGCGCGCGCTCGAAGGTGCGATTGGCGACGATCGCCGCGCGCACACCTTCCGTCTGGAGCGACGCGAGCGCCAGCTCGGCCATCTCGCCCGCGCCGAGCACCATCGCGCGCTTCCCCGCGAGCGAGCCGAAGATCTTCTTCGCCAGCTGGACCGCGGCCGAGCTCACGCTCATCGCGCCGTGACCGAGCGCGGTCTCGCTGCGCACGCGTCCGCCGACGAGGAGTGCAGACTGGAAGAGTCGATTGAGCATCGTTCCCGACGCCCCCCGGCTGGCCTCCCACGCATCGCGCACCTGACCGTGGATCTGCGCCTCGCCGACGATCAGCGAGTCCAGCCCCGAGACGACGCGGAAGAGATGCTCCACCGCGTCGCGGTCGCGGCGCACGTAGCCGTAGCCGCTCGCGTCGGCGCCGAGTCGTTCGCCATAGAGCGACCAGGCGTGCGGCGCCACCTCGTGCTCCCCTTCGACGACGTACAGCTCGGTGCGATTGCACGTCGAGAGCAGCACTGCCTCTCGGGCGCCGCTCTCGGAGCGGATGCGCTCCAGCACGGCGCGCAGCTCGCTCGGACGGTAGGTCAGCCGCTCCCGGATCTCGAGCGGCGCACCGTGGTGGCTGACGCCGACGACGATCACCGCCACGTCGCCACCCGATCGTCCAGAGTGCCCTGCTCCACCGACTCGCAGAATCGCTCGTCCACGGTGCTCGACGCGAGGGCGCGCCAACTGCCGCCGTCGCCGCGTGCGAGATGGCTGCGGCGCAATGCCCCGAGGAGCTCGAGCGCCGCGGCGTAGCGACTGTCGAAGCGCGCCGCGATGGCGTCGCGGATCCGCGCCGCCGCTCCGGGCACGCCTCCCGCACTCACACCGACGACGAGGTGACCCGAGCGATGCGTCGCCATGTTGGCGAAGGTGCCCGTCTCCGGCGCGTCGGCCACGTTGACCAATCGGTGCAGGCGGCGCGCGTCTTCGGCCACGGCCGCATTCGTCGCGCGATCGTCCGTGGCCGCGACGACGAGCACTGCGTCGCCGATGTCGCGTGTCTCGTAGGCGCGCTCGTCGAGCGTGACGCGTCCGGCGTCGGCCAGCGCGCGCATCTCCGGCGTCGCCGAGCGCGCGACGACGCGCACCAGCGCGCCGGACGCGGCGAGCGTGCCCGCCTTGCGCACCGCCACGGCACCTCCGCCGACGACGAGCACCGGAAGCGCGGCGCCTTCCACGAGGAGCGGAACGCCGCTCACAGGAACCGCCCTCCGCCGTTCGACTCGGCGACGCGGAACGCGACGTAGAGCGCGATCACGACCGCGAACGAGAGGCTCGAGTAGACTGCCGCGCGGCGCGCCTGCCAGCCGCCGACGGTGCGGCCGAGCGCGATCCCCGAAACCGAGAGCCACGCGCCGGTCGCCCAGATGACCTTGGGGAGGCTGAGCTCGCGATAGGCGACCGAGTACGTCACCGCGAGCACGACGCCGAGCGTCAGCCCGAGCCAGCCCGCGATGGCGGCGACGTGGTTCACCCGGTCGAGCGTCGCGAGCGGCGGGAAGAATCGGTAGATCGCGCCGAACCGGCGCGACTTGAGCTCGCGGCGCTCGACGAGATACATGAGACCCGCGGCGGCCGCCGTCGCGAATGCCGCGATCCCCAGGAAGCTCAGCGCGATGTGCGCGAACAACCACGCGCCGCGCGCACCCGGCGGTTCAACACCGGGCGCAAAGCCGATGAGCGTCGCACAGATCGTCGGTACGGCGGCGAGCGGGGCCGCCACGAGCGTGAGACTGACGTCGCGTGCGAGCGCCTCGACGAGCAGCAGCGTCGCCGCCAGCACGAGACCGGCGAACGACAGCGACGGACCGAGGCCGGTGAGTGGAAGCTGACCGACGCGGTGCGCGTAGACCGCCAGGCCGGCGAAGTGCGCCAGCACCCCGAGGCCGAGCAACGCCACGACGCCGCGTACCGGCGCGCCGACCGGACGCGCGAACGGTGTCGCGGCGAGCGCCGCGGCACCGAGGTAGCACGTGATGGCGACGAAGTGGGCGATCGCGGTCATGATCGCCTAATGTAATGCACGGCCACGCGTTACGGCATTCGCCGCAGCGCGTGGCCGGACCGCGTCAGGGCATCCGGGACACCACGCGGACGCTCTCGCCCCGCTCGATGGCCGGCTGCGACTGCGTGAGCACGCGCGCCGTCGCGCCGAACGGGGTCACCCGCACGATCTGCCCCGTGCCGATCTGGATCTCGGGGATCGTCGGACCGCCAACGGATTTACGTTCGTCGCGCGGACGGAAGATCGTGATCTCGTCGCCGACGCGCAGCCCGTCCTTCGCCGTGAGGTCGAACATCACGTAGCTGTACAGAGTGGCGAGCACGGCCGGCGTGTGCACCTCCAGGATGTGCGCCGTACGAGCGGCGCCCGCGGGCACGGCGACCGGCTTTCCACGTGCGCCGGCGCCTGTCGTGTCGAGCGGGATGATCTGGCTCTCGTCGCTCAGCGTGCCGTACATCTCGAGGATCTCGACGATCGCCGGCTCGTTGTTCTGCGGCGGGCGGACGACCGACAGCAGCGCCACCGGAACCACGACGGTGCCGACGTCTTCGTCCGTCGGACCGAGGTCGTAGGCGACGTACTTCTCGCGCACCCTGGCCTCGCTGCCGCGCGGCGGCACGACGAGAATGCGATCGAAGACGTGGAAGTCCGTTCGCGCCTTCTCCAGGTGGATTCCCGAGATGTCGGCGCCACCGAGTATGTGGCCGGCCCCGTGTGGTCCGCCCCGCTGCGCAAAGAACGGCGCCCGGAGGATGTCACCCAGCGGCACGCGCGGCCGCACGTATGGCGCGCGCGGCGCGACGCCGCGCCCGAAGGTCACGACCTGCGGGGTGAAGACGGTGGCGCTGCCCGCTTGCATCGGCGCAGGCGCTTCGACGGGCTCCGCCGCGCGTTCCTGTGCAGGCGCGCCCGCTGGGGCAGCCGGCGCGGGCGCGGCAGCGACCGGCGCGCCGTGGGCGGCAAGCTGCAGCACCTCGCCGGGATAGATCCAATGCGGATCGTCGATCTGATCCGTGTTGATGCGGTAGATCTCCGGCCACAGGTAGGGATCGCCGAGATATTGCTTGGCGATGTCCCACAGCGTGTCGCCACGCTTCACCGTGTGCGTGGAGGCTTCGCTGCGCGCCTGCGCGAGTGCAGGCGACGTCACGACGGCCGTGAGAAGGAGGGCGGCGGACAGCGGTCGTCCGAGACGGAAAGTCTTCACGCGCTCGAGGGGTGCGGCGCCAATGGTGGGCGCGAACAGAACAACGGAAGGCCGCCACCGGCGGCGGAGGGAGGCTGCTCAGAGGACGATCCGGCACGCATCACGAAACGGACGCGGCCGCTTGTCGCCGATCGCAATGCGACCTGGATCACAATCGCCTCCGGCGGGGCTCCTCAATCCTGGGCGAGGAGCCCCAGCAGCAGCGGCTCGAGCCGCTCGCGCATCGATTCCCGGCTGCAGTTGTGGTCGCAGCCCTCCAGCACGTGCAGCCGCATGTGGGGACGCGCCATCAGCCCCGAGTATGCGGCGTGCCCGTGCGCCTGCAGGTGCGGGAGGCCGAAGTCGTCGTCGCTGTACACCAGATGCGTCCGCGCCGGTCCCGGGAAGAGACGGTCGAGATCGACGCGAGGGAGGCGTCCGCCGAGTAGCGATGTCTCCTCCGTTTCGGGGCGCACGCGCCGCCAGCCACGCCGCGCGGCCGCACCGCGCGCCGCGCGCACCACGTCGCGCCAGTGGTATCCCCCGCGCAGCAGCCGGCGCCACTTCCGCCCGTCGCTCAGCGCGCGCTCGAGACCGTCGGCAAGCTGCATCTCCACCGCGGGCGCCAGGTCGTCGAGGTCGAGCGTCGGCGGCATCCCTTCGTGCCTGCGCCCGGGAAGTGCGCCCGGAGCCAGGCGATGCCTTCCACGACATCCTCGCTCCGACCCGCGCCGTAGCTCACGTTCACTTCGCCACCGGGATGCGGCCGGCTCTCACCGTTGCCGCGCCAGTCGATGCGAAGCGTCGCCATGCCCTGCTCCGCCGCTCGGCGAGCGAATCGTGCCCACATGTCGCCGTACCCCGACGACGGCTCGATCCCCGTCGGAAGGATCAGCGCCGCCGTCGTCGGTGGTGCGTGCGACACGCGCGTGGTGCTCACGCCGAACATCGCGCCCGCTGCGCCGAAGCGGACGAGCTCCTCCATGATGGTGTGCTCGTTCCCGTGAAACGCCACGCTGGGCACGCGCACGTCGTCGGCCACGGCGTCGTCGTCGTCCACCAGGGGCGCATCGTCCGCAATGCAGCGCTCCACGATGGCGAGGCACTGCTCGGGAATCGCCGGCCCGTCGTACACACTCCAGTCGAACGCCGCGTCGGCAGCGCGGTGGCCGGTCACGTGCAGCTCCGCTCCAGACGCGCGCGCGAGCGACGCCACGGCGCGCTCCGGCTCGTGCGCGATGACATCCACGAGCTCGATCGACGGCGCGGATCCGTCGAGCGTCAGCCGTTCCATCGCCTCGACCGTCCGTCGGTCGAAGCGATGCCCCTCCCACTGCAGCGCGATGCCCGGATGCTCGCGCGCCAGCTCCTCCGCGTAGCGATGATCGAATCGCGCCGACTCGCGAAGTCGCAGCTCGCGCACGAAGCTGCGACCGGACGTCGGTGGGTCCCAGAGTACGCAGCCCTTCACCATGCTCGGCAACGCGCGGCTCGCCTGAAGCACGAGTAGCGCGCCGAGCCGCCGGCCGACGAGCACGATCTCGGCGCCGGGGACGAGCTGGGTCGCGTGGGCCGCCGCGTCGATGATCGACTGGCACCAGCGCTGGACGAGATCAGGATCCCTCTCGCCCGCGCGAAGGGCATCACCGGTGCTGTTCCCGGTTGCGGGATAGTCCAACCGCAGCACGCTCACGCCGCGCGCCGCGAGTCGGTCGGCAAGGATGCGAAACGCACGCTCGCCGCGCATGCGCTCGGACCCGATCGACGGGCACAGGATCGCGACGCGCCGCCGGATCGGCCTCTTTGCCTGGTGCCAGTGCGCGACACACCAGTCGCCACCCGAACGAACCCAGCGC